>NZ_JFXL01000021.1:0-60194 GCF_000588255.1 Acinetobacter sp. 1424608
TTTTTTTAGATCGATGGGTGGTTCTGTTGGAGCTTTTGATTGATCGAAAGCTTGCGAGGAAGCTGAAATCAGTTGATTTTTCCAGTCGATAATTTGGTTTTGATGAACATCAAATTCAGCACTCAATTCAGCAAGTGTTTTTTCTGCTTTAATCGCAGCAAGTGCTACCTTAGCTTTAAAATCATTTGAATGATTTCTTCTTGGTCTACGTGCCATAAAATACTCCATATATTGATGTTTATAACATCATTTGGGGAGCAAAATATCACTTATAAGTGTTGTTCAAATTTCCTGATCCACCTCTAAATAAACCCAGCTATTATTGGCTGGGTTGAGGTATTTTATTAAGTCGCTCTAACAAAAAATCACACGCAGCCTTTTTTAAAGGTCGTGGTGGTGGTATTGATTTTTTTTGGTAAACAGTTCATGAATTAAACTTGCTCATCATTAAAGCGTATTTAAACATAGCATAATTTTTTCTTAAAACACAAAATTTTGTCTTTTAAGTTATTGATCGTTTTAGTCAAACCTTATTTAATACGGGAAAATTATTTACTTTTGAATAATTTATCAGTCATATTTTTATCAATTTTGCTACGATGCCCATTTTGAAAGTATCGATCGACATGACATAGCTTTGTTTTGGTATCACAAAACACACCATTTGAGAATGTAAATGCTGAAGTATCAAAATCACCTTGAGAGAAAGCTTTATTCGCTTTATAAGGACCTAAATATTTAGCTGTAAGTTTTTTAGAGACGCCTTTTTTGTCCGCACAAATGTATTTATCACAAATGACACCCTTTTGAGGTGAATATACACCAGAGTTAGTTTTCGCCATCGCTGCAGAGCTAAGCATGAAGCAAGTACTTCCAATAACACCAAGTAAAATTTTAGAAATTTTCATTTTTAGAACCGAATAAAATTATAAATTGTTAAAACATTATATAAAATTACTAGCCTGCTCGAAAATCTACACAAGGCCACAAATAACAAAAAGCCCACGGTTCAATGGCCTTTTAAATAACTTGTACACCTGTTAAATATTCCTCTTCGAGCACATACAAACAGTGCTCACCTCATACAACCCTCAACATAATTGCCTCAGAACTACTTTATTTTAAAGCGTCTTATGCTAAGTTACTTAAAGATTGAATAGAACCGTTCAACAATAATTTTCAAGAATAAGGAAATAATGTATATGAGCCATTTTCAATTTCAAACTGTTCCAAATATCATCTCTGGCTTAGGCTCTATACAAGAATTACAGAATGTTTTGTCTTCAAAATCTTACCGTAAGTTATTGCTAGTCACAGATGCTGGTATGGTTAAAAACCAATTACACTGTCCCATCCTGCAAATTTTAGATACCCTCAATATTGAATATGTCATTTATGCAGATGTGCAGGCTGATCCGCCAGAACAAGTTGTTTTAAATGCGGCCAATTATGCAAAACAGCAAAATGTAGATGTCATTATTGGTTTTGGAGGTGGCAGCTCTTTGGATGTGGCAAAAGTAATCGCTTTGCTCTCGCATCCTGATCAAACTCAAAGTTTGCAAGAGATGTATGGCGTAAACCAAGTAACCACCACTCGCCTACCACTTATATTGATTCCTACTACTGCAGGCACAGGTTCAGAAGTAACGCCTATCTCAATTGTAACTACTGGCGAGACAACAAAAATGGGGATTGTTTCCCCAGTACTATATGCTGATACAGCAATTCTTGACGCAACTTTTACTCAAAACCTTCCAGCACATATTACCGCAGCAACTGGTATCGATGCTATGGTCCATGCTATTGAGGCATATACTTCTAAACACAAAAAAAATGTTTATACCGATATTTTAGCCAAACATGCACTGAAATTATTGAACCATAATTTACCGAAAGTTCTTAAAGATGGTAATGATTTAGAATCACGCCAGAACATGCTGTTCGGCTCAATGCTTGCAGGTCAGGCATTTGCTAACTCACCTGTTGCAGCTGTGCATGCTCTAGCTTACCCACTGGGTGGACATTTTCATTTATCGCATGGACATACCAATGCTTTAGTGCTGGTTGAAGTTTTAAAATTTAATGCGCCGAATGCAAAAAAATACTATGCAGAACTTATGCAATGGCTAGATCCATATAGTAATGGCAGCACCGATGGGTTATGTGATCTGTTTATTGACCATATGCAAAATCACTTAGACCGTAGCGGTTTGACTTTAAAACTTAGTGATTTGGGTATTGAAGAGTCTAGCTTACCAAGACTTGCTCAAGATGCCATGTTGCAAACCCGCTTACTACAAAACAACCCACGTGATATGACAGAAGCCGCTGCTTTAGCAATTTATCAGGCGATTTATTAATGACTAAACCCGTTTTAAAAACCCGTGATCAATTTAAGTTCTTTTTAGATATTCAAACTCGTTGGGCCGATAATGATATTTACGGTCATGTGAATAATGTGACCTACTATAGCTACTTCGATACGGCTGCCAATGCTTTACTCATTCAAAAAACAGGTTTTGATATTCATGAAGCAAAATCAATTGGTTTAGTCGTCGACTCAGCTTGTAGCTTTTTTCAAGAGTTATCATTTCCAGAAGTTATTCAAGTAGGTGTTGCGATTGGTAAAATTGGTACAACATCTTTACGCTATGAATTGGCAATCTTTAAACAAGGTCAAGACCAAGCGTCAGCTCAAGGACATTTTGTGCATGTGTTTGTTGATCGCGAAACACGCAAGACTGTGCCAATTTCCGAGTCAGTTCGTGAAGTTTTAGATAATTTTTTATTATAAAAAGATGAGGCAAAAAGAAAATAATTTGCTCTTTTTGCCTCGTCTTAACTTAGATCATTGCAGGATCACTAAAAGAGTCTTCCCCTGTTTCGACCCGGCCAGCAAAACGTCGGTAATAATATGGATCACTCTGATTAGTTACTTCAAAATCATACCAATGCCCAACATCAGCCAAGGCCCAATGTTGTTTAACCACTTGTCCTGCTTTTACGGTCAGTTGTAATGGTGCATCTTGTCGATATGCACAAGGTTTTACCGTTAATATTGTATCCTTGGTTCCTTCATTCATAAGTTCGACATAAACATCACCATTCGCGATGTCATAGCACACTCGAATTTCAGGTTTAACACCACTATCGATAATACGTTGAGTATCCCCTTTAAAATGACGATGGTAGCCATTTGGACCAAGTACCCATAGATCATAACGGCCTAAGTTATCTTTTAAAGCATCCCATTCATCATCTAGTGTTTTATTCGGCTCGACAATATACCGCTTTGGAATACGGTCTAAGTTAAGTTTGTCATAAACATGAAAAACCGCTGCTTGCGTACCTGTATTAGAAAAAATTAATTGCACTTTGCCATCAGTGCTACAACGTGCACTGGTATGCAACTCATAAGGTAGCGCACGCGACAGACGTATGCCACTTTGCTGAATTGGTAATTTAATGTCAGTTGGTACGGGAACAGCTGGCAAAGCTTCTTGATTTTCCCTTAGCGCATCTGCCTGCACACGTGTTTGCTTACCATTAAGCTGCGGTAAAACATCTGCATTTGGTGTTTTAAAGTTAAATGCACTGGTCAAATCACCACACACTGCACGGCGGTATGGACTGATATTCGGTTCTTTTACACCAAAACGTTTTTCTAAGAACATGAGCACGGACGTATGGTCAAACACTTGCGAGTTTACCCAACCACCACGGCTCCATGGAGAAATCACATACAAAGGAACACGCGGGCCCGGACCATAAACACGTCCATCAGGTGTAGGCTGTGAATGGCTCCCCTCAGGTGCAGCATGATCAAAATTTTCATCCTGCATATCAGCATTGCTTAGTGTCGACTTACCTGCATACTGGCCGTTTTTGAGTCGAGATGGTGCTGATGGCGACGGCATATGGTCAAAGTAACCATCATTTTCATCGAAGTTAATAAGTAGTGCTGTTTTACTCCACACCTCTGGTACAGCAGTTAATGCATCAATAATTTCTTGAATAAACCAAGCTCCTTGAACCGGGCTTGAAGGGTCCGGATGTTCACAGTAAATTGATGGCGCATTAATCCAAGAAACTTGAGGTAACTTCCCTTCACGAATGTCTCTTTTAAAAGCGTCAAGATACTCTTCTGGTTTATTGCCCGGTAGCGTATTCGCAATGCCTTTATATAGTGGATTTTTGGCATTATCAGTAGCCGCATCATAGGCTTTATACGGTAGTTTTTGACCCGTATCGGCATACGGTTTATTCGGCTCTCCACCGCTTGAAACGGGATAACCGGATGCAATGTTGGCCTTTCTAAAAGAACGGAACGCACCCAACATATTATCGCCCCATTCATCTGGCATATTTTGATAGCAAATCCAGCTAACACCTGCTTCTTCTAATCTTTCGGCATAAGTTTTCCAAGTGTAACCACGGTCTGCCGTAGCGGGATTACCATCAATCCAGTCCCATTCGTTATTTACAAATGAACGCTTAGTCGGCGTTGCCCCATTGGTACCGGTTAAATGAAAAGATCGGTTCGCATCTGTTCCAGTGTGCATGGAACAATGGTAGGCATCACAAATCGTAAAGGCATTGGCAAGTGCAAACTGATATGGAATTTCTTTTTCTTTAAAATAGCCCATGGATATATCAGTTTTATGGGTTGGCCAGTTCGCCATACGGCCATTGTCCCAAGCCAACTGACTATCATTCCACGTATGCGGCGTACCATCTGCGCGCTGTGCATTATTGGCTGTACCGTCTAAATGAAAAGGCGTTAAAACTTGCCCATTGCGTCTAAGCTGCTCCCAAACCTTACGACCATTTGGCAAAGGAATTGTAAAGCGGTCAGCAAAACCTCGAACGCCTTTTAACGTACCAAAGTAATGATCAAAAGATCGGTTTTCCTGCATCAAAATAATAACGTGCTCAATATCTTGAATGGTGCCCGTTTTATTATTCGCAGGAATTGCTAAAGCCTTTTGAATACTTGATGGGAAAGCCGCCAACGCTGCAGCACCAAAGCCCATATTTAAAGAGTAATTTAAAAATTTACGACGTGTAATCATGATCAAATTCTTTTTATTATTTAAGTTTATGGAGCACAGCGCATTACAGGCTTTTTACCTGTGTCTGGTGTATTCGAATTATCATTTGCAGAGTCGTTACAACCACTCAGTAAGAGTGCACCGATGAGTAAGAAATATGAATATTTAAAGGAAGTTATTCCTGTACATTGCCTTTTCATGACGATATATAGTCCATTTTAAAATCTAAAATGGCTAACATAGAAAAGTACAATGACAGTGGCGTGACCTGAATATTTCAATCCAGTGAAAAATATGAAAATTCTATTATTTACATATTTTTCACCAAATCAAAACTCAATTGGAATTAAGGCTTTAATTGAATATTTTGTAACTCACCATCAAAAGTCTCTATAAGACTTTTAATAACGGGTTGTTGCTGTAATAGCTCTGTCGCTCTATGGAAAGCTTTTTCTTTACGAATGCTTTGCATAACATAAGGTGTAGATGTATGAACTGCACCATATTCAACTGTAAACTGTGTATCTGCCCATTGTTGCTTTAAAGCATCAATTAGGCCTTGCTGTAATTGGGTTAACATATTTTCATATTCTTGAGGAATATGGAAAATCGTGTTGCCTCCAATTTCACCAGTCATCACACCATGTTGAGCAAGTTCTTGAACGGCTGGGGAAAGCTGACTATTTCTAAACCAATATTCCCACTTTTCAAGTGTCCACTCGCCTTCTAAAACTTGAGCAGAAAGCTTCAAAATATCCTGAGGCATCAATTGCGCGTTATCAGTTGCACTAGACTCTTTGATAACTGTAGCAGTTTCAACAACCACTTCGGCTTGCACCAATGTTTGCTGCTCAATAACAGGTTCAGAAACCAAATCATGAGTTACAGGTGCATCTTGACCCAGAGAAAATTCAGTATCAGATGTTTCAAACAAACCTTGCAGCTCAGCAGTAAATGTTGGCTCAGATTCAGTTTGTTTGGCTTGGGTTTCAGCCTGAACATGTACTGCCTTTTGTTCTGGTACCGGAATGAAATCTTCCTCTAGAACACTAATCGTTTCTTGAACAGGTACTGACTCAAGCCCAATCAGCTCATGATGGTTTGGGTCAAATACCATTAAATCCTGATTAGACTGCGGTTCAGGTTCAGGTTCAGGTTCAGGTTCAGGTTCAGGTTCAGGTTCAGGTTCAGGTTCAGGTTCAGGTTCAGGTTCAGGTTCAGGTTCAGGTTCAACCATAGCGGGTTGGCTAATAACTTCAACAGGCTGAACAGTACTTACAGGTGTAATCTCCTGAGCAGTTTGCTGAACTTGTTGATTTAGCCCTACCACTGCTTGCTCATTTTGTTGAACAGGCTCTGAAACTAAAATTTCATTTGGTGCTAAAGGACGGAAAGCCAATAAGCGTAAAATACACATTTCAAAACCTTGCTCTTGCGTCACAGCAAGTTGCAAGTCTGAACGGCCTTTACATGCGATTTGATAGTAAAGCTGCAAATCTTGAGCAGAAATTAACTTAGAAAGTTGGAGAATTTTGGCATTAATTTCTTCACTATACTTTAAGCCAAGCTCTGGTAAATACTGTAATAAAGCTAACTCATGTAATGTTGAAATGAGCTGATCAAGCACTAACGATACATCCAAGGCTTGATATCTAAATTGGAGTAATAACTGACTCACTTTTTCACGTTGGTTTTGATGAACCGCTAAAATCAAATCATAAATGATCGTACGGTCAATCAAGCCAAGCATTTGTTTCACATCTTGGTGATGTATAGAACCCTGGCCATAAGCTATGGCTTGGTCAGTTAATGATAGCGCATCACGTAGCGAACCCTGAGCAGATTCAGCAATTTGCCAAATTGCATCTTGATCAGCTGTAATTTGCTCTTTTTCAAGAATAGCACCAAGGTGCTTGGTAATTTCATCGACGGCTAAAGGTCGTAGCGTAAATTGCAAACAACGTGAAATAACCGTAATCGGTAACTTTTGTGGGTCAGTCGTAGCAAACAGAAATTTAACGTGTTCTGGTGGTTCTTCTAGTGTTTTTAATAACGCATTAAAAGAATGCGTAGAAAGCATATGTACTTCGTCAATAAGGTAAACTTTAAAACGACCTTGCGTTGGCGCATAAGGAACGTTGTCTAAAAGTTCACGCGTATCTTCTACTTTTGTTCTTGAAGCAGCATCAATTTCGATTAAATCAATAAAACGGCCTTCATTTACCGCCTTGCAGGTTGCACAGACTTCACATGGTGTAGCAGTCACACCTGTTTCACAGTTCAAACACTTGGCTAAAATACGGGCGATTGTAGTTTTACCTACACCACGCGTTCCTGTAAATAAATAAGCATGGTGAAGACGACCGCGTTCCAATGCACTACTTAATGCACGAGAAACATGGTTTTGTCCCACTAACTCATTGAAATTACGTGGACGGTATTTTCTAGCAAGTACTTGATACATGTATGCTCCTTGTTACAGGCATAAGCATACTTTGTTTTTAAAAGAGTGTGAACGCATAAAGCTCATATCCGTACAGATAAACTGCGAACTGGCTTCTTTTCTCTACCAAAATCATTTATTCCTTTATGGATGATCATGATGCAATTCTTGATCTGTAACACCCTCATCCATAGTTTGTACCAATCCGACATCATCCTTAATTTCAGCCGAATAATTTCCTTTCTCGGTAAAAATCTGCATGATCGTATAGTGATCTTTTTGACTTTGAGTAATAGTAAAAAAATTTTGGTTCGGATCGCCTTGGTCAAATCTACCAGTCCATCGAACAATATCCTGATCAACAGGTTCGATCTCTACAATTTTCCCTGTACGGTTAATGCCATATTCCAACATCTGAAATTTAACAGTGTCCCCGACTTTTTTAAGTTCGATCACATTTGGATCATATTTAATGAACATACCTTTAGCATTTTTAAGCAGGGGAAAATTAGTTTTAGAAGGAAGCTGATCTTTTTCTACTTCATTAAAAACAATTTGTTGCTGAGACAACCTTTCTTTTTCTGACGGACTCAAATTCAGAATATTTTGACTCTCTATCATTTTTGCCCCAGATTGTTGCCGACTTTCTGGAGAGAACGTTAAAGCAGAAGAACTTTGCTGTGAAAAAGCAAACCAGACTAAAACTGCTAACGCCACACAAGCGATAGCAGTTCCTATTAACAACTTATTTTTCTTCATTATTTACAGCTAAAAATAGAGATTAGTTATATAGAGAAATTTTTTGTGCGTTCAGGTTAATCACACTAACCGCATCAATTTTTCCTTCTTCACCCAAACGAACACCATATTTAGGATTGTAAAGGTATGGACTAGAATAAAAATTAATATTATTGCCACCCATTGCAGTACTACCTAAGGGATGAGCAAAACCTGAACCGATATTGGTTGAGCCATTATGATATAGACCAAGATTATGCCCAACTTCATGACGCATGGCTGCAAAAGAACAACCTGCAATATCATTTGCACCAATCATGTTATATGCCGAAGCATTAATCCAAGCCCAGCCACAACCGCCATCCCCTGGTTCATTACCTTGATAATAAACACCGTCTGCCAATACACGTTTACGCTCATTTTGTACCGTCGTGTCATCTCGTCCAGTCGAGATTGCTTCTTTTAAAGTAGTAGCTGGGATTTTATAAGTTAAATAGCCCACATCTCTTAAGTAAAAACGTGCATTTGAATTTTCAGCGGTTAAGTTTGTTAAATTTACGCCTTCAATCATTCTAAGTTTTGCTGCACTCTCACCTAAAATTGAGTTTACTTCTGGGCTAGAAACCAACAACATATCAATTGTATAACTATCTACTGTCCAACCTTGAGCGGTGTAGATAAAACGGCGGTTTTCACCATTTTTAATTGCTGTCGACAAACCATTAGCAGCATTAATATAGGTGTCGGCCGATGAATTCGACACAATAACCACCTTATCTCCGACTTGAGCTTGAGCTGGTAGCTGCAAGGTCGGCTGCCAATTGGATGTAGACAGTTTTACCTTTAAAGTGGGTTGGGTCATATTCGGTAAAATTGCAGGAATTGTTGCCGTTGAATCAATCACTTTTGTTGGTGAAGAGATGAGCTGCCAATAGCCTTTGTCGCTTACATACATAAACTCATACTGATCGCCTGTTTTAAGGGTTAAGGTCGCTTGGCTATTAACATTGGTATTATTAATTTTTGCAGACCAAGTTGCAGTAGACTTGATAATAATCCTATCCCGATCATTTGCAGTGGTAGGTAAAGTGAAATTAGAAACCCAATTTCCATCTCCAAATGCAATTTCGGTAAGTGGGCTATTTACTGCTGCTAAAGATGTTCCAATTTGCTGAACATTTAGCTTCTGAGGTTTTATATATTCTGGCACCCATTTTCCTAAAGCAGAATAATATTTAAACCAATATTCAGAACCATTTTTTAATGTAAAACTGCTCGGGAATAGTAAGTTGGTTTTATCAATATCCGAACTTACACTTGCTGTAGAAACAACTTGTACGGTTGTTCCGTCACGCACATCACTTGGTAAAGCAATGGTTTGTGCCCATTTGCCATCTTGAATAAGTACTTTTTGCATGGTTGCAGTCGTTAACGGTATTAACTCATAGTTAGCCCCAGTAGTAGGACTAACCGTCACTAGCTGAGCAATCCATTTATTTTGACTGCTATTAAAAATGAATTGATAGATATCTCCGCTATTTATCTTCAACACTTCTAACGGAATATTCGTATTAGAAGTGTCTAAATAACTACTATAAGCAGCACTAGAACGAATTGTAATTTTGTCTGAATTATTAGCATTTTTTGGTAAAGAGAGATTTTTTACCCAATTTCCATTAGCTAAAGAAAACTCTAAATCTGAATAACCCGTCGGAATTGATCCACTATTATTATTCTGATTTGGTGAGAGTACGGTTGCAGCATATACAAGTGAAGATGCAACAATTGCACCAATAATAAGTGATGTTTTTAATTTAAAATTCACAGTAGCCTCTTTTATTTGTTTTTAGATTTTCGAATAGCAGGTTAACAAACCATTTTTTTGCAGTCAATTTTCAAATCATTAATTTTTTATTAAATTTCAATAAGATGATGTTTGAATCATTTTGAAATAAAAACATGAAATTTATTAAATAATAGTTTATTTATGAGAATTAAATAACCAAATCGAATATAAAGAAAATATTAAAAAGACATTTGAGGGTAAAAGAGAGATAAATCTCTCTTTTTACCCTTTATTTTAGTTTACTTTCTTAGGAAAACTAAACCAGACAAATACAGTTAACAGGAAGAAACAAATAGCTGAAATAGTGAGTACCCAACTATGCGCATAGCTAAAAGCTTGCTGAGCAACTACAATTAATTGCCCTCCCAAAGGGCTTTCAAGGTTAGAAGCTAATTGCATGGTTTCACCAATCGAGATACTCGCTTTTTCAATTAAGTTTGACGGAAGCTCGGCCGGTAAACTAATTGAGCGACTATAAAACCAAGACAACATCAAACCAAAAATAGCGACGCCTAAACCAGCTCCAAGCTCATAGGCCATACCTTCAATCGCACCTGCTGCACTCGCCTTTTGTGGGGGTACAGATGACATAATGGCAGCAGTTGAAGCCAGTAAGGCAATCTCAATACTAAAGCCTAAAAAGACCATACACGTCCACGCTAAAAAGTGATCAGTCGAAAAGTTAAGTTGGGCAAGTCCCCAGAGACTGAGTGCACTTATTAAAATACCAACAGCAGATACAAGTCTAAGTCCCCATTTATTTAAACAAATACCTGCTAATGGACCACCTAAACTAATTGCAATCATAAATGGAATAATAAACATGGCTGCCTGTAATGGAGAAAACCCGTGTACAAACTGCAACTCTTGAGACAGTAGTAATTCAAAGCCAACCAAAGCAATCATAGACACAACTGCCATAACAATGCTGGTAGAAATCACTGGGTGTTTAAATAACTCCAGATCAATCATTGGCGTCGTAGCTCTTTTTTGGCTTCGAATGAAGTGAATTAATGTGCTTATACCCACCACAAACATCACAACCGTGAGCACCGAAAAGTTATACATTGCCGATTTGATTGAATAGATCAGGCTTAAAATGGCTACAACTAAAACTAAAGCTTGCCCTAAGTTAATTGGCTGATCAGTTTTTTCTTGCTGTTTAGGAATGATCATCACGATCATAACTAGAACCACCAAAATAATTGGGATGTTAATGAGGAATACAGCTCCCCAATGAAAATGTTCCAGCACAAACCCACCAACTAGCGGGCCAAAAGCTGCTCCACCGCCTCCTACTGTAGACCAAAGACCAAGTGCAAAATTTCTTTGCTTTTCTTCGGTAAAGGCATTACGGATGCCTGATAAAGTGGCTGGAATAAGCATCGCTGCCCCTAGGCCTAAAACAGCACGTGAAGCAATTAAGGCATAGGCCGTTGGAGAAAAAGCCGCAGCTAGAGAACCAATACCAAAAACGGCAGTTCCTATAAATAATAATTTTTTAAAGCCGATACGATCACCAAGTGCACCCATCGGCAAAATTAAACCCGCCATAATCAGTGAATAGATATCAATGATCCATAAAAGCTGATTGGCAGTTAAATTTAATGCTTCACTTAAAGTCGGTGTAGCAACATGCATTACCGTTGCATCAATCGTAACGGGTAAATAAATAAGGACGATAATTGTCAGAATTAACCATTTTTTTTGCATAACGCTCTTCGATATCCAAAACTTGGACATGTGTTCAAATCATGGTTATTATATACACAATTGGACACTTGTCCAACTTTAAATTTTAATGTAGTTTGTGTCGAATTCAGTCAGGTGAAAGAAACATGGCCTATCTTAATCGCGATCAACGCAGAGAAATGATTCTGCAAGCTGCCATGCAAGTTGCTTTGGCTGAAGGTTTTACAGCCATGACGGTACGTAGAATCGCAACAGAAGCACAAACCTCAACCGGACAAGTTCATCATCATTTTTCTTCGGCATCTCATTTAAAAGCTGAAGCTTTTTTAAAGCTGATGGAACAACTTGATGAAATTGAACAAACCCTCCAAACAACCAGCCAATTTCAAAGACTCTTCATCTTATTAGGCGCAGAAAACATAGACAGACTTCAGCCCTATTTACGATTATGGAATGAAGCAGAACTCTTGATTGAACAAGATGCAGAAATACAAAAGGCCTATAACCTTGCCATGCAAAGTTGGCATGAATCTATTGTGCAAGCAATTGAACTCGGTAAGAAAGAAGGCGAATTTAAAAATATATCTAATTCAACAGACATAGCATGGCGACTCATTGCTTTTGTGTGCGGATTAGAAGGTATTTATCAACTTGGATTACAAGGTTTAGCTGAAAACGACTTTAAGCGTCATACCGAAGCAATTATTCGTCTAGAATTATTATAAATGGGAGCTGGCATTTATTAAAAAACACCAGCATTTATTGATTATATAAAACTTAGAACCAACCTTTACGCCCTTTTAAAACTTGGTCAGTGCAGCGTAAGGTTTCTTGAGTCAATCCCCATAAACGATAGTCACCCGTGATTGAACCAATCTGAAAGTTATGGGTATATGCAAAGCTAAGATCACGCTCAGGGTCACACCATGCCCCTGAACCATTGTAACCAATATGTCCAAAACCATTTTTAGCGCGTTTACCCATGGTAATAATACGGTGATATCCTAAACGCCAATTCATCGGTATTGGCATGACACGATCACGTGCATAACTTTGAATGGTACTGAGTTCTTTAAATACTTCTGGGCGAATGAGTTGCTGTCCATCCCATTCGCCTTTATTTGCCAGCATCGCATAAATTTTAGCAAGACTATTTGCAGTAAATGTACCATTTGCTGCTGGAATAACAGCTTGCAATCCTTCATCACTAAAGAAACTAAAATTCTTCATTCCTTTTGGAATCATAGCATCCTGAAAATCTTGCGGGTCCTGCCCAGTCCATGTAATCATTTTTTCAGAAAGTGAACTTTTGCGTGGCTGAGGTTTGTTAGGTTTTTCAGCTTGAGCAGATGCTGGTTTTTCTGGTTTCGGTTGAATAATTAAACGAGCTACCCGTTCCAACTGGCTTGCAGGCGTACCAAAATAAGCACCATCTAACTGCAACGGTTCAATGAGATATTTTTGCATGAGTTGATCTAAAGATTGACCAGTTGCTTTTTCAAGTACTCCACCAACAAGCCAACCAAATGTTAAGGCTTGATAAGCGTTGCCCTGTCCTGCAATGAATCTTGGCTTGGACATAGCCATTACATTCAACATATGTCGCCAGTCGAGCATTTCCCTCGCACTTTCAATAATATTTCGAATATCAAACATACCACTTTGATGGCTCAACACATGACGCAAAGTCATTTGCTCTTTACCATTCTGAGCAAACTCAGGCCAGTAAGTCGCAATCGGTTTGTCATATTCTAAAAAACCTTCACTGACTAAAATATGTGCTAAGGTTGCAAGTACACCTTTCCCTGTAGAGTAGCAAACTGCCAAAGTATCAGGTTGCCAAGCTTCAGTTTGTGATTTTAGACCGGTGTAAATATCTACAACTTTCTGACCTCTAAAATAAACCGCTAAAGTAGCTCCACCTTGTCCTGTTCTAGCATCTTGAAGACGGCTGAACTGGTGAGCTAAATCAATAAAACGTTCATCTAAAATACCGTGATAGTTATGGGTATCGGCCAGTAAAATCTCTTTAATCACATGAAGTTCCTTGCATTTTTTGTTATTTTGCTCAAAAGCAGCCCAAACCTGTGTTCAGGCTGCTGATATTTTTATAATGCTTTTACTGTTCCTGCAACATGCGGTTTTTGCGATTTTGCATTACGAATCAAAAAGTCAGTCTTTTTGTCTGTATTGGCAGTTAAAAACTCAACTTTTGATGGTAAGAACATTGGTAGCTTAAACCAGACATCTGCTTCATAAGCATTAGGTAATTCAAGATTCGCTAGTGCTTTAGCTTTGCTCCACATACCATGTGCAATTGCTTGCTTAAAGCCAAATGCTTTTGCAGTAATGGCATGAATATGAATTAAGTTAAAATCACCAGACACTTTCGCGTAACGGCGGCCTGTGTTTTCTAAAATATCCCACTGGGCCTTTGGAACATAAACTGGTGCTTGTTCTTCTTTGGCTTTCTCACCCACTCTTTTCTCGACTTTTTGGCGAGATAAATAAGTCGTTAAGCCTTCCATCACTACTTCATTGCCAACTTTTGCCGTGGTAATAAAGTCAAACTGAACGCCTTTATCATGCGGTTTTAATTCCCCAAATTTGCATGACAAAGTTAGTTTTTCAGTTACACCAATAGGTCTAGTCTGTTTAATCTGGTTACGGATATGCACTAAACCTAAAATTGGAAATGGAAAGGCTTCTGCTGTCATCATATGCATTTGCAAGCTTTGAGAAAGTACCGCTAAATAAATTGCCGGTACAAAGCCATTATTTTGAAAGCCACATACTTCGTTATAAGCCTTGAGATGGCTCTGATCAATTTCAAGACGGTCTACCACATATTCAACTTGTGGTAAGATTTTTGGCCCCTGTGGCTTTTTAAAAATTAAGCCTTGTACTACTTTTGGATAAGCCAATGCCGCTTTTGGTAGTTGGCTAAAATGACGAGTATTCATACCTAACCTTTTATAATTTATAGATTCTTGAATAAAAAAGGGATGCACAAGCACCCCTATTTAGCTAAGAGTGCTTAAGCGCCCAACAAGCTTTGACCACACACACGTACAACGTTGCCATTTACACCTGTAGAAGCAGCTGATGCAAACCATGCAATTGTTTCTGCCACATCAACAGGTAAACCGCCTTGTTGCATTGAGTTCATACGACGACCTGCTTCACGAATTGCAAACGGAATTGCCGCAGTCATTTGAGTTTCGATAAAGCCAGGTGCTACTGCGTTAATGGTAATACCATTTTTTAAGATAGGTGCAGTAAATTTCACTAAACCGATTACACCAGCTTTTGAAGCAGCATAGTTGGTTTGACCAAGGTTACCCGCAATACCACTAATTGATGATACACAAACAATACGGCCATTTGCATTTAGACCATCGTTTTCTAATAAGTAGTCATTTACACGTTCAGCAGCAGACAAGTTAATGTTAATGACCAAGTCCCAAAGCTCTGGCTTCATGTTTGCCAAAGTTTTGTCACGTGTAATACCGGCGTTATGAACGATAATATCTAAACCACCTTGTTTTGCCGCAGCAGCTTTAATTTTTTCGCCCGCATCAGCAGCTGTAATGTCAATTGCCAATGTAGAACCACCAATATCAGCAGCTACACGGTCAAGGTCAGCTTGTTGTTGTGGTACATCTAGACAAATAACATGCGCGCCGTCACGTGCCAATACATGCGCAATGGCTTCACCGATACCACGGCTCGCACCTGTTACCAACGCAGTTTTACCAGCAAGCGGTTTTGCCCAATCAACATCAACTACATCTGCCTTAGATACACGAATCACTTGACCAGATACATAAGCCGAACGCGGAGAAAGCAAGAAACGTAAAGTTGATTCAAGGTTTGCAGCAGCACCTTCATCAACATAGACAACTTGAGCAGTAATACCCTTTTTAAATTCTTTACCTACAGATTTGATAAAGCCTTCAAGTGCACGCTGAGCAATCGCCTGTTTTACAGTTTTTGCAGTTTCAGGCGTTGTACCAATAACAATCACTCGACCAGAAATCGCAACTTGACGTGCAATCGGGTTAAAGAATTTATAAAGTTCGTTTAACTGTTCTGAGTTTTGAATACCAGATGCATCAAATACAACAGCTTTGAATTTTGATTCTTTATCGCCTGCATTGAATGGACGTAAATTTAATCCAACTTTTGCAGCTTCTTGTTGTAATGCAACATTATTGCCTACATAGCTATCTGCATGAATATTGCTAAGTACTTGTGCAATCGCACCAGACAAAACGCTTGAAGGCGCCGCGCCAACCAATACTGCACCTTTCACTACTGGCTGAGCACTTTCAAAACGCTCTAATACAACAGGCGAAGGTAAACCCAGATTTTTAACAACGAATTTACCAATAGGAGATTGCGTAAATGCTTGGTATTGATCAGTCATGATTATTATCTCTCAAAGAAATGAATTTTCTACGACAGGCTTCATTATGTTATGAGATGGATAGAAACAATATGAAAGCAGTCGTTCATTAGAGTTACTCCAAATCATACTTGAGTTCATCTTTGGATGTCTTGACCTGAATACTATCTACAATGTCATTCTAGTCAATACAGGTCTATTTGAATTGTGTTAAGGTAGCTAACAAGAATATCGTTATTATGCTTGGAAAAGCCTTATGAGCAAAACAACTCAAGAAAATCCAGCAGTCGAGAATTCTGCTCAGGAAAAAGTGTCAAATACATCAAAGTCGGCTTCTAACACGGCTAAGCGTAACAGCACTACTCCTAAAGCAGCAACTAATACACCAAAAACGACACGTACTCGTTCAACGACTGCACCTGCACGCAGCCCTCGTAGTAAGAGCGCTGCTTCAGCAACCCCGTCTACATCTTCAAATGTAGCTGCAGCACCAAAAGCAACAAAAACCAAAACTTCTGTTCAACAGGATAAAACCATGAGTCAAAACACTGTTCGCCGCGTTGCAATCCTTGGTGGCAACCGTATTCCATTTGCACGTTCAAATACTGCTTACTTTAAAGCGTCTAATTCTGACATGCTGACAGCAGCATTGAATGGTTTGGTTGAGCGCTTTAATTTACAAGGTAAGCGTATTGGTGAAGTTGTTGCGGGCGCTGTTTTAAAACATAGCCGTGACTTCAACATGACTCGTGAAGTTGTATTGAGCACAGATCTTGCTCCTGAAACTCCTGCTTATGATATTCAAATTGCATGTGGTACAGGTTTACAAGCAGCATTTGTCGTTGCCAACAAAATTGCCCTTGGTCAAATCGACGTAGGTATTGCAGGTGGTGTAGATACCACTTCTGATGCGCCAATTGCTGTAGGTGATGGTTTACGTAAAGTTTTACTTGAGCTCAATGTTGCTAAAACTGGTAAAGACCGCCTTAAAGCTTTAACAAAAATTGATTTTAAAAAGCTTCTTGATGCACCAAGCAATGGTGAACCACGTACTGGCCTTTCAATGGGTGAGCACCAAGCAATCACTGCATTAGAATGGGGTATCACTCGTGAAGCACAAGACGAGTTAGCTGCAAGCAGCCATCAAAAACTTGCTGCTGCTTATGAGCGTGGTTTCTTTGATGACTTAATGACTCCATTCTTAGGTCTTAACCGTGACAACAACTTACGTCCTGACAGTACAGTTGAAAAACTTGCTAAGTTAAAACCAGTTTTCGGTAAAGGCGAAACTGCAACAATGACTGCAGGTAACTCAACTCCGTTAACTGACGGTGCGTCTGTGGTATTGCTTGCTTCTGAAGAATGGGCAAAAGAAAACGGACATGAAGTTTTAGCTTATCTTTCTTTCTCAGAAACAGCAGCTGTTGACTTTATTGGTAAGAACGGTCCTAAAGAAGGCTTATTGATGGCTCCTGCTTATGCAGTACCTCGTATGCTTAAGCGTGCTAACCTTAAGCTTCAAGACTTCGATTTCTACGAAATCCATGAAGCATTTGCATCTCAAGTACTCTCTACCCTAAAAGCTTGGGAAGATGAAAAATTCTGTAAAGAACGTCTTGGCTTAGATGCACCTTTAGGTTCAATTGACCGTTCTAAACTTAACGTAAATGGTTCATCTTTAGGTGCAGGTCACCCATTTGCTGCAACTGGTGGTCGTATCTTGGCTACTGCAGCTAAATTAATTAATGAAAAAGGTTCAGGCCGCGCATTAATCTCGATCTGTACAGCAGGTGGTGAAGGTGTGGTTGCGATTGTAGAAAAATAATTTCTATTTATCGACCAAAAAATAAGCACCCATCTGGGTGCTTATTTCATTTCAATCTATGTGAATTAATGAAGGGATGCCGCTTTAGCATTTGGGAAAAACTTATCTTCAATATGGTCATAGCACCACTGGAAAATAAAGGTATAAACCAAAATACATAAGGTTAAGCCAATATCTAAAATAAATGCATCAATCACTGTCATTTGCATCATATATGCAATCATTGGAACAGTCGCAATCAGCAAACCACCCTCAAAACCAATCGCGTGTAAAATCCGCACAGGGACCGTTCTTTCCCAATTAAATTTATGCTCTACTTTTTCAAAATAGTGGTTAAAAATCATATTCCAGAAAACTGAAACCACTGCCATAAACACACCAAGTGTTCCGGTCACTTCCATCGGCATGTCAAAAATAAAACTTAATGCAATCGCAATGATGACCAACAAAATTCCTTCATAACTGATTGCATGAATGAGTCTTCTCTTGGAAATCAACATTTTTAAATACTCAATAATAACTTGGATAATGTGCATTTTATTTTTATAATTTTGATTAATCCAATCAGGTTCTTTCAATTTTTTTGACAGATGAATATTAATCAAGAACAACTTCTCATGTTCCAAGCCGTTATGGAAACAGGTTCATTTTCAGCAGCAGCACGGAAACTCGGTAAAGTCCCCTCTGCTGTGAGCATGTCGATTGCTAATTTAGAAATCGATCTGAACCTGACTTTATTTGAACGCAAAGGCCGCGAACCTACTCCTACAGCCGAAGCACGAGTGCTATATGAAAAGACGGCACAACTATTGATTGAAATGAATCAATGGAAACAGCACGCGCATGCATTAAGTACTGGGCTGGAACCAAATCTTACTATTGTTGTAGTGTCTGAGCTGTTACATACCAATTGGACCGACTATGTTTGTCTACTAGAAAGCCGTTTTCCGGACTTACAAATTAATATTGTGTCTGCCCCTCAAGAAGATGCGCTTCAAATGTTATTAGATGGCTCTGCCCAACTGGCCCTTATGTTTGAACGTGAGCATTTAGACAATAGAGAACAGTTTGTTGAACTCAAAGGTGAAGCCTTAATTCCTGTTATTTCAAAAACCCATCCGCTCGCAAGCCAAGAGCATGTTTCATATGAGCAGATTTTGGGTACGAGACAAATTGTGGTAGCAAGTCGAGATGAAACCTTAAAACCCGAATTATTATTTTCAAAACATTACTGGCGTACAGACAACCACCACTCTGCGTGCTTAATGATTTTACGTAATTTGGGTTGGGGAGTACTGCCGCAAGAGATGTTTAAAGAAAACCCTGAGTTAAACAACAAGCTTAAAGCATTAGATGTATTTGATTTTACACCGCGCTTTGAATATTACGTTGATTTGGTCTGGAGCCGCGAAAGTGAACTCGGCGCTGCTGCACGGTTTTTGATTGACTATATTCGTAATAAGCGAATGCAATCGACTCCGTAAAATCATTTCAATTTAGATGCAGAACCTAAACGTTTTTCTTTGAAACATAACAATTGATATATCGACAGTATGGATAGAGTTTGTGCTATAAAGAAAACATAAGATTTTTTATTGAAGATGTTGAATATCAATGACTCATACAGCACTTGACCAATTAAAAACATTAACGACCGTTGTTGCTGACAGTAGCGACCTTGAAGCAATTCGTAAATTTCGTCCCTTAGATGCTACAACGAACCCTTCGTTAATTACCGCTGCGGCAGAACAACCTGAAAGTAAAGAGCTCATTGAAGACGCTTATTATCAAGCCAAAGAAGAAGGCTATAAAAATGATGAGCTGATCGAGAGAACCATTGATATTTTAACCGTAAAATTTGGTGTAGAAATTTTAAAACTCATTGAAGGCCGAGTTTCAACAGAGGTTGATGCTGCCCTTTCATACGACACCGAAGCGACCATTCAAAAAGCACATGAATTATGTGAGCTTTATAAAGGATATGGTATTGATCAGTCACGTATTCTTATTAAAATTGCATCGACTTGGGAAGGTATTCAAGCGGCTAAAGTCTTAGAAGCTGAAGGGATTGCTTGTAACCTCACTCTCCTTTTCGGTTTACATCAAGCCCAAGCGTGTGCAGATGCCAAAGTTACTTTAATCTCACCTTTTGTAGGCCGTATTTTAGACTGGTACAAAAAAGCTGAAGGTGTAGATTCTTACCCAATCGAGAAAGACCCAGGTGTAGTTTCAGTTAAGAAAATCTACACTTACTACAAGCAGCAAAATATTCCAACTCAAGTCATGGGCGCGAGCTTCCGTAGTATCGACCAAGTGCTTGGCCTTGCAGGATGTGATTTGCTTACGATCTCACCAAGCTTACTAACGCAGCTTGAACAAGATACGCGTACAGTCGATGCAGCACTTGATGCAAACAAAGCAAAACAGGCAGAAGCGATTGTTAGACCAGCTCAAGATGAGCAAAGTTTTAAAGACGAACTCAATCATGACTTAATGGCATTCCAGCTTTTACAAGGTGGTGTTGATGGCTTTATTAAAGCGCGAGATCAATTAAGCCTTTTGTTACGTCAATCTTTTGGAATTGATGCAGAAATTAAATCTTAAAAACTGCACTTTTCATACAAAATTACCGATTTTTGTTATCATGACAAAAATCGGTTTTTTTTATTGGGTTTCTCGTGTTCGGCATAACAGACTTAACAACATATATTATTGGTACATTCCTAATTGTGTTATTGCCTGGACCCAATTCCCTTTATGTGATGTCAATTGCTTCACGCTATGGTATTAAAACCGGATATATGGGGGCACTTGGTATTTTTACCGGTGACTTAATTTTAATGCTCTGTACCGTACTTGGTGCAGCTTCTTTACTTAAAGCGTTCCCTTGGGTTTTTATCGTACTTAAACTCGTCGGTGCACTTTACTTGTCTTATTTAGGTTTTAAACTTTTACAAGGCAGCATTCAGCGCTGGAAATTACGTAATCAACCCCAAGCAGAAATGGCTGATTTACCTGCTTTAGATAAAGTTCACCCTTATAAAACAGCCTTAAGTATTAGTTTACTCAACCCTAAAGCGATTTTATTTTTCCTGTCTTTCTTTGTGCAGTTTGTTGAACCAGATTATGCTTATCCAGCTTTAAGTTTTTTAATCTTAGCGGTAATTTTACAAATTATTAGTTTTAGCTATTTAACTGCGCTCATTTTCTCTGGAATTAAACTTTCAACTTTTTTTAAACAAAACCATAAAATTGCAGCAAGCGGAATTTTCTTAGTTGGTATTTTATTTTTCGGATTTGGCTTAAAGTTGGCAACTTCAACAATGTAAGCTGCCGAGTTAAGGAAGTCAGAATCTATTAGGTTGTTAAAATGCCAGCATGCCATCTGTTTTAACTTCATTAAGTACAAAAAATGTTCTTACCTGTCTTACCCCAGGTAAAGCAATAATTTTTTCACTATGAAAACGGTTAAAAGCAGCTAAATCTTTAACACGAATTTTTAGAAAGTAGTCGACTTCTCCGGCAACCAAGTAACATTCTAGAACATTCTCCAAATCACCTGCTGCTTGTTCAAATGCCTGAAAGCTATCAGGTGTCGAGCGATCCAGCACTACTCCGACCAAAACAATGGTCTCACGTTGCACCATACCCGGATTAATTCGAGCACGCACATCCAAGATGGCCCCAATCTTAAAAAGACGCTGAGTATGGTTCCAACATGACGAAGTACTAATGCCAACAAGTTTTGCCAGTTCAGCATTACTTAAACGACCATTCTCTTGTAAACAGCGCATAATTTTCAATTCAAGAGGTGTTAAATTTTCAGCTTGTTCATCCATAAGAATAATATCCAGTATTCATTAATTTTTATGAAATGAATAATAGCATTTATAGCTATTTAAAAAATATTATTTCATTTTTACACCCAAAATAGAAAGCACCTTCTTTAAAAAAATTGTTAGATTTATCTGGCTGAAAATATAGGCAGAAACATATTAATTTTTCAGGGACTTAGAACATTTAGCCATGCAAAAGATTCTTCAAGATTTTTCTATTCCAGCCGTATTCGCGGGTTTCATTACCTTTCTAATTGGTATTAGTGTTTCGGCTATTTTAGTGATTCAGGCAGCCCAAGCTTTAAATGCTTCACCTGAACAAATCACCTCATGGTTTTGGGCTTTAGGTTTGGGTCTTGGTTTATCAGGACTCATCCTTTCTTGGAAATTTAAATACCCTGTAGCAACAGCTTGGTCTACTGCCGGTCTCGCTTTAATTATTGCAACTGGCGGTGGATATAGCATAAATGAAGCAATTGGTGCTTTTTTAGTTGTTGGTGTACTGACTGCGGTTTTAGGTTTTTCAGGAATATTTCAAAAGGCGCTTTCATATATTCCTCAAAGCTTGACCAGTGCCATGCTTGCAGGCGTTTTACTCAAATTTGGTATTTCACTTTTCGCAAGTTTGCAAAATGATTGGGCATTCCTTTTATCTTTACTCTTCATTTATATCTTTACCAAAAGATTATGGCCGCGTTATAGCATCGTGTTCACAGCACTTGCTGGTGTTGTGCTCTGCCCTGTGTTTTTAGACTTTCATATGCCTACACTTCACTGGTCTTTGGCTAAACCTGTTTGGATTAGTCCTGTCTTTAGCTGGTCAGCAGTTTTAGGCTTAGCGCTACCACTGTTTGTGATTAGTATGGCTTCACAGTATTTACCCGGTATTGCCATGATTAAAAGTTATGGCTATAAACCACATGTCAATCAACTCATTGGCTGGACCGGTTTAACCCAAGTTTTGCTTGCGCCTTTTGGTTGTTATAGCGTCAATATTGCCGCGATTAGTGCGGCTGTATGCCTTGATGATCAAGTTCATCCTGACCCAAGTAAACGCTATATTGCTGGCATAAGCTCTGGTTTTTTCTATGCATTGATGGGACTATTTGCAGCAACACTGACAAGCTTACTCATGTCCTTTCCTCATATTTTTATTGTAGCTTTAGCAGGTATTGCATTACTTGGCACCATTAGCCATAACATTGCGCTTGCCTTTGGCCCAATTGAAGACCGTGAAGCAGCACTATTTACCTTTTTATGTAGTGCTTCGGGTATCCAATTTTTCGGTATTGGTTCGGCATTTTGGGGACTAATTGTCGGTATTATTGTATTTGTAGTCCTTAAATTTAAGGTTAAAAAATAACACCTACAATAGAAACTTTGCGCTTAACCATTTAGAGCATTTCATAAACAATTAAGTGCAAAGTCTCATTAAATTAATTAATTGCGTTTTTATCCCAAAAAGCCTGTCTTATTTGTGGCATCGCATTTAAGTGGTTAATAATATGCTGCGCTTCTTCCGCTTCAATTGAAGTCGCAATTAAGGTCACTTCTATTTCAACCTCTTTCTCTCCAAAAGGTGTTACATCAATGTCTTTGGGAGGGTAATTGTGGTGCTTCAACGTTAGATTTAATTCATCCATAACTACTTTGCTCTGACTTCGGTCACAGATAATATAAATTACATGTAAAACCTCTGTATCATCGTCTAATGGACGACGATCAATGATATGAACAATCGGTCTTAACAACGTATTGGCAGATAAAATAAAAGCTGTTGCCAGTATGGCTTCAATAATTAAGTCAGAACCCGCAGCAGCCCCTACCGCAGCAGAACACCACAAAGTTGCTGCGGTATTTAAGCCATGGATGTTACCTTCTTGACGCATAATTACACCTGCGCCCAAGAAACCAATACCCGAAACCACATAAGCAATGACCCGAACAGCGCCATCTGCTCCAGTAAGATTTGTTGCAACATCCACAAAAATTGCAGCACCTACAGCGACCAGTACATTGGTTCGAAGACCAGCAGTCCGTTGCCTATATTGCCGTTCAAATCCAATTAACGCCCCTAAAATAAAAGCAACTGAGAGACTAATTAATGTATCAACAATATTAGATAAATCTGCATGTTGTAGAAATTGCAACTTCATCTTGCACCTATAATTTTATTGCCAGCCGTAACGGCGGATATAGATTTTTTTCACCCATTGAGTAATACACATATAAGCAATTAAAATTAAAGGCAAATATAAGAAATAACTTAATGGTAAAGCTTGCAGTTTTAAATAACTTGCTAAAGGGCCCATTGGTAAGAAAATACCAATACACATAATCACTACTGTCATGACTAACAATGGGGTTGCAGCACGACTCTGAATAAATGGAATCTTAGCCGTACGGATCATATGCACAATTAACGTTTGAGTGAGTAACCCCACTACGAACCAGCCAGACTGGAATAAAGTCTGATGTTCAGGTGTATTTGCCGAAAACACAAACCACATTAAACAAAAAGTGATAATGTCAAAAATAGAGCTAATCGGTCCAAACACCACCATGAAACGGCCAACTTCTTCAGGTTGCCAACGCTGCGGTTTTGCAATTAACTCTTCATCAACGTTGTCAAATGGAATCACGATTTGTGACACATCATAAAGTAAGTTTTGAATGAGTAAGTGAATAGGCAGCATTGGTAAAAATGGAATAAAAGCACTCGCAATTAATACCGAAAAAACATTACCGAAATTTGAACTTGCCGTCATTTTGATATATTTCAACATATTGGCAAAAGTTCTACGGCCTTCAATTACACCTTTTTCAAGCACCATCAAGCTTTTTTCAAGCAAGATTAAATCTGCTGATTCTTTCGCAATATCTACTGCCGTATCTACTGAAATACCAATATCGGCAGCGCGTATAGCCGCGGCATCATTAATACCATCTCCCAAGAAACCAACTACATGACCGTTGGCTTTTAACTGCTCAACAATACGTTCTTTATGTACAGGACTAAGCTTCGCAAAAATGTGGTATTGCTCTACTGCTCTTTTGAGCTGCTCATCGGTTAAGGTTTCAATTACACCGCCCAATAGAACTTGATCATAGTTCAGGCCAATTTCTCGGCACACTTTTTGAGTGACAAACTCATTATCACCAGTAAGTACTTTTACGGTTACACCATGAGCATGCAAACTTTGTACTGCTTCTCGAGCAGACTCTTTAGGTGGATCAAGAAATGCGACGTAACCAATTAAAATTAAATCACTTTCATCAACAACCGAATAATTTTCCTGATTATTATCAAACTCACGATACCCTACAGCAACAACACGTAAGCCATCTCGGTTATAACGTTGAGTTAATGCTTCAATTGCGACTTCACGTTGCTTTGTTAAAGGCTCTACTTTGCCATTTACCTCGACATAACGGCAAACATTTAACATTTCCTCAACTGCGCCCTTGGTAATCATCCGCACTTTTTCTTGAGGGGTTTTTACAACAACCGACATACGGCGGCGATCAAAATCAAAAGGAACTTCATCTAACTTCTTATAACGTAACTTTTGAGTTTTGATCTGATCATCAACAGCTTCTAATACCGCTACATCAAGCAGATTTTTTAAACCAGTTTGATAGTAACTGTTTAAAAATGCTTGCATGAGTACAAAGTCTGATTTTTCCCCATGAACATCAATATGTTGAGATAAAAAGATTTTGTCTTGAGTTAGCGTTCCAGTTTTATCGGTACACAGAACATCCATTGCACCAAAGTTTTGGATCGCATCTAGACGTTTAACGATTACTTTCTTTTTAGATAAGAAAACCGCACCCTTGGCTAAAGTTGAAGTCACAATCATCGGTAGCATTTCTGGAGTAAGACCAACAGCAACCGATAATGCGAATAAAAATGCCTCTGTCCAATCACCTTTAGTGAAACCATTAATAAAAAGTACAACAGGTGCCATCACCAACATGAAACGAATAAGTAACCAACTGACTTTGTTGACACCCATTTGAAATGCCGTGTTACTTCGATCAGTAGCTGTAACACGGTGAGCGAGTGCACCAAAATATGTTTGAATACCCGTACTTAAAACAACTGCCTGAGCCGAACCAGAAACAATATTGGTCCCCATAAATACAATGTTATCTAACTCTAAAGCACTCGTTTCTTCGAGATTTTTCTGCAATGGAAATTTCTCGACAGGCATTGATTCACCAGTCATTGCAGCTTGAGAGACAAACAAATCTTTGGCATTTAAAATTCTGCAATCAGCAGGAATCATGTCACCTGCAGATAATAAAATCACATCACCTGGCACCAAATATTGAATTGGCATTTCAAATTGGTGATTGGTTTGGTTTTTAATATCAATGCCATAACGCTCATGCATAAGCTCTAAATCTTCTGCACTAACTTGATGACGCAGTACTGTAGCAGTATTACTTACCATTGCCTTTAAAGCATCTGCAGCTTGATTTGATTTTGCTTCTTGCCAATAACGAAGTAACGTCGAGAGAATAACCATCACGCTAATAATGGTTGAACCCGTTAAATCATCGGTAAAAAAAGCAATTAATGCCAAAAGGCTAAGCAAAATATTGAACGGATTGCGGTAGCAATACCAAAGATGTTGCCACCAAGTTAATGGCTTCTCATGAGTGATCTCATTAAGCCCCACTGCCATTTGCTGGGTATGTGCTTGTTCTTCTGTAAGCCCTGTGTAATGAGTATCGAATTGTTTTAATAAATCACTTGATTGGGCTCTTGATGCATCGAGCAAACGCATAGATAAATTTTTGCTAATTTCTTGAGCATAGCTAGATTGATGTAGCTCTTTAAAAGATCGATTACGACCAAAAAAACGCATCAAATGAAATCTTTGTAAAAATGCTGTGAAGAGTCGTTGCCAGAATTTCATCGCGAAATCCTCCATTTTTTAGGCGTACAAAGCTCTCGACCTTATTGATAAATAAAGTCTATAAAAATTTAAAATTTAGAAAGGAATCGGAGATCGTAAAGTTACGATGAAGAAGAGAAAATTAGCCCAAAGCCGAACCAACGCTGACGGAAAGTCGCGGGCTTGAACATAGCTCGAATACTTTGAATCGTATGAGACGAATTATTTACCAAAATTGAATTTTGGTAGTTATAGCAGTGTGTGGAAGCATATAAGAACATTGGCTTCTCCCCATTTCTAGCGAGAAACTAAATAGATAAGTGCTTGAAGTACTTAATTACAAAAAATAATTTGTATAGGTTTAATCTAATTTTTTACAAAGCTATCTCATTGCAAGATAGCCCTTCCTAATGGTTATCTTGCTCAGTATTGGCTTTGGTTTAATTGATAATTAAACTCGAACCTCGAACAACTACCCATTTAGGATCTCCATTAAATAAACTCGCGGCAAGTATATGTTTTACTCTATAACACACAAGATTTTTTTTGTAATTTTTTATTAACAAAATTCCAGCTTAAAATCACAGCTCTTTGACTACCACAGTTTTCGCCATTTTGTCATGCCAGCCTTGTTTTTTAGGATCAAATGCCACCCAAATAAGGCCAATACAAAATACTAAGATGGATGGAATATATCCAATATAACGAATGATGGATTGCATCAAAGTTAACTTATTTCCCGTTTTTTCATCGAGAACTTTTAAACGCATAAGGCGTTTACCTGGTGTACCTGCAAAGTAGAGCCAACATAAAACGGTATATAAAAATGGAAAAGCATAATTTACAATCAGATCAAACCAATAGTTTTGCGGTTTACTACTCATTCCTGTCGCAAATATCAGATCATAATCTCCACGATAAAAAACCCATGCAGCTGGAATAATTGCTAAAAAAAGAATAAGTGTATCAATAATCATTGCACCAAATCGTAACCAGAACCCTGCATATTCGTATTTATAGCTCATGCGTACACCTCTGTTTTGTTATCGTTTGCCTTATACTAAAGAGACAACTTCATTTTACTTTAATCCTAAAGGAAATCTTTTTATTTTTAAATACTTGAAATAATTTTTAATTTTCTATTTTACTTAGAATTGTAATAAATACTGTTGAGACCAATAAATTACAACATCATATATAATATTTAAGTATTTTATATACACCTCACTCTAGATGAGGTGGTTTAATTATTTTTATTGAATTAATAATATATAACGGCTGATTATTTCCAAAACAAAACATCGATTTTAAATTCTTTCTTCAATAGTAATGCAGCACAGATTAGTCCTAAACCAATAATTATCAAAAAGAAGCTTAAAGTTAATACACCGCCTAGTATAGATAAAACACCTAGAATAGCGAGTAGATAAAATAAAATTATAATTAACTTAAACATTTAGTTTATTCAACCATTTACGATAAAATCAACTCATTCTAGCGCTTTTAGCAATAAATACTGTTCTCAAATGTTGAATACACACCTTCTTTGTATTAACTCAAAAACAATATGTTAATAATTCTTGCTAAATGTTAATAATAAAAAATAAACTGTGACAAATATCACAATTATAATTTATTTAACTTCAAAATAGTGCTTTTCAGTAATAAGTTTTATTTTCAGATTTTTATATAAACGATCTTTTGAATTTTCCAGTGAAGGTACTACTTTTTCAGCAAACTTATCGTCCGCCATAAGTCTTGCATAAGTTTTATATCCAATTACTAATTTTTCCGGTTCTTTACCTGTTTGGCGAAATTCTTCAATAAGTTTACTTACTTTCTTTGCTGTTAAATCTGCCATTCTTATACTCCCCCACTCAATATATTATTTGGTTATACGAGTTCTGTATGACAAAAATATGAAAAGTAATTTATTGTAAAGTTCATCTAAAAAATAAAATTTTCACTCTACTCTATATCGATCAAGCAATTTCATTTTAAAAGCAATAAAAATCAATTATATATTACATTTTTATTTAATTTAATGACAACTTAATTGAATTGATTTCTACCTTTAAACAAATGTGTTAATCTTTAAGTAAGAAAAGCTTCATACATATAACAACTTGTAAATAAGAGGAATAACATTATGAATTATCAACATATTATTGTACCTGTGGATGGTTCCGAGATTTCTTTGGCAGCAGCCCGACAAGCTGCCCATATTGCTAAAGCTTTTGGTAGTAAACTTACAGCAATTAGTCTTGTTGCAGTAGATCCATTTAGTGGTGTTGATTTTTATTACATCTCTCCTGTTGTAAAAGATTATTTTGTTGAAGCGCGTGCGAATGCTGAAAAAACGCTTGCCAAGGTAAAAGCCTTATGTGCTGAAGAAGGCGTTGATATTGATACACAAATTATTCAAGGTGAAATCTCATCTGATGGCATTTTAAAAGCTGTAGAAGACTTAAAATCAGACCTGATCGTTATTGGTTCTCATGGTCGCAAAGGTTTCCAAAAACTTATTTTAGGTAGTTTTGCACAAGATGTTCTAAACAGCACTAAAATTCAAGTTTTGGTGGTAAAAGAATAATTGATTAGGCAAATAAAAGCCTAATCTAGTGATTAGGCTTTTCATCATAAAAAAATGCATAAGTTTTACACAGCTTAAAAACCGTTATAAACTATTAGTCTCTTTCCTCTTCTATTTTGTGAGTCACGCCAATGAAGTAAGTCTTTTTTCTCATCAATTTTCTCTTTTTTGATGTGCAAAATAGACTATTTTTAGTGACTTAACGTCTTTATTTAAAGCTTAACTTTCCTATTTTGTACATCCTGTATTTATGAGGTTTTTTATGACTCAGCAGGCATGTGTAGTATCGCAGCTCACTTTAGAATTTCCTTCAAAAGTGATGTTTAAAGAATTAAATTTTTCACTTGAGCATCATCACGTATCAGCTTTAATTGGCCGCAATGGTCAAGGTAAGTCTTTACTTATGCAATTGCTCCAAGAGATTTCGCCCACCAAAGAAATGCACATTAGTGGTCAAATTACTTGGCTGTCTAAGCATGCATATTTAGCTCAATTAACACGCCTTTCTTCATCCACCATTGCAGAAGCTTTAGAGATTGACCATCTTTATAAAGCTTTGCAAAGAGTAGAACAAGGCGAAGCTGAATTCGATGATTATGATTTATTAGAAGGCAATTGGGATCTCCCTTCTGTTTGGGAAGCCTTATTGCGATCGGCTCACTTACCAACCGATTTAAACTTTCCGGTGAAACAGTTAAGTGAAGGACAAAAAACCAAGTTAGCGTTAGCAGCATTATTTTTAAAAACCGACCACTATCTATTGCTTGATGAACCAAGTAACCATCTCGACCAAGATGCTAGACAGTGGTTAATTCATCACCTCAAGAAACATCCGGCGGGTGCTCTTATCATTAGCCATGATCTAACTTTGTTAAATGAAGTGGACCATATTTATCACTTAAATGAACATGGCTTACAGCACACTACAGGAAACTATGAAATTTTTTATGAGCAATATCAAACACGAGTTGAGGCTTTAGAACAGTCTGTACATCAACATCAACGTGAAGTTAAGCACATGAAGCAGAAGCAACATGATGTTTTAATGAAAGCACAAAAACGTGAGCGTGCTGGCAACAAACTTCGTGATTCAAACTCACAAGCTAAAATTTTACTCGACTTTAAAAAAGAACAGGCTGGACAAAGTTTAGGAGCAATCCAGTCTCAACATCACCGTCAAATTGAGCAAAGCCAGCAGGATTTGAAAAATAAAAAATCACTTCTGGAAACTGTTAAACCTCAACAATTTATATTCCCCTCTTTTCAAAAACGTTCAGGAGAAATTCTTAGAGTTCATGACTTAAAACTCCACTATGGAACACAGCAACCCATCAATTTTGCCCTCAAAGCTTCTCAAAAAACTCACTTAGTTGGTCGTAATGGTGTCGGTAAATCAACCTTGCTTAAACAGATTGTTCAATCTGCTGTAGCGCATACAGATGAAATTAGCCTGTTTGTAAATTGCTTCTATCTAGATCAGAACTTCAGCTTTTTGTTAGACCATCTCTCTGCTGTTGAGAATTTAAGAAATATTAATCCTGATATTTCTGAGTTAGAGTGGAGAAATCTATTAGGTCAGCTTAGGCTTCGTGGTGAAAAAGGGACTTATCCTTTAGCTCAACTGAGTGGTGGTGAGAAGTTAAAAGTCGCATTGTTAGGTTTAAGTCATGCAGAGACTATGCCTGAACTTTTATTACTGGATGAACCAGAAAATCATCTGGATATTGAATCAAGAGAGCTATTTGCAAATGCTATTTCTAGCTATGAAGGTGCTGTGTTATTAGTCTCTCATGATTTAGCTTTTGTTGAAAAGTGCGGAATTCATGAGTCAATTTATTTAAATTAATATTTTTTAATCTTCTATAAAAGCTCTAATTATTAGAGCTTTTATATAGATTGCCTTAATTAGTACTTTATATTTTTATTATTTACTATTTGAAGATCTAAATTAAATGATACGGTTCTATTTTTTCGTGCACTATTTCTCATTTGATAAACTTGAATAATATAGTCACCATCAACGGGTAGTATTACTTCTCCTGAAGAGCCTGTAGTCGAGCCTACCAATAATGCCTTATCTTTGCCTGGCTTTTGACCTGGAGCAAAAACATTAATATAAGCTAAGTTACTATAACTATTAATATTAAATTTTAAAACCTGACCACTTTTTGCAAAAACTCGATACCTTACATCATCATAGCCCTGAAATTTTCCTGTTAAAGTTGTTTGATCAGAACCTTTTAAAAAGCTTACTTTGGTTTCAACATTTTTAGCAACAACAGTTAATGGTAAAGTTGCAATTAATCCTGTTAATAATAAAATTTTAATATTTTTTTTCATTTTTAACCCTCAAAATTCTTTTAAATAATTATAAAAAAGATACTTTTTATTAAATTTTACTTTATGTATAAATTTGATGAGTAACGTTTGAGTTTGTAAGTCTTTTAATAGTTGTTCAAAAAATATATGTCATGAAACTTTAACTTGCCAGCTTATAAAAACCGCCTTAGAATCCGCGCAACGAATTTTTAGGGGCTTCATTGTGAGTACTTGCTCGATTGATAAGAATAAATCATCGACTCAGATTTAAGTATCCACTAAAGCCCACTGGCTCTCTTGTGGATTTAAGAGAGTCCTTCCCTTTTGCTTTATTTCTTATTTATCAGTTGTTTTAAAAAACAAGTAAATACTTACATATGCTCCTTGTTGTTTTGGAGTCATCCATGCTATTTCTTAATTTTAAAAAATCTATCGTTTTTTTTAGCACTTGCTTGGCATTTATTTGTAGCTATGCTGGACGACCAATGGTCGTTGATGATGCTTCTTTAGTCCCAGCCCATTCTTGTCAACTTGACTCATGGATGCAGAATAATTCTAAAGATAAGGAATATTGGGTTATTCCTTCTTGCAATATTGGTGGCAATTTTGAGTTTGGTGTAGGTTTGGGGCGTCATTTTTCTGATGAGGCAGGTAATATCACTTATACAACTGTTCAAGGGAAAACGCTTATAAAACCACTTGAGACCAATAACTGGGGAATTGGTGTTTCATTTTCTAGCCAAATTAATAACAACCACACTAGTGAAAAAGATTGGACTGTGAATGTGCCCTTAAGTATTTCTATGTTGGATGACCATTTCTTATTGCATACTAATGTGGGCTGGCTTAGAGAACACACCACTCACCGCGAGCAAACTACTTGGGGTGTGGGTACAGAAACATTCATTACGAAGCCCTTAACGGTTACTGCTGAAGTGTATGGAAATGATCGAAGTGATTCATTTTATCAAACCGGTATTAAATATATGTTGTACAAAGAAAATATACAGTTCAACGCAAGTTACGGTAACCGTTTAAATCAGACTAAAGATGACTCATTTTTTTCAGTCGGTTTAGTGTTTGTGAGTAATCCATTTTTTAAATGAAAATAAGATTAAAAAAGCCCATCTATTGATGGGCTTTTTTAGTTTTATGAGTCTTTATCTAATGAGTGCGGCGTTGTGGTTTTATCTTGCTGTTTGGTATCGTTCTCGCCTTGGCATGCCGCAACAGAGACTGAAATAATTGCTGCTAAACCTAGGGTAGCTATAATTTTAGTCATGTCTTACCTCATATAGTTTCCATTGATTAGGTTATAAATACTGACTATCCATATTACGATCAGCATAGGTTTATAGACTTTTTTGTACTTCTCGCATAGAAATGTAAATTAGAATGGAGCACACATAATTAAAGCATTGATAATTAAATAGCAGCAGTTTTAGAGATGAGAGGGATACTTAACTAGTTTTCGCTCATTACTTTAATTATCACTCTTAGAGGTAAGCTTTTGTTAATTGTAGGAAACACAAAAATCTAACCGATCATGCTGTTGCTTAAAGCATGTCCATGAATCTTTTTCAGGGACTTCAATAATCTTTTTAGTTTTAAAATCACGATAATAAATAGTCGCATCTTTTAAATTCGATAAATTACTTCCCACAGAAATACATGAATCCTCATGAGAACAAATATTTGATTCTTTTATAAATACTTTGCTATTTGGAAAAGTTAATCTTTCAAAGTTAGAACTTAAGTTATTCGTAGAAGAGAGTAAGCAAGTCTCAGTACTATTTTTACCATTCACAATAAAACAGCTTTTACTGACTTCGAAGGGCTCTTGAGCGAATGTACCCGTAGCATAAGGCAATAAAAATAATGTAATAAGGCGCTTCATGTTCTTTCTCACTATGCAACATTTAGTCTAAAACTGCCTATAAATATTCAGACTACATCTAATTTAGCTGTCTATAATACCTCTATTAAGTTTAGTTAAATATTTACTATTTGATAAATTTTACAAAATATTTAAAATTAACTTATAGACTATGTTTTCATTTTAAAAACTATTCATCTAAAACCTTCCAATTTGTTCCAATCTGTGCCAAAGCTGGTAACTCATCACTATTAAAAACATTACAATTATCATCAACAGCAAATCGATAGATGGGTATTGAATCTGCTTGTGTTTTCTTAAAAAAACTGAAATCTTCGGTAATATGTATTAGGTCTGCCGACCGATTATTCCCGGCTATTTTGTTTACTCCTGCACCGGATGGTATATGTATGTAACTTTCACAAGTTATTTCAACACTGCTTCCATCCAAATCTTGATATGAACATTTCATGTTTTAGTCCTTCTATAATTTATATATGTGTAGAAAAACTTAACATGCTATACAGATAAGTTATGGATTTTTTTATGATCTAATTGTTTAAGTATGTAATGTATATCGTATTGAAAATAAAAAAATTCCTTTTAAAAAGCACCGTTATCGGTGCTTATAGTTATTTACACTTTCCATTAGGACCATTTATTTCTTCTTTTAAAGAATCAATATCCATTTGAATTAACTCTTTATCAGCAGCTACTACTAGACCAGATCTTTTCATGAAAGTTTTATATTCTTTAAATCTAGAAATAAGAAATTCATTATATTTTAATTCGGATTGCATATAGCTACATTCTATTGAATCTAGCTTTTTCCTTTGCGAACTGGTTAAATTTTTATTCGCATTCTTTTTGATAAAAGCATCTCTTTGTGCTTGAACTATATGGAATTTTTCTAAAAGACTATAATATTCATCTTCAAAGCTTGTGTTTGGTGCCGCCGTAGTGTTAGTACAAATAAGTAAACCCAAGATAAAAAATCGTAATTTCATAATATGTAATATTCGCTTATGATAATTAAAAAGTGCATATTATAAGACTGTCACCATCAAATAAAGTAAATAAATTATATAAAAGAAAACCGCCCCAGAAGGCGGTTGCTGAAATTTATCAGCAATTATAAAAGTGCGGTGGACACACACTTTTATAGGTTTTAAACCAGATTTATTTTTTTATTATTTTTTTTATACTCTTCGGAATTAAAATAGTTCACTATCATCTTGGCATTTTCTTCTGATACTGCCTTTTTACTTTCAAGTACGGATTGAGTTTCTTTTTTAGTATTAAAGTCAGCAGGTACAATACTTGAAAGTGGTGGAAGTTTTGGCTGACCACCTGTTGTAATTCTTTCAATAAAGCTTGCTAACCACATAATATATTCACCCTTATTTTTATATTTAGGCATTAAGCTCATGTCGAGTTTAATTGAACATTCATTTAAGGGTTTACTTAGACATTCTTCAAAGTCTATAAAATTATATTTGAGTTTACAGGGGGTTCCCTTTATCTCTTTTCGAATAATACTGACCAAATTATTTAATTGTTCAATCAGGTTATCAGAGAACAATTTATCTTCTTCGAATTTTTTATAGACCTTCTCGGCGATTATTAGAAATTTTGGCATGGTTCCTTCCCTCTTATTCTGACTTTGGTGATTGATCAGATTTTTAGGGAAGTATGATGGATATATTATTGCAGTATGTAAGTGTTGAAATGCCAAATGTAATCAATAAGAGGGTTGTGAAACTGCCTTCCATAATAAGCCACAGCAATTAAATAAAATGCAAAATTCGTCGCATTTTATGTGCGGAAAGATTTTATAGTTGGTAATAATTTTCTGAAAAAATTAAGCTCATCAATAATATTATTTGACTTATATTTTTTTGTGCTGTTTTATCTAAAAATAAAATATAGAAATTTTTGAATTATTTTTTTATTTGCTGCCTTGCTGAATAACGAGTTTTTAGTCGAGGGACTGAAAAGTTAACCGTGTCTTCAGCAAGGTCTTTTATAATTTATGTTTTAGCTTGATGGTACTCATGCACCGCTTAAAGCTGCTTCAAACATTTCAATTATTGCTTTGGCTCCTTCAGCCTTTTGCCTTGCGTCTTGATCGTCAAAGATAATGGTTTCGTCATTTAGTTCACTCACATATCGCCGGGCTTCGTCTAGAGCTCTCCTTAGTTTTTGGACTTTGTGTTTGTTTACATCTTTGGCAATGGTTGGCGCATATCCTCCACGTTTTGCGTTTTTAAGTTGTCTAGCTCGGTTCTCTATTGCTGTAGCCATTCAAACACTCCAACTCACCTAACAAATTTTAGTAAAGCAACTTTATTGTTTGTTATTCTTAAACATTTAGTATTTTCTTTGTTCAAAATGTCAAAATTGTTACTTAAGCCTTACTCCTGAAAAGTTATAGATCGAGTTTGCTTAAAAATTAATCTTTTCAAGTTATGAAACGCCCATAACTTGGTATAGTCAATTTATACCGCTATTTAATAATAATTTTCCAAAAATAATTATTAATTAATGTATAAAATTATTAAAAGAATGCTATCTATTTGAAAAATCAAGAAAGATAGCATTCTCTATTTAGTTATTCTACTGTTAGTTTTTGAAAATCATGGCCTGAAGGCGCTTGATACACTCTTAAGCCAAACTCTGGCAATATCGCGATGAGATGATCAAATATATCAGACTGAATTGCTTCATAAGAAACCCACGCCGTAGTATTGGTAAAAGCATAAATTTCTAAAGGTAGACCTTCACTCGTTGGTTGTAATTGACGAACAATAAGAGTTTGGTTTTGAGCAATGCCCTTATGCTGACGTAAATAGAATTCAACATATGCTCTGAATGTCCCAATATTGGTTAAACGTCTTTTGTTATAACGTGACTGACTTCCTAGATGCTTATTGAATTCTTCAATTTCAGATTGCTTGGCATTGAGATACTGATCTAATAATAGAAAATCTTTAAGTTTTTGCTGCTCTTCTTCAGTCATGAAGTGAACGCTAGTTTGATCAATATAAAGAGAACGCTTCATACGGCGACAACCGGCATTACTCATACCGCGCCAGTTTTTAAAAGTGTCCGTTACGAGTTTATTGGTTGGAATGGTGGTATAGGTTTTATCAAAGTTCTGGACTGTGACAGTATGCAATGAAATATCAATCACATCACCATCGGCATTTAACGATGGCATTTCAATCCAGTCTCCTATACGTACCATGTCATAAGAAGCAATTTGTACACTCGCGACCAATGACAAAATGGTATTTTGGAATACCAACATTAATACGGCTGCCATCGCACCGAAGCCAGCCAGTAAGGTAAATACATCCTTTTTAAGGAAGGTACCTAAAATCATCAAACCACAAACAACAAAAATGATGAGTTTAACGAGTTGTAAATAACCTTTAATCGGCTTATTTCTAGATTTTGGATTACGCTGATAGATTAAGTTAAATATATTTAATAATTCACTAATAGTGAGTGCAATAGTCAGGAAAATAAATGCCTGTGCGCCCATCTGTACCAAAGCAATGGCTTTTTCAGATAAGTGTGGAACAGTGGTAATACCATTCATAATCACAATGGCTGGCACAATATTGGCAAATCGCTTAATAACACTATGCTGAGCAAAAACAGATTGGTTAAGTGACTTGATTTTAGTCACTAAATGACGGATTCCCCTAACAATAATTCGCTTAGCAATAAAGTTTGCCAACGCAGCAAATAAAATCAAAATTGTGAGTGAAACTATCATTTCTAGCCAAGGATAGTTGCTTAACTCAGCTTGAAGATCACGATAATAATTAAAAAAATCCAAACCCTTACACCTTACAACTTTATTTTCAATAATTTTAAAGTGTTCGTATGTTATAGATTAAGGCTTGTTTACATATGTCGTCATAAATACAACACGTCTATAATACTTAATCGCTAAATTAGATTAATTTTTAGAAAAATGATTCAAGTAGGCAATAAGTAGATTTTCATTTTTAAAATAAGACTAGTTATTCAACACTGCTTTATCTACTTAGCTCCTTCATAAGAAGTGCTCTTTTTATCAAATTACAGCTTTTTTTTCAATAAACTTACCTTGGTATGAAGAGTTATGAATGGAAAAACTTTCCTCATTACCTATTTTTCTTCATTTTTCGTCAACTCACTTATTTTTTCACTGTGATTAATTTTTATAAAATAGTAAGTTCCTGCCTATCTGCTTATATTTAAAAAGTTTATTAATTTAACCTTTTGTAAAATATAGATTTTATTATTCAAAGAATTAGAACAAAAAAATTAGTGAAAATTCCTATAACTCCCCCTGTTTTTTCTTTACAAACAGCAACAATCTTGGAATAAATCGTAATAATAATTTAATTAATAATAATTATCATTTACAACACATAAAAACCTGAGAAGATCTGCCATGATCCATGAAAATATTCTCGAATGCATAGGTAAAACGCCACTATTACAACTATCAAGGCTATTCACGCATCAATCAGTCTCAGTGATTGCGAAAATGGAATTGTTAAACCCAGGAGGAAGTATTAAAGACCGTCCAGCATTATTCATGCTACAGGAAGGCCTGAAATCTGGAGTGATTAATAAAGACAGCCATATTGTTGAAAGTTCATCAGGGAACTTAGCTATTGCGCTTGCAATGGCCTGCAAAATATATGGATTAAAATTTACTGCCGTTATTGACCCGAAAATTGCCTCAGCAAACCTACAAATGCTGAAGCTCTACAAAGCCAATATCGAAATGGTTTCTGAAAAAGACCAAAACGGCGGTTACTTAAAAACCCGAATTGACACCGTAAAACGACTCTGCCAACAACTACCAAATGCTGTTTGGAATAATCAATACGCCAATCCAAACAACTGGAAAAGTCACTATTTTGGTGAAGCAGAAGAAATCTTAAATCAAATTGATCGCAAGATTGATTACCTCGTGATTGGAGCAAGTACCTCCGGCACGATTATGGGCGTGTCTCGTCGCCTTAAAGAAAGATTTCCAGAATTAAAAGTCATCGCTGTCGATATTGTCGGCTCTGTGCTGTTCGGTGGTACATCTGGTCCACGCGAAATTCCCGGCATTGGAGCAAGTACTGTCCCAGCTCTCCTCTCCCCCGATGAAATTGATGATGTCATTTATGTAGATGACTATGAATCGGCACTCGGTTGTAGAGAACTTCTTGAACATGAAGGAATCTTTGCAGGCGGTTCGAGCGGCTCCTCCATTTCAGCCATAAAAAAACTGATTCCAACCATTCCCGAAGGTTCATGCGTCTTAACGCTGCTGCCTGATCGCGGCGACCGCTATCTCGATCTTGTTTATGAAGATGAATGGTTCGAAATGATCAAGAAACGTCACTTCAATCGAAACTTACGACGTCAAGAAAACCTTACTTTACAAAATGTTGTTTAACTTTCTCCTTAGGACATATTCATGAGCAATTTGGCTACCCTTCGCTATTTAAGTCAATCAGATTTATTAAATCTTGGTGCAAATCATAGTAATTCATTTATTGAAGCGATTACTGAAGGTTTAACCCTGCATGCAAATAAACAGTTTGTACAACCTTTAAAACCTTATCTTCGCTGGCAAGGTGCTGACCATATTGCGGACCGTATTATTGCAATGCCTTGCTATTTAGGTGGCAACGACCCTATTGCCGGAATCAAATGGATTGGTTCAAGACAACATAACCCTAAAAAATTCAATATTCCGCGTGCCAGCGCACTGATTGTTTTAAATGATTCAGAAACAAATTATCCGGTTGCAGTGATGGAAGGCAGCCTCATCAGTGCCATGCGAACTGCGGCAATTACGGGTGTTTCTATTAAGTATTTAGCGAAAAAGGACTTTTCAGACATTACCGTAATTGGCTGTGGTCCAATTGCTCAAATGCAGATTAAGACGGTACTTGAGCAATACGCTCAAGTGAAAAAAATACATTTATTTGATGTAAACCCTGAAGCGGCTGAAAAACTCAAAGCATTGTTCTTATCAGAATATCCAAATCTAGAAATTGAAATTCATGACAGTGCTAAATCTGCGATTGTGCAAGCAGATGTCCTTATTACCTGCACAGTTTCAGATAAACCTTACATTCCGTTTGATTGGCTAAAAAAAGGCTGCTTTGTTTCAAACATTTCAATTATGGATATTGAGCCTGAAGTCTTCTTAAAAGTGGACAAAGTGATTGTAGATGACTGGGACCAATCAAACCGAGAAAAGAAAGTCATCAACGTGTTGGTTGAAGATGGTCTATTCAGCCGTGAAAAACTGCATGCTGAACTTGGCGACATCATTATTGGTCATAAAAACGGCCGCGAACACGAAGATGAAATCATTTTGCTCAACCCAATGGGTATGGCGATTGACGATATTGTCTGCGCTAAATGGTTCTTCAATGCTGCACAAGAACAAAACGTTGGCACGGTTCTACCGCTTTTATAAGAATAGGAATAACTAAAATGTTAGATCGGATTTACACAGCACAACTACAAAAAACGATAGATGCACTCTACATGGAGAATTATGGAGATTTTAAAGATCATATTTCCTATAAAAAGCCTTATCTGGCAATTACTCTCAATGATGAGTTGGAGCTCTATTTCAACTGTTTAAAAGTAGATGGTGTAAATCCTTTCTATGTTACCCAACCCGAAGTTTTGCTTCATAACCTGTTGAGCAATACAACTTCTAAAATTTCTATTTCTGAAGTTTTTAACTATTTAACTCAAGCAACTTGGTGGCCGTCACCACACCATCAAAAAGCAATTAATTATTGGCTAGACAACTTAGTAACGGCTGAAAAAATTCCTCAAATTTTACAGTCAGCCCTTTCATTGTCTTCGCCTTTAATCAAAAGCGAGCTGCTATCGCTGGTCGCTGATCGTCCATTTCATCCGTTCGCTCACTCAAAAGGTGAACTTGCCCCACTCACAACTCAAAAAGAAATTGAGGTGTATTGGTGGGCATTTAAGAAGGATGATGTCATCAACAATATGAAGTCGATTCCTCACAAAGAGCTTCTATTATCCGAAGTTGAGGAAAGTCTTATTGCTGACAAAATGGCTCAGCTTTCAGATGACTACTTAGCCCTGCCTCTGTTAGAGACTCAACATCGCTATTTAAAGTTTGATGAAAATAAATACGGCGGTATTGACCTAAACCATGTCACCACAATTGGTTTACCGACTTCTTCTTTAAGAACGCTTATTCACAACGCAAACCCTACTCTACATTTAAAACTCTCAACCAATGCCAAAACATTAGGTGCAATCCGCTCTATGCCAGGCCGTTATTTAATGAATGGGCATACGGCTTATGATTTTTTAAATGACGTCATTAATGAAACTGCTTTAATAAAAAATCGTCTCTTTTTAAGTAACGAAACGCACTGGTGGGTGCTGGGTAAACAAGAGCCGATTGTAAAGAATTTAGGTGTAATTGGTTGCCAAGTCCGACATTTACCTGACTTTTGCCAAGACAAAAATGTCACATCAATCACTATGTCAGCTTTAAGCTGTACCTATGTTGACCCTTGGGAAACTTTAGGCATTAAGGGTGACAAATGGACATTACTAAAAGACTTAAGCGTTCATTTTATTCAAACATTCTTAACGCTTTGGGCAAAAGGAGTCATGCCTGAATGCCACGGGCAAAACACCATGGTGTGTTATGAAAATAACAAGTTGAAATGCTTTATTTTACGTGACCACGATACCTTAAGAATATGTACCACAGCCATTGAAGAAAGCGGTTTTACACCTCCGGTTTATACCATTGATACCAGCACGCCAAATAATCTTATCTTTACTCAAAATGAAGACTTATTTAACTACTTCATTACCTTAGGGATTCAAATTAACCTCTACCCAATTGCTCTAGCTACTCTGAAATATACAGGTCGTACAGAAAGCGATTTTTGGGAGATGGTTCAAGACATTATTCAAGATTTTGTAGAAACCCAACCCATTTCAGAACAAACAAAATCACAAATTCAAACCTATCTTTTTGACAATAAGACTTGGCCGTTCAAACAGCTACTTACGCCTTTACTTGCGCAAGAAAGCGACTCAACAGGCATGCCAAGTAAAATCGGAACTACGCCGAATCCCTATCAAAGCTTATCTGTTTCTAGCTATGAGACCATGGATATCTAAATCATGCGCTCATCTCGCCTAGATCATTTCATTATTTTGCTCTGTCAGTTTTTTTCCACTTTTGGGCTCATGGTACTTATTCCGATCATGCCGCTCTATATGGAAAAACTGACGGCGCATATGAGTGCTCCCACTATCTGGGCAGGTTTAGCACTCGCGGCTCCGGCTATTGGCAGCTTATTTACAGCACCGATTGTGGGACACCTATCCGACACATTCGGCCATAAAAAAGCCTTGCTACTTTCTCTGGCAGGTTTCTGTATTTCAATACTGCTCATGGCGAGTGCTCAGCATTTATACCTGTTTATTTTTGCGCGAATTTTACTCGGTTTTTGCGGTCTTTCCGTGATTTTAAATGCCTATGTTTCATATCTTTCTAATGAACAACAACGTGGTACCGCTTTTGGGCAACTACAAAGTAGTGTTGCGCTCGCTTGCCTATGTGGCCCCGTGCTCGGCGGGATATTTATGGATCAATGGCGGGTTGAAGTATTACTCAACGCAACAGCATTTGTTGTTGTGACACTCATTGTGATTGCGTCATTTGTATTAACTAATCCCGTTAAAACTGAAACCACAAAAACCAAAGAGAAATCCAAGCTTCCCGCTTTCTTTGATAGAACAATTTTTTCATGGTTAAGCGCCGGAATTTTGGTTCAAGCGGGTGGCTTTGGTTTGGTGTCTTGCTTCGTTTTATACATTAGCGAAATAAGCCAAAGCACTCACTCATCGTTATCTGCCGCGAGTTTAACGGGAACCATTCATGCGCTTTCATGGGGAGCAGCCTTTATTGCTGCGACCTATTGGGGAAAAAGAAATGATGATAAAGGAGACTCTTTTAATAACTTCGTTTACGCATCTTTAATTTGCGGCATCACGATTTTTGCATTGATCTGGGTTTCGAATATCTGGCTAGTTCTTGTATTACGACTCATACAAGGTTTTTGCTTTGCAGCCCTTATTCCTTCGATCTTACACACCATTTCTCTAAAAGCTGGCGCTCAAAGCCAAGGAAAAGTGATTGGTATTTCTAACAGTGCCTTTGTCTTAGGGCAACTTATTGGCCCAATCACCATCACGCTCACCTACTCATTTTTCAATATTACCGCTGCATTAATCTGCACCTCACTATTTTTTATCGGTGCGGGATTAGTGGTGATTTTGAACAGATTCTTAATGGATACAATTTTAAAAGAGGCACAAGAATGAACTCAATTATTACAACAGATGCATGGTCTTATAAACTTTTCGAACAGTACCTAAATACTTTCTTTCGTGAACTTAAAGTGAACCTTGAAGAGCACATTATTCCCTCTCAAGATTCTCCTTTATTCACACTGTATAAAGAGCAACCAGATACCCTCTATTTTGCTTATACATTTAATGCATCTAACACAACTGTTTATGGCGCAGTTCAGCACTTATCGACCACTGGCTATCACAGATATCAACGTGGTTTTGTACTACAAAACTTAAGCAACGATACATTTGACTCCCTCACCGACCCTAAGCAGTTAGTGAAGCTGATTACAGATGAACTGAATAGCTTATTTAAAAATAAAAACCAAAATAAGAACCTATACTCCGATATTGCCAATAGTATCGAGAACACAAAATTCTTTTTAGAAAATAAGCCTTCCCAAACAGTAACTAAAGAGTTAAGTGGTTTTCAGGCTACTGAGCAAGGCATGTTATATGGGCACCCTTTTCATGTGACCTCTAAAGCCAACTTAGGTTTTTCTAAAGAAGACATGAAAAAGTATAGCCCAGAGTTAGGCGCAAGTTTCCAACTCCACTACTTCGCGGTTCATTCTTCTTTAATTCAAAAGTTAGTTAGCGAGACCGAACGTTCTCACCATATTGAAGATGAAGTTTTAGAAGCAGCAAAAGATCGTTTGCAAGAGAAATTCACTAATTATGAACTCATGCCAACGCATCCGTGGCAAGCCAATTTCTTACTTCAACATCCATCGTTAAAGAAACATTTAGACAGCCAAGACGTGATCTATCTAGGCGCATTAGGTCAAACCGTATGGCCGACCTCATCTGTTCGTACAGTATGGTTACCTCAATCGAACCTATTCTTAAAACTCTCTATTGATGTACGAATTACCAGTTTCATTCGTAATAACCCAATGGATGAAATGGAACGTGCCATTGATGCGAGCAAAATTATTATTAATCACAAGATTAATGAGCAATATCCCGACCTTGTGATTCTGCCGGAATTAGAGGCGAAAACAGTCAAAATCCCAGAGCTTGAAAGTTCATTTGGCATTATTTATCGAGCTGGGCTGACTCCTGCTGTACTAGAAAATACCCGAATGCTCGGTGGCTTGGTTGAAGAAAACGAAAACCATGAAATCCCGCTTTTAAGCTTTATTCAGCAAGCGGCACCGAATCAAAACTTACAATCGAACGATGCCAAGGATTTCATTACTTTTTGGTGGAAACAGTACGTTAAAGTTTCGCTTATTCCATTAGTTGAGTTGTTTGCAAACAAAGGTATTAGCGTAGAAGCGCATATGCAAAACAGCTTAATGGAATTTAAAAACGGTTATCCGCATCGCCTTATTCTTCGAGATATGGAAGGCATTAGCATTGTTCCAGAAATGATAGAAGACGACTCATCTATTTCTGAAGATAGTACTGTTTGGTTCTCTCAAAAAGATGCATGGACGTTTTTAAAATATTACCTCGTGATCAATCACATTGCTCATCTCATCAGTGTAATTGCACGAGTTACGGTAATTGAAGAATCTGAACTTTGGCAAGCTACCCGTCTTACCCTCACACAAGAAAACTTTACTGCCAAAGGCAAGCAGTACCGCGACTTATTAATTCATTCACTCACATTACCAATCAAGGCAAATATGTTAAATACGCTCTACCACAGTGGTGGCAATCCTATCTGGATTGAAGTTGAAAACCCTATTTATAAATATCGCGGTGCAGAAGCGCTTTGCCCTCTTCAACCAACACAACAAACCAATTATAAAATCCTCGCGGAAAACCGCGTGATGGGCCAATTACTAGAAGCGCTTATTTTTGAAAATACTTTTAAATACGAGTTTTCTAAAGGTCAAATCAAGTTCTATATTTTCGATACCGTTTTTTATACTTGCACGGCTAAACGACATTTTAGTTTTAAACGAATTAAGCTAGATCCTTCAAGCTTAATCCGTTCTGATATTACGTTAGACACTGAAACTCGCCCTAACTTAAAAATGCTACTTGCCGACCTAAAAAATATTATTGAAGCTGATCCAGTTAAATGGCAAAACTTTAACGATGAACTCAATTTAACTTACGTTAAACATGCGCAAACTTTAAGCCAAGCGCCTGCTCAGCCTTTAAGAACTTTGCCTTACCTAGAACAAGAAGCTCGAATTACCAACGCGCATTTATATCACCCAAGCTTTAAGTCACGTATCGGCTTCGATTTAAAAGAAAATAAAAAATATGCACCTGAGCTTTCTGAAGGTTTTACGGTTCAATGGGCGGCGACTCATAATAGTTTGTGCAAGCTGGTTTTAAGCGAAACCATTAACCTAGATCAGCTTTATAAACAGCATTTTTCAGAAAAAGATCTAAAAACTATTAATGAGCAATTGAAAGAGCAAAATGTAGATTTTAAAGATTATATCCTCACCCCAATTCATCCGTGGCAGTGTGATAAAATTATTGAATTGTATTATCAAGATGCGATTAGCAACCAACTGATCATTCTGTTAGATATTGAAGGTCCAACTTATTTACCACAGCAGTCGATTCGAACTTTATCAAATATTAGTGATATCTCGGCACTTTCTCTTAAGTTGGCAATGAATTTAGTCAATACCTCGACCTCTCGCGTATTGGCACCACATACCGTTCAAAATGCGGCAAAAATGAGTGACTGGCTGTATAACATTGTTGAGCAAGACCATATTTTAGAAAAACAGCGTAAGCCTGTTATTTTAAGAGAGATTGGCGGTCTTTCAGTGAATCAGCAGATTGCCCTTCCTGTTCAATACGGCGCACTCGCCTGCATTTGGCGCGAAAGTATTTACAGCTACTTAAAAGAAGATGAATCGGCAACGCCAGTAACAGGTTTAATGCAACTCGATATTGACCAAAAACCTCTCATTGATGATTGGATTCAAGAATACGGTATCGAGTTCTGGTTAGAAAAATTACTTACCAACGCTTATTTACCAATCATGCATATTTTATGGTGCCACGGCCTCGCTTTAGAGTCACATGCACAAAACATGGTTCTGATTCATAAAAATGGTTTACCCATTAAAGCTGCCTTGAAAGATTTCCACGATGGAATCCGTTTTAGCCGTCATCTTTTACGTGAGCCGAATCTTTTACCAAACTTACAAGATGCACCTAAAGAACATGCCAAAATTAACCCGAACTCGTTCTTGGAAACCCACTCTCCAAATGAACTCAGAGACTTTACTCAAGATGCGCTTTGGTTTGTAAATCTGGCAGAGTTAGCAATTTTCTTAAATGAACATTATGACTTCGATGAAATCAAATTCTGGACTATGTTAAGAACTATCATCAATCAACACAAAGAAGCTCATCCAGAGTTTGCGGAACGATATGAATTGTTTAACTTTACAGATGACACCATCGATATTGAACAGCTCGCAAGCCGTCGTTTTCTTCCGGAAATTCGTTTAAGAGTACAAACCACGCCGAACCCGCTTAGCTTCATTAAGGAAATTGAATATGAATAAGCATTCGATTTCTTTTAAGAAACGAATAGCAAATGGAGAGATGCTTTACGGAATATTTTGTTCCGTAGCTTCTCCGATTAATGTCGAGCAACTAGCACTAGCGGGCTACGACTTTATTATTATCGACTTGGAACATACTTTATTTAGTACATCTCAAGTCGAGACCATGATTTTAGCTGCTAGAGCCATGCCTCTTGATGTATTTGTAAGAGTGCCTTTAAGCGCGAACCACCTAGTACTACCTCTGCTCGATGCAGGGGTAACGGGCATTGTGTTTCCGCGTATTGAAAATGCGAAGCAGGCACAAGAGGCGGTGAACTATTGCCACTATATGCCACTTGGACAAAGAGGACTCAACTCAACAAGATTAAATCGATATGGCATGGACGATTTAGCGAGTTTTGTTCAACAAGCCTCAAACAAGACTGTTGTCATTGCTATGATTGAAAGCTTAGAAGGACTACAACAACTAGATGAAATTTTAAAAGTCGAAGGTATCGATATTATTCTTGAAGGTGCTGCCGACCTTTCTCAATCTATGGGAATGCCGTGGCAAACTAGCCATTCAAAAGTGAAAGAAAAAGTTCAAGAGATGTATTTAAAGACTAAAAATAGTCAAAAGCATTTCTGCGCCATTCCTCGACAACCTGAAGATATCGCGGCGTGGAAACAACGATCTGTTCAGCTTTTTGTACTCGGTGATGACCGAAGTATTATTCGCCGTGCCCATCAAAACCATCTAAATTCCTTTAAGGACAACTCATAACTGTTCAAATCTTTTAAGGGGAATAAATGCCTATTCCCCTAATTCATTGAATAAATTTCAAATATATTATTTTTAAGCAATTAATAATATTGTTAATTACAATGATTCTCATTTATAATTCGCTCAATTTAAAATCACTCTCAGGGCGAGACAATGGCAAATAAGAAAAGTAATAAACTTTTTACAAGAAAGTCCGAAGTTAAAAATATCATTCCACTTCTTTCACTTGGAGGAGCCATTATTCTTTCAAATTCAGCATTTGCCGCTTCACCTGCTGAAACCACAGAAACAGAAAAAAAGCCTGAAGCCCTTCCTACTATTACCATTACCGCTTCACGTGCAGATGAACTCTCTACCTCTGCCAAACAAGTCACCAAGTTAGATGAAAAACAAATTGAGCTTTTAAAAAATGGATCGTCTGGAAACATTGCGACTGTTTTAGCCAAAGCCGTCCCCGGCCTATCCGACTCAAGCCGAACTATTACTGACTATGGTCAAACTTTACGTGGCCGTAATGCGCTTATTTTGGTCGATGGCGTTCCAATGAACCTTACACGTGATACAGCGAGAGGACTTTCAGCCATTGACCCTGAAAGTATTGCCAACATTGAAGTGATTCGTGGCAGTAACGCAATTTATGGTGGCGGTGCTGCGGGCGGTATTATTTCAATTACCACGAAAGCTGCGGGCGGTGAACCTACGGCTAAAACGGTTGTTGGACTTCAAACACCCCTCACAAATTTGCGTTCTAATGCTTTAAGCGGTGATATTCACCAGTATTTTACGGGCAGTTTTAATGCCTTTGATTATGCGCTCGACTTTGGTTATCAACGTATTGGTAGCCCCTACGATGCAAGTGGTGACCGTGTTGCACCAGAACCAAGTCAGGGCGACCTTTACGACTCAAATGGATATAGCATCGGTGGTAAGCTGGGTTATCACATTGATGACAACCAATACCTCCAGTTTGCTGCAAACTACTATAATGCAGAGCAAGACTCAGACTATGCATCTGACCCAAGTGTAAAAAAAGCTCCAGCAGGAACTGTCCCAGCTAAAGCCATTAAAGGCTTAAAGCTCAAAGACCAAAATAAAAACGAAAACCAAATCTACAATTTGACCTATAACCATAAAGACTTTTTTGGTAATAAGGTTGATGCTCAAATTTATTACCGCGACTTCTTTACCCGTTTTTCACCGTTTGACGCCCGTGCAAATGCCAACCGTGGTAAACAAGTCGACCAGATTTATCAAGAAAATAATGTACTCGGTAGCCGCTTAACGGTGACCACTCCCCTTGAGTTTTTAGGTGACACATCTTTAGTTTGGGGTGGTGACTTTAGCCGCGAAAAAAGCGAAATGCCTTTAGATATTTTCGATCAAAAAATTTATGATCAATCGGGCGGCTTAGAGTTTGTAAAAATTGGCAAACTGATTTATTTACCTGAACTCACCACGCAAAGTGTGGGTGGTTTTGTACAGCTAAAACACCGCTTTAATGACCAATGGTCAGCAGAAGCTGGTACACGCTATGAAGACAGCTATGCGCAAATTGACAGCTTTGTTCCCTTATCACAATTAGGCAAAACCAACCCTTACACAGTTCCAGGTGGAAAAGTGAAAGCTGATGCATGGTTATACAATGCCAATGTGACTTTCTCACCAAACGACCAGCACTCAATTTATGCATCGTTTAACCAAGGTTTCCAGTTGCCTGATGTTGGCTTGATTATTCGTAATGCTGGTGAAGGTTTTAACCTTGGATCATCATTCTTAGAGCCTGTAAAAGTTGATAACTACGAACTTGGCTGGAAAGGTAACTTTAATAACTTCTCTTCAAGCTTAGCTGTATTCCACTCTACTTCTGACTTGGGTGCTGTTCAATCATTCAATAATGGTTTAGTGCTGGCTCGAACTAAAGAGAAAGTCACAGGTGTTGAAGCAACTTTTGACTACCTTGACGATGCAAATGTTTGGGGAACTGGTGGTAGCGTAACGTGGATGAAAGGCCGTGAGAAACCTCAAAATGGTGCTGAACAGGACATGACGGGCTTCCGTATTCCACCATTAAAACTAACAGGTTATATTTCTTATAGCCCAACTGAAACTTGGACAAACCGTCTACAAGCTACTTACTTCGGTTCAGAAGATTACCGTTTGAATGGTGTAAATAGTTTTGGTCGTTACGATGTAAAATCTTATACCACGGCAGATTTAATCAGTAGTTTTGCGCTTAACAACAAAGACACCATGACCATTGGTTTAGAAAACATGTTTAACCGCAAGTACTACCCGCTTTATAGCCAATTATTAAGAACAAACGATAACACCAGCCACTTACTTGCAAATGGTATAACGCTTAAAGTGACTTATAGCCATAAGTGGTAAGAACTTTGGTTAGTCCCTAATACAGTAAAAGCCCCAACCTCGGGGCTTTTATTTTTAGAGTATTTCTATGAAAACATCATTATAAAATATTCGAATTGTTTGTCCCGCTCATCTACATCGTTATGACTGAGCCTTTGAATAATAGTTCCTTCAATTATATGCAAAAGTAATTTGGCATCATGAAATGAGGCATCAGCTTTTAGCACGCTAAGCTGACTATAGATTTCATTAATCAACCAAGTTCTATATTTAAGTGCGACCTGATAAGCATTTGAATAGGTATTTTTGGTTTCAAAAATGGCTTTAAATAATAAGTAATACAGCCCTTCCAATTCTGTATGTACGTCATAAAGTGCTTTAAGTTTATCCACCAAGCTTGTGCTGTGATCATACTCAAGCATACTAATGACTTGGTCTTGCAGCCGTTCTTTTTGCACAAGTAGGCAAATTTCGATAAACCGCGCTTTGGATTGAAAGTAATGATAAAAAGTCATTTTTGTAATTTCAGACTCTTTGATAATTCTGTCGACACCTACTAAATGGAATCCGTGATGGTGAAATAAATCAATTCCCTTATTCACAACTTTTAAAGCACGTGTAGAAAGTACTAAAGGTGGCATATGTGTACCGTTTAAAATAATTTTTTGTTGTATCTAAAAGAGATAGAAATGCCGTCACTCTTAAATTGAGTGCTAAAAACAGGCATACAAAAGCGGCACAATAAAGGTGTGCTCGCCTATCTCGGGTTTATTGTTACTATGATTTTTGAGTCGTAACGATTCTTAAGGTGCAGAAAACCTAGAGTCGATTAAACCGTTTTATAGGATGTTGAAATGGTATGAATAAAGAGATTTTGGCAAAGGCCAATAAATGAGAAGAAATAGTACGCATAGCGGACTCCTTGTGTGTAAAGAAGTTCTACCAGATCACTGTCAAATGATTATGGTGGTAGAACGAGAGAAGGTTGACAGACTGACACACAAGAATCAGCACGCACAAGGCGTCCCTCCCTCGCCCTACCGCTACGAAGGGGGACGAACGAGTTCGCCACCAAAAAGAGAACTTTTTGATGTCTTGTGTGTTAAATCGATCTGTCAAAATCGACTGGCAATGTAGGCCAGCAGGCAAAGGATAATCGGAGAGATTTGGGGTGTCAATGTGATATTGGCTAGAAAATGGATAAATAATTTTTTGTTTTTCATTAGATTAGATTCATTAATCTATTGAATAGAATATATTATATTTGCTTAACGCACATTAACTTATAAATATGAATACTATCTCAGCTACTCTTTTATATGAACACCCAATTGAGGGATGCATTAAAGATGCAAATGGCAATTTAAAACCATTCCCTATTCTTGCAATTGATAATATTCCATTAAATATATGGATGCATCAAAATGCGCGTATTATTGACGAAATGAATGATTTAGTTCCAGCCCAAGGGTGGTTGTATGATCATGATAGTGAGTTAGCATTAAGTAACGCATGGAAACTTCTTAAACCAGAAGCTTATGAAAATGTAGCTATTTCAACAGTGGTTCCAATCTTAATTTGCCCTGATGATTTAGATCTAACATGTAGCGTAATTATGGTTGAGCAAGTTGTTTCAGAAGATCAAGTCGTATGGGCTCGTTTTGGTTACGCATTTAACCATATTCACGATGTTGTGACATCCGTAGTCTGGAAAACCTCGACTTCTGTTCCTCAATTAAGTTTTCCATTGAGCGAATTTGAAAAAGCATATAATGATTTAAAAGAATTAGACAAAAAATGGAGTGAAGGTTTTATCTAGTTTTTTAAATATGACCACATATTGAAAGATGCTGCTCTTACCTTCTCTAAATATCATGTAATAAATTTAGGTTAAATAAATGTCTAATAGTTATAAATTTCAATTAAAAATGGAGCTAGATCTAAAATTAATCACGCCTGAAGAGATTCAGAACTGGGCCGTGCATGCACTAGAGAATGATCCAACAAATGAGCTAGCTTTAGACATCTGTTTTTTATCAAACACTGAACAAATATTACAATATTTCAGACTCACGGAAAAAAGTGAATTCAATGAAATTTCGGTAGATGAAGTAACAAGGAAAGTTTTGGAAAATTATATTTTTAAGCACTTAAATACTTGGAATTATAAAGATCAGATAGATTCTTTCTTTCAGAATACTCATTACCTGATTCATTATTTAGAAAATGCAGAACTAGCTTCGTTAATTCACTCATATGAGAGTCAACTAGATGTGGCATTTCTAGGTTATTCACAATTAGAGCCTGAAACACTATGGGAAAATTTTAAATTAGAGTTAAAAGAACACTTTTCATCTCCCACTAATTCCAACAACTAAAATATGATCATTAATAGATCCCCAATTAGCTAATTTTTATATTGATTACATTTTTAATAATTATTTTCTGATTTAATTGATAGTTATATACTGTGATACACCGATAAAATGAATCATAAAATCCATTTTATCGGCTTTCCTACAGAGGGTTTTTTAGATTTCCTTTTTTTTTTCTAATATAGTTTGGAAACTCTTTTAAAACCGTACTACATAATTGGCCTTTCATATCTTCACGTTTGCGTGCTTCAAATTGGTCCATACCTAATCTCATAACTTCTCTACCATATTTTTCACCTAGTTCATGTTTGGTACATTTGTCAGATTCATGAACTAATTCTTGTGAAGTATAGTGATAATTACAATCAAGTTGAGCACGGCTTAAAAAACCATGTAGTTGTACTGTTCTCTCGCAAGTTGTTCGCTGTATATAAGTTTTAGGCTCTTGAGCAGCATAAACTGATGACCCTACCAATAAAGTGAAAGCTGTTACTAAAAAATTACGCATTATTTCCCCGATAAAATTATTAAAAGTATTAGTGGCAATGTTGCGGGTGTATTAAATAATAATTGTTTATAAGTGTCTATTAATAATAAGAAAGTTAGATAAATCCTCTTATCTTTTGAATATTTCATCACCTTATTAAAATTATGGGATTAGTTTTATATGCACTTATAATGATTAAATTAAAATTTTGATGTAGGTTTAAATAACATACTTTATATTTTTCAATGAATGAGATTATAAAACCATATAAGAATAATTATAAAATAAAAATGAGAATTAACTTCATTAAATCGGTAGATTTAGTTTATGAGAGTATCTAAAAAATGTTTAAATAAATTTGTCAAATATAAAACTAAGCAGCAGATAAAGATAATTTCTTTTAGTGACTTTTACTTCAACTATAAAAGCAGTTTTCGAATCAAAAATTCTAATATTTAATTTTTTATAAGATCCGCAAAGAGCACTGTTTAGTCACCCTTACTGAAACAGTGCTCTTTGCTTCATCACAACTCCTATCCAGTAGAGTTCGATGCATAGAAATAGTGTATGGCTGTGCCACTCAAAATGTTTACTGTATTTTCAGTTTTTTTAAATGATCTCAGCATAAAAATCACGTATATTAAAAATTAACAGAAGAATCTTCTTTGGTTTATATTTTGAACAGCACAGAATACACACTAGATCGCATAGATCGGAAAATATTATCTGCCCTTCGTGGAAATGGACGCTTAACAGTTGCGCAGCTCGCCGAAGAAGTTGGGCTTTCATCTTCACCCTGCTGGACTCGACTCAAACGTTTAGAAAGTCTAAAAATTATTGAAGGCTATACAGTAAACGTAAACCCAAAAGCGATTGGCATTCACGAGTTGTTCTTTATTGAAATTACGCTAGAACGACACGATGACGAAATGCTAGAAAACTTTAGTGAGGCTTTGGCAGACATTCCCGAAGTAGTCGAGGCTCATTTAGTTACTGGTGATTATGATTACTTGGTAAAAGTGGCCGTAAAAGATGCCGAACATTACGAACGGTTTTTACGTAAAAAGCTGTATTCGATCAAAGGTATTCGGCATACGCGTTCAACTTTTGCCTTACGACCACTTAAATCTGCCAATACTGCCGATTTAATGTTAATTGAGTGATTTACTTATATGGACAGCTTTGGGTGTTTCATTGTTTTAATTTGATTTTATTTAATGTTACACATAAAGCTTTCTTGTCAGCTTCTTTAAGTTGAGGGTGCTGAACTGGCCACATATAGCTACAGCCATAAGGCGCCTTGTTATTATTTTTCTTAAGTTCATAGGCAATATTTTTTAGAAGTTCGGTGTTTAAAGAACTAATTTTTAAACGCACTTCACTTAAGTCTTGAGGCTTCCAGTTGGTTTCAGGGCTAGACAACCAATCTGCTCTATATCGGTACTGAATTGCTTTAGCCACATCCATTTGCGCCACTATAAATGGCTTTACTGTTTCGCTGTTCAGTCCAAAAGATTCGGCTTCAGAAAGTGATTGGTCGAGTACCTTCTTTTCTTGTGTTAAATCTTCAATCGGTAAATGCTGCTCTGCTTTATAGCCTGCGACATCTTTCATATAAGATAAACGCTCGTTAACTAAACGTGCTGTTTGCTCATATTGATATGCTTGTGTCAGTGAAGAAAAGCACATCAAAGTTGCCAATGCAGTCGCCACTTTAACCGTTTGTTGAGCATACTTAATATTTAACATTTGAGTACCTGTAGAAATTATTGTTGTGCTGTCATCCCAAAGCAGTACTCTATTTTAAGAACACTCGAAAGTAAAATCTCACGATACGCTGAGCTCTTGGCTCCATGCAGAATCAGATTGGTGATAGATGTGCTGGCACACTTGTTTAATCGATGAAATAAAGTGCGGGTTTTGTCCATCCCATTTTTCCACCATGCAATACGCCACGTGTATACCTTTGGGCTGAAACTCTCTTGCCAACGACTGCGATAACGCTCGAATACTCGCAAACATACTTTGACTTAATACATCGTGATGAGCCGAATGATGAGATGGCGCTCCAAGAAAAATAACTGTACCCCGCTGCTGCTTTAACATAGGTTTCAGTACGAACTGTGACACGCTCACTGCACTTAAACCTGTGGTCTGCCAACTGTGTTCAATTTCTTCTAAAGATAAAGCTTCGATATTTGGCGCTGATGAAAAATTTGGCTGAAACACGCATAACTCAATGGTATGACGATGCTCTGTTATATATTTCAGCAGACTTTTTAAATGCTTAGTTTTTACCAAGTTTAAGCGCACACTCGTCATGCCATCATTTACGTAACTTACTTGTATGTTCTGAACAGTAGAATCATGCACAACTTGATAAACATGTAATGGAGCTTGATAGTTTTTATCTAAAATTACAAAGTCATGATTAAGTAGTTCTATATCATGGCCGGCAACCACAACACAGCCCTGCTTTTTTTGAAACTTCTGAAATATTGTTTTTAGCATATAAGTCTCTCAAAATTTTTCTTGGTATGGGCGTAAATCTAACTCATGTGTCCAAAGTTCAGGGCTTTGCAGGTAGAGCATCCAATAGTTTTCTACTATTGCATCAAGATTAAGCCCGCCTGTTCCACGTGTAAGACGCGCCAAACGGCCTAGCCCAAATAAAGCTTTATTAATTCTGTCACCATTTACCATTCCATCAATAATGACATGAGCAATATGAATGCCTTGTGTTTTATAAATTTGAGCTAGATTTAATGCATAAGCTCGCAAGGCAGATTTACCCATGGTAAAAGCAGCGAAAAACGGTTTTCCACGTAAAGAAGCACTCGCCCCAGTAAAAATAAGTGTGCCGTGATTTTGTTCTTTAAAAATTTTTAGGCAGCTTTGAGAAACCAAATAAGCTGATAAAAATGTGGATTGCCACATATCATTAAAAAACGACAGCGGGCTGCGTAAAAAAATTGAAGGTATATTCCCTCCAACATTATGAATAACAGCGGTAATACGCTCGTTTTGATTAGTAATGGTGTCAAATAAGGCTTGTACTTGATGTATATCTTCGGCATCTAAACGAAATGCGACAGCTTCACCTGCATTTGCATGGATTTCAGCAGCCACTGCTTCAATTTTCTGGAAAGTTCGTCCTGCAACGTAAACTTTTAATCCTTCTTTTGCAAAACGATGACAAACGGCTGCTCCGATCCCCTGTGAAGCCCCAACACCAATAACAACTGCACAATCTCGTGTTTTATTCGGTGGTTCTAATGACATAGCCGTTTCACCCTGTTTGTTTTTTATACCATAAAGCAATAAACGGACGATTCAAAATTTCTTTACTAAACTTTTTGCTTGTTCGAACCACCTCACCGAGTTGGGCAACTACGGCAATGTCCGCTATCGTCTGGTTATCTCCAACCAACCATTCGCTTTGTGATAAAACCTGCTCAATACGGTCTAAGTGTTTAATAAACTCTGCTTCAACATCTTCGGCTTTCATTCGGCCCAAGCCCTGAAAGAAAAGCTGTGTTTTTAATTCGGCTAAAATAAAAGCTTTCACCATCGGCTTTTCATACGCTGGGCGACCAATACTACTAATACGGATGGCTTCCTCTAAAGCTTCCGAATAATTTACTCTTAAATACACTTCATAAAAATAAAGAGACTCATCTGCCCAGTCCTCCCACAGTTCGGCAAGTGCTTTTTGATTTGGATCTGCTGGATAAAGTCGCGGTGTATCCGGATAGGCTTCGTCTAAATAGCGAGCAATACGAGTACTGTCTTGTATACGTTGTCCTTTATGGTCAATCACAGGTACTTTACCCACTTTACTTAGCAAAGGAACTTTGGCACCAAGAATGCCGTTATAGTTTACTGTATCAAATGGGATACCCTTAAATTTCAAAGCCCTTGAAATTTTTTGACAAAATGGAGAAATTTCCCACTGATGCAAAATAATATCTGACATTTATTCACCTTTATTTTTTAATTGCCTGTTTTACTTACCAGTTCTTTTTTGGAACTAATCAATAAATATACAGAATACCTTTTTAAGTCAAACCATTTTTGATGACGGTCAAGTTTCGTAATCTAAGAATTATTTGATTTTTATTATGATTAAAAAGAGCTTTAAGTTTTTACGTTATCTTTTAATTTATAGTATTTTACAAAGACTATGTACCCTAAAAACTGTGATACATAGTCTTGATAGTTTTCTCTTATAAAGCGACACCACAAATGTCTTTAGACCCTGTTGGGTAAGTAAACTGCATTTTTGATTTATCTGTAATCAATTGAAGTCCTACCGTTTTTCCAGTTAAGGCAGAGTTGGCAAAATGGTTTTGATTAATTACCCCTGTGAAGCTGATATAGCTTAATTTATTTTCCATAGTAATATTGAGATAACCATAGTTAGTACCATTAACTATATAACCCACCTGTTTAGTATTTTGATTCACATAAATACCTACTCTAACTTTTCCATCAGCTGGAACTTCTACTGGATTAGTATTTCTAGCAGCACTTAAAGGTGCTAGATACCCAGTACCATCTGATTTATTAGTCACACCAAGCACGTTAATCGAATCACCATTCATAACACCAGAATAATTATTACCTTTAGTAAAAGCTATATTTAAAGCTAACTCAATTTTGTTCTGTGAGGAACCCGTAATTAAAAAGCCGTACTCGTACATTTGAGAGGCAGTCCCAAGATTGACCTGTAAGTTGCTAACATCAAAAATAAATTCCTGTACAAAGATATCTGAACTAGCAATAGGTTTATCTACTAAAATAACGTTATCGGGTGTTTTTGTATGATATTGAGTTTTAAATTGGGTATATTTTTTAGATGTTAAATATATGTCGACGTTTTTATCTGAGTAATAGCGTATAAGATCATAACCTGATTGGTTTGCATTATTTATATTAGAGACTTGTTCTATATAACGTTGCAACCCTGTAGGTGAATTCAATGATGCTTCTAAAGTTTTTAAATCTTGTACACTAGCATCAAAGTTATAGGTACATTCAGCAAAAGAGTTACTCATACCCGAAACACCTACTATTGTTGCTAAAATTATCTTTTTCACGTCATTATCCTTTTTTATATTTGAACGTTTAGTATATATAAGTAGATAAATAATTTAATTAAATCTGATAAACGGCATTTTAAATAGAAAAAATATATTTCTTAATTCTAAAAAAGCACTATCTCTTTTAAAGAAATAGTGCCTGAAACAATTAATAAGTCACTGTAACAACAACATTATCGGAGTAACTACCGGGTCTACTAGCAATCGTAGTACCTTGCGGAATTTTTCCATAAACTGTAGTCGTTTGAGCACTACCTGTTCCAGTACCAGACACTCCACCTGTGCCACCAATACTAGATACTCCACCCGTAGCATCCCACACCGAACTATAAGCAGCATCTTTATATAACTGGTAGGGAATAAACTCATTATTACTATTGGCCATACGCCTGAATCCTCCACTTATACGGTTATTGCCATCCCCCAAATAAATCGTATAAGGCGTTCCATAGTTACATGTCGTATTTACAGCACCTTGTGTTGTGTAATCACGACTAGCCGTGCCAATATCATTAATATTGCCAAAATCTACATTCGAGGTTGAGTTTAATTGGCAAAGTGTCGGCACTACAAAATTTGCTGTTAAAATTACACTTCCAGAGTCCCAGCTGAGTAAATCACCTAAACATAACACTGATAGAAGATCCATATCCCAAAATAGTTGAACTGTAGCTGTATATGTTCCTTGAGGATAAGCAATTAGTGATCCTGTACGTGCGGGTACCTTCACATTTACCGAATAGCTAAGAACATTGTTTGAAGCGATAGTTACCACTGGACCATACCAAACATTGGAGGTTTGGTTGGTGGTAGAAGAACCTGCTCCACCTACAGTTGCAGTAACCGTATAGGGTAAGGTCACGTTATTATTCGCAGTGGTTGTTCCTGTAAATACGGTCTTCATACACATAAACGGAGAGATCTGAGGTATTATCCCTCCATTCGTACAAGTAATTGTTCCTGAAAAGTTTACCGTTGCATCACTATTAATATTTGCTGCCGTGTAGGTAAACGTATTATTGGTCGTTCCAGCTACCGTACAAGCAGCATGTGACGGACTAAAAAATGCATAAGCGATATAAAATAAGCAAATACCTATAAAATATTTTAAAGACAATGAAAATTTTTTATAGCTCTCTCTTTGAGCCTTATTAATACTATTTACTGACATATATAAGGTCCCAATTTTTTAGTTGAGTACTGATTACTGTTATAAGTGAAGTTAACCTGGCATGAACCATGATCGAGAAGATCTACTTCAAGTTTGTTTTGTCTTAATAAGTTTGGAACGAATACTTCACCATCGTAGCCCACTACAGCATCTTGCTGTCCATTAATTCGAACGCTATAGCCTGGTAATAATGGCATGTTGTTTTTATCAACTATTCTCACCAAGCCTGAAACAACCTGATGTGCACCAAAGTCAACTAGCGTCCCCTGGCGATAGCCCACGACTGTTTTTTGATCTGTAGATTTAACATTCCAATTTAAAGGAAGATATGATGGATCTAAATAAATATGGTTCTCTCTATATGGCATAAGACTAGGAATAAGAAATCTTCCAGACTTGTCAGTTGTTCCTAGATTTATCCCACCATTTATAATCTGGCTTTGCGGTCCGGCATTGGTTACAACAGCATAACCATCCCCTATTTCATTGGCCGCAAATATACGTCCTGCCGCCGCAACCAACGATCCTGTCGCTGAAAGAGCAACTTGGTCATTATCTCCAATTCGGTTATAACGACCTGTCAGATACGCAGCCCTTGCTCGGTACGAACCATAGATCGATGCATTGTTAGTATGCGCATCCTGATCTCGCTCTACATATCCACCCCATCCAAATGAATTAATTTTTGGTTCCGATAAAACAAATACTTCTTGTCGGTAAGTCAGCCTGCCACTATCGCTAGATACGCTTGTAATCGCATTAGTTCTGGTAGACGGCGTATAGCGCAGCGCAAAGTAAATGCCATAGTCCTTATGGTTTTCATAATCTTTATAAGCTGAACTATAAAAACCCCAGTTTTTGTTTAAACTTCCGCTTAAGTTCGCAGACAGTAACTTATACGAGTTATCACTGTACTTGATCTGATTATAACCGACATAAACACCATAGCCTGCATAAAAGTTATAGTTAATCCCTGCCCTAATAATCTCATCTGCCAGCGCGCTATAGCTGAGATAGTTCTGTGGTTCAGAAGTAATCTGGTTATCTTTTAAATACCGGATTTGAGACACACGGGCCAGATCAAAGTAGTTATCAAATACTTTGCGGTAACTGGTGTTAAATGAAATGTTCTTGCTAATACGCCCTTCTAAACCGACCAGAGCCGAATAGCCGTTTTCATCCTTATACTGGCTTGCTGCAAGGTCAGCATTAATCACCCCCACACCAAACAAGTTCTTGGCGAAACCTGTGCCCACGTTGGAAAGACCGTCTGTGGAGGCTTCCACACCCCCACTTAAGGTCAGTGAGTTGCTATAACCATAACGAATTGTACCAGAGGCAAAGGTGGCATCATCATAATCGTTTGAGTACAGCCCATAGTTGTAGCGTGGAACCCCAACATCTACTGAAAACTCATTTATGCCTTTTGCCAGAATCTTCGATGAAAAGTAGTAAGG
>NZ_JFXL01000022.1:0-55829 GCF_000588255.1 Acinetobacter sp. 1424608
AATGAAAATTATTTCGATTAATCAATCAGTAAAAATCCACACAAGTTGTTCTTCAATTCTCTTAATGATCTTCTTCCTGGTTCGTCACCAGCAAGCTAGGTCGGCTATATTACTCTTAATCTCTTAAAAGTCAACAGGTAATTTCGATATTTTTAAAACTTATCTTTCAAACCAACTTAACATCAAATTCATCACTTAAAGTAACCAACTTAATCTCAAGTAACTGTTTTTCAACAAGTTTCTATCTGCATCACCGCCGATGGATGTGCATTATAGACCATTAACTTACCTTTGCAAGGGGTATTTCAGCCTTTTTCTATTGAGTGCCGTTTTTTTCTACTATTTTTCGAAAAAAGTGATATATATGGCTTTTTTTTAGGCATTTTCACCACTTTTATTCATTTTATTTTAGGAAAATACAGTTCACATTAGATTTTTGATGTCTTCTTATAGAAGTTATAGGCATATATAGCATTTTCTATTCCAAAGATTCCACAGACAAACTAGAGCAAATACTCTATTTATTGATTCATACTTTCTATTTTTTTCTTATTCTATTTTTCTAATTATTAAGTTAATTACAAATTGTTCCACGTGGAACCCTTAATTAATTTTGCGTTTCAGAAATAAAAAAAAGCAGGATTACTCCTGCTTTTCACTATATAATTTTCTTAGTCAGTGAAAGTTACACGTGCAATTGCCTTCTTACCTGACTGAATAATGAAAGTGCCATTTTCTTTTACAGAGAAACCTGCATCTACTACATTCCAGTCAACTTTTACTGCTCCACGTGCTACAGCATCTTTTGCAGCTGCTGCATTTGGATTTAGGCCTGCTACACGTAAAATCGTAGCAATAAAGATTTCGCCTCCAAACTCACCACGTGAAATAGTCACTTCAGGTGTATCTTCTGGCACCTCACCTTCTGTAATACGGTTACCTGCACTCTTATGAGCATTGGCAGCTGCTTCAGCATCATGGAAGCGTTCAACCAACTCGAGTGCAAGAATACGTTTTACTTCTTGTGGATTACGACCAGCCGCGATTTCATCTAATAAAGCCTTGATCTCATCAAGAGATTTAAAACTTAATAAATCGAAATAACGTTCGATTAAAGAGTCAGGCATTGATAATACTTTTTGGTACATTGCACCTGGCGCATCAAAAACACCAATATAGTTACCTAAAGATTTAGACATTTTATTTACGCCATCTAAACCTTCTAGAATCGGCACAGTGATACACACTTGTGATTCTTGGCCATAACGGCTTTGTAAAGTACGACCCATGAGTAAGTTAAAGGTTTGGTCTGTACCACCTAACTCAACGTCAGCTTCAAGCGCAATTGAGTCATAGCCTTGAACTAAAGGATATAAGAACTCATGAATCGCAATTGGCTGATGGTTGCTATAACGCTTAGTAAAGTCATCACGCTCTAACATACGCGATACGGTTTGTTGACTCGCTAACTGGATAAGGTCAGCAGCAGACTTTTGGTTAAACCACTCTGAGTTAAAACGTACTTTTGTTTTATTCGGGTCTAAGATTTTAAAAACTTGTTCTTGATAAGTTTTAGCATTGGCTTCAACTTGTTCACGTGACAAAGGCGGACGAGTTGCACTTTTACCAGTTGGGTCACCAATCATTGCTGTATAGTCACCAATCAAGAAGGTAACTTCATGGCCCAAGTCTTGGAACGTTTTTAGTTTGTTAATAAGTACCGTATGTCCTAAATGTAAATCTGGTGCTGTAGGGTCAAAACCAGCTTTAATTTTAAGAGGACGATTCTCTTTAAGCTTTTTCAGTAAATCTTCTTCTGAAATAATTTCGTGCGTGCCTCGTTGGATGAGGGCAAGCTGTTCTTCGGCGGGCAAGAAATTTGACATCACAAAACCTAAACACATCAGTTATTCAATTTGTGCGATATACTAACATTTTTTCAGCGTCTTGCAGGGGAAGTTGCATATGAGCGCAATCTATATCGGCGTAATGACTGGCACTAGTATGGATGGTGTAGATATTGTTGCGGCTTCATTTGAGCCACTACAGCTTCATGCCACTCTTACAGTTCCTTTCGAACCCGAGTTACGTGATGAGCTTATGGCATTAACTTTACCCGATGACAATGAAATTGACCGTATGGGTAAAGCTGATGTTGCTCTAGCCAAAATGATTGGTCATGGGATTAATAGCTTAATTGAAAAGCATCAATTAGACCGTAGCCAAATTAAAGCGATCGGTTCGCATGGGCAAACTATTCGTCATCGTCCAGAGCATGGCTTTACGTTACAAATTGGCGATCCAAACATTATTACTGAAATCACTCAAATCCCAGTTGTTTCAGATTTCCGTCGTAGAGATATGGCTGCAGGCGGACAAGGTGCTCCATTAGTCCCAGCTTTTCATCAAGCATTATTTCAACATCCAAGCATTCATCGTGTGATTTTGAATTTAGGCGGCATTGCCAATGTAAGTATGTTGCCTGCCAATAATCCTGACGGCGTATTTGGTTTTGATACGGGGCCTGCGAATATTTTGATGGATGCATGGTGTCATCGCCATACAGGTCATCCATATGATGAAAATGGTGATTGGGCTGCTTATGGGCATCCTATTCGTTCGCTACTCGACCGTCTTCATGCGCATGAATATTTTTCTAAAGAGCCACCTAAAAGTACGGGACGTGAAGATTTCAATATTGACTGGCTAGATGATCAGTTAATCGATTGGCGTAATGATTTAACTTACGATGAGTTAGAAGATACACCAGAAAATATTCAAGCAACCTTATTAAAACTTACTGTGCGTGCTATTCAAAAAGCGATTTATCGTTCTGATATGGAAACAGGCGAAGTATATGTATGTGGTGGTGGGGCTTATAACTCTTATTTGTTAGAACAATTACGCTGGCGTTTACGTAAGCACAATTGGTCAGTTCAAACCACAGATGTTTTAGGACTCTCCCCTACCTGGGTCGAGGCTACAGCATTTGCATGGTTAGCAATGCGTTTTGTGAATAGTTTAAGTGGTAATTTACCAGCAGTAACTGGTGCGTCTGATTTTAGAATTTTAGGAACAATCACGGCGGTATAAGATTTTTTATAAGTTCTTTTACCTAGATTCGACCTTATAGCACATTTACTGACCCGAAATGCTGTTATTTAAATGTGCATAAAAACTCATGATAAATGCCAACAAAAATAAGTAAGGCATGTTGTTATGGATTTGACCAACCGTATTCATCAATATACTCGTGGGGCTTGGACATTCGATGTGATTGATTCAGGCCCTATAGTTGGCCCTCTCGTGGTTTTATTGCATGGCTTTCCAGAAACTGCACATAGTTGGGTGCAAACTTCTGAACTATTGCATCAGCATGGATTTAGAACACTTGCGATTCATCAACGTGGTTATAGTCTAAATGCTAGACCACAAAGCCGCTTTCATTACGCTTTAAGTGAACTAACTGAAGATGTCGCAGTTTTTATTAAGGGGCTTGGTCAACCAGTTTATTTAATTGGGCACGATTGGGGTTCTGTAATTGCGTCTAGTGTAGCTATGAAGTACCCGCAGTATATTCAACATCTCACTTTAGTTTCTGTGCCGCATCAAGCCGCATTTTTAAAAGCTTGTTTAAGCAGTAGACAACTTTTTAAATCTTATTATTTTGCAATTTTTCAGCTACCGATTGTGCCCGAACTTTTATTTAAAAAGATACCGAAATTAGGCCGTAAGTTTCTAAAGTCATCAGGCATGACCGAACAGCAAATTGAAATATTCGAGACTGAGTTTATAAAAGAAAATAGGCTAACTACGGCGTTAAATTGGTACCGTGGATTTTTCTGGGATAAACCTCAGAATCCTTTTAAATTAATAGATGTGCCAACTCTGTTTATTTGGGGTAGAGATGATATTGCCGTAACAGAAAAAAGTGCCAAGTTAAATTCAGGTTATTTTAAAAATAGTTATAAAGCCATTTTCATAAACGCTTCTCATTGGATTCCTTATCAGAATGCACCTGAACTGGTTCAATACTTTTTAGAATCTATCAGTGAAAAATAATGATTTGACTAATAAAAAAACCTCTCAAAATAGAGAGGCTTTTTATTTAAAATTCTTTTTAAATCGAGAACGAAGAACCACAACCACAAGTTGTTGTCGCATTTGGGTTCTGCACAATAAAGCGTGAACCTTCAAGGCCTTCAACATAATCAACCACTGAGCCAACTAAATATTGATAGCTGAGTGAGTCAACCAGCATCTTTACATCGCCATTTACAAATTCAGCATCATCTTCATTTACGCTTTCAGCGAAATTGAAGCCGTATGAAAATCCTGAACACCCGCCTCCGGTTACATATACACGTAACATGAGATCGTCATTCCCTTCACTATCACGGAGTTGGCGTACCTTATTGGCAGCATTATCTGTCAAAACTAGAGCTTGGGCATTCATGATGATTGTTCCTCGGATTTTGCTGTGCCTTTCAAAATAAAAAAGACCCTATATTGAGTATAGCATAATCAATATAGGGTCTGTCTTCGAAGTTTAAAGCGAATCTTGAGTATTTTTATCAAGATTATTTGTAATTCTCATCTTGTAAGCCACATTCGAAGTTTTTCGCATCTTGCTTACAACGGAATTGCCATAATAATTTCATCATCCGTTTATCATAAACACCGCGTTTTGTAAGATTAATTCGTGATTCACGCATAAGCTTTTGATAGCCCGGTTTATCGGCAGCAGGTACATCCATCCAGTATTTTTGCGGAATATCAGCTTTCATTTTTCCTAAGATAGTAAAGGCACGTGGTAACTGGCCTGCCACCCATTCTCTAGATTTCTGACCAAATCCAGCTGGGAATTTATCTGGACGAATAATAATATTTCCAGTCACCTGTAAGATTGGATAGTTAACGATTGCTCCTTTCGTACCTAAGCCTTTTTGTAGTTCTAAAGGTTTAAACGCTGCTGCTGGTGCACCAATAATATCAACCTGATGATTATTAAATTTAGCTCCAAAGTTAGTCACATCAGCACTAACAGCCTGTGCCCCTACCTGCTGAACCATAATTTTTTGCGCTTCATCGTAATCTAGTACAGCAATTTTTTTACCCGCAGCTTTCGCCACTGTATTAATACTACGGTCGTTTACTAAAAGGTAAGCGTCCCCTACCGGAATAACACCGACGACTTCATAGCGCCCATTCACCATATATTTACTAAAGGTTGGACTCGCTAAACCTTGCATGACTTTAACAGCAAGTTTGAGATCGGGAATCGCACCAATAGCATCTAATGAACCTGTAAATGAGTTGAATTGACGCCCACGCATACCCGATACGCTAATGCCATCACATTTACCAGCTTTAAAATCTTCAGCAATCACTGCTTCGTTTTGATTTACTTTGAGTTCGATATCAGCTCCCCAGTTTTTCGCTGCAAGCTGATAATCTTTCATGAGTGCATAGACGTCACCATTTTTACCAACGAAGTCAAAAACACAAATAGTTTGTTTGGCTTCGGCTGCAAATGAAATTGTTGTGAGTCCCATCGCAAGTAAAAGCGTTTTGGAAAATCGCATATTCTTTTCCTTTCCTTGTAGATTTTTTGTTTTTAGCATCAAGAAATTTCACGCTGGTCGGCATGATTCTCATGAGATATGCTTCATCTAAAATTTGCGATTAAGATATTTTTACGAGCAATTCTGTTTATATGAGCTCAATTAAAGAAAAATAGATATTTAAATATCGATAGTACTTCTTTGATCACTCACATCCTTGTTCAGTTTTTATACCTTCATATATCCAGATGAAGTTTTATCTTCAAATTAGATTATCGACTTTTCAATTCACCACAATGGCTGAATTGACAGCCTATATAAAGCAAAAAAGCCTAGAACTAAGTCTAGGCTTTTAAGATCAATATGAATTATTCACCAGGCATTGAACATTCAAAGTTAGCTTTGTCTACAGAACAACGTGCTTTTTTCAATACAGACATCATACCAGCATCGTAAATACCACGTTTAGTTAAGTCCATACGGCCATCACGTAACATTTTTTGATACTTAAGTTTGTCTTCAGCACTTAGGTTCATTTTATATTTACCTGGAATTTGCGCTTCTAAACGGTTAATCATCGCAAAGTTTTTAGGTAATTGTTTCACGAACCAGTCACGAGACTTTTGGCCAAAGCCAGCAGGGAATTTATCAGCACGTAATACTAGGTCAGCAGTTACATGTAATACTGGGAAGTTCCACATTACACCATTTGCACCCAAACCTTTGTTTAATTCTAATGGTTTGTATGCATAAGCAGGCGCACCTACCATATCTACCTGACCATTGTTAAATTTAGCAGCAAAGTTTGAAATATCAGAAAGAACCGCCTGAGCACCTACACGCTGCACCATAATTTTTTGTGCATCGTCATAGCCTAACACGGCGAATTTTTTACCCGCAGCTTTTTCAACAGAGTTGATGTTTTTGTCACGTACGAAAATGAATGCTGAACCTAGCGGAGAGATACCAGCAACTTCGTATTTTTTACCACCAAGGTTAGTTGTCATTTTGGCAGCATTACGTGCATCTAATACATAAGTAATAGCACGTTGCGCGATTTGGTTATTAGGAACACCACCAAGCGAGTCGATTGATCCTGCGAATTTGTTATATTGGCGTGCGCGCATAGCAGTCATTGCTACAGCATCACATTTACCAGCTTTGAAATCATTATCTGCAACAGCCTCGTCCTGACGAGGAACCAAGTTAATTTCAGTACCCCAGCCTTTTGCAGCTAGAGCCCATTCTTCCATCATTTTATATGAGTCGCCTGCTTTTCCTAAGAGGTCGAATACACACACGGTACTCGCTGCTTGCGCTGAAGCAGAAAAACCAACAACAGAAGCGGCAGCCATAGCAAGTACGATTTTTTTCATTTTCTTCATCCTTCCACGGAACAGATTTTTTGTTTGAAGTTTCCTTTCAAACACAGATATTAATCATGTTTTTTAGAAAAAAATAGAGCTTTTACTCAAATATTTTTATCTCATTGGATCATTGTTTGTGCTATTTAAATTATTTATCAAAATTAAAAACTACTAATTTTCCGTAAGTTACTTTTTATATTCACAATTTTCATACCCATATTCAGCTTTGAAATATGTGTAGCGATTTTGTGATTAAAAAACAAACTACTCACCATTGAGCGTACATTCAAAATTTGTTCGTTCAATGGTACATCGTGCACGTTTTAGTACACTCATCATGGTTGCGTCATATACTCCTTGCTTTGTAAGGCCAAGGCGACCTTCTCGTAATATTTTTTGATATTTCAGTTTATCTTCAACTGAAAAATTGATTTTAATTTTAGAGGGTATTCCAGCTTCCAACCGTTTCACCATCGTAAAATTTTGCGGTAATTGCTTAATGAACCAGTCACGAGACTTCATTCCAAAATTGGCTGGAAACCTATCACTTCTTGCAATTAAGTCCCCTGTAACGTTGACTACGGGAAAAGTAAACATTGCCCAATTTGTTCCAATACCTTTGCCTATTTCTAATGGTTTATAAGCATAAGCAGGAGCGGCAATGGCATCGACTTGGCCATTATTAAATTTTTTCACAAAATCTGTAATTTCTGATGGGATAGGATGCGCACCTACACTTTCCACCATAATTTTTTGGGCTGCGTCATATTGTAAAATAGCAAATTTAGTACCGCGTACTTTTTCAATTGAGTTGAGGCTTTTATCTCTTACAAACAAGTAAGCCAAACCAATCTGGACAATCCCCACCACCTCGTAGTTTGTTCCATTTTGTGCAGTTACCATACGATGTTTATTACGTTGGTCTAAAACGTAACTAATTGCCTTTTGAGCAATTGCATTACTTGTCACCCCACCAATAGCATCAATCGAACCTGCAAATTTATTGTAATTTCGCGCTCGCATTGAGGTCATATAAGCTGCGTCACATTTGCCCTCACGCAGTCTACGATCTACCAAAGCTTCGTCTTGAAATGGAATTAAAGTAATGTCGGCCTGCCAACTTTTCGCTGCCAGTGCCCACTCTTCCATCATTTTGTAGGATTCACCTGATTTTCCCAATAAATCGAATACACATACATTTTGCCCAGCATGTGCTGTTCCCATAGCACAGCAAAATACTGCACCAATTATCCCCAATCCTTTTTTCATTTGACTTTCCTTAGTCTAGTTTTATTAGGAGTTCATTTATCAACCAAGTTTTAAATTGTTTTTATTTTAGCCATATTTTTTAGAATGTGGTCTATCTCGTTAAAAATTTAGATATTTTCAGACGAATAGCTTTAATAAAGATAGGTTAAGCCATGCAATCTCAACATTTAGAAACTAAAACTCTGAAAGTTTTGTTTTCAGGTTCAGTTCTCTTTAAAATACAGCATCCCTAACTCACCTCGATAAGACAAGATGATTCAATTTGACCAAGTTTCTTTACGCCGCGGTGGACGTGTTCTCTTTCAAAAAGCGTCTATGCAATTACACCCAGGTTGGAAGATTGGTCTGACTGGGGTCAATGGTGCAGGTAAATCAACATTATTTGCAGCATTACTAGGCAGTTTAGGCGCAGATGAAGGTACTCTTACTCGCCCTTCGGTCTGGACAGTGGCGCATATGGCACAAGAAGTTAAAGCTCTAGACATGCCTGCCATCGATTTTGTTCTTTCTGGTGATGAAGAATATTGGGATATTCAAAATAAGCTTGCTCATCCAGATCAACTCACAGATTCAGACTTGGCTAAACTACATGGCCGCTTTGATGAAATTCACGGTTATTCAGCACCATCTAAAGCTGCCCAGCTTATGGCTGGCTTAGGTTTTTTAGAACATCAATTACGTTTAAATGTTGCTAGCTTTTCTGGTGGATGGCGTATGCGCTTAAACTTAGCGCGTACATTAATGAGTCGTTCTGATCTACTTTTACTAGATGAACCAACAAACCACTTAGATTTAGACGCAATTTTGTGGTTAGAAGACTGGCTTAAAGCCTATGAAGGTACCCTCATCCTCATTTCGCATGACCGCGACTTTTTAGATGCAATTACAGACCATATTCTCCATATTGAGAATCAGGAACTCACGCTTTACACCGGTAATTACTCCACATTTGAAACAACTCGAAGTGAACGTTTAGCACAACAACAACAAGCTTTTGAAAAGCAACAAGAAACACGTGCTCACCTACAAAAATTTATTGACCGTTTCAAAGCAAAAGCAACTAAAGCTCGTCAGGCACAAAGTCGTATAAAACAACTTGAGCGTATGCAGCAACTCGCACCTGCTCATGTAGATACACCGTTTACTTTTAGTTTTCGTGAACCGACCAAAATGAGTTCACCGTTGCTGACGTTAGACAATGCCAGCATAGGTTATGGCGAAAAGCTAATTGCTGAAAAAATCAGATTACAAATTACACCAAATTCGCGTATTGGTTTACTTGGTATGAACGGCGCAGGTAAATCAACTTTGATTAAGAGCTTGGTCGGTGATTTACCACTTCTAGCAGGTGAACGTAAAGCTTCAGAGTTACTTAATATTGGTTACTTTGCACAGCACCAAATGGATGCTTTAGACGGCCATGCCAGCCCGATGCTTCAACTTGCCCGTTTGGCAGATAAACAAATTAGTGAAGCCACTTTACGTTCATTTCTGGGGAGTTTCGGGTTTAGTGGTGAACGCATGGATACACCATGTGAAAGCTTTTCTGGCGGTGAGCGCGCTCGTTTGGCCCTAGCACTGATTGTATGGCAGCGTCCAAATGTTTTAATTCTCGATGAGCCAACAAACCATTTAGATCTTGATATGCGTCATGCACTGAGCATGGCTTTACAAGATTTTGAAGGTGCTGTTGTTCTGGTTTCCCACGAACGTCAACTTATTGCCAGTGTGTGTGATGAGCTTCTTTTAGTACACGGCGGCAAATGTACCGAATTTGAAGGTGATTTGCAGGATTATGCTAAATGGCTACGTGAAGCGCGTCAGCAGCAGATCAATGCTCAGACTGCTATAGCAGCAAATAACTCATCTGCTGCTGCCCCTGCTCCAACTAAAGTTGATAAAGAAGCACAGCGTAAGGAAGCCGCACGCCGTCGCGAACAGACTCGTCCTATTCGTAAAAATATTGAAAAAGTTGAGTCACAAATTGAAAAACTTCAACCGCGACTTGCTGAAATTGAAGAAGCTTTAGCAGATAGCTCATTATATGAAGCGAATCGTAAAGATGATTTGCTTAAGCTGATGAATGAACAGACTGAGTTGAAGGCGAAGCTTGAACAACATGAAGAGCAACTTTTAGAACTCATGATGGAACTTGAGGAAATGGAAGCTTCTTTCGAAAACTAAGTTCTTACCAGTACTGGTATTTTTAAGTACCAGTACTGGCTTTTAGTTCAAATTAGAGCTTTATTTGCACTACTATATAAAAATTTGAATGACTTCTAATAATATTTCATTCAGCTGTTAAATTTTTGAGATAGATTCAAATTTGATAACATATAAAACTTAAGCTACATCTTAAGGGTTGCCATATACAGATAATTTAACTAAATTCTGTAACTTCGTTTTTACCCTTCTTGAGTAGGTATTTAATTCGGGATCAGACAAACTGAATGAATTTTATTGATTTTATTACTAATTTTGAACATTTTTTACCTATTTTAATTCAGGAGTATGGCGCATGGGTCTATGCCATACTCTTTTTGATCATTTTTTCTGAGACAGCTTTTGTTTTTATGTTCTTTTTACCAGGAGATAGTTTACTTCTAACTGTAGGGGCACTTTGCTCAGTAATTGAAATGATGCATCTGGGTTATATGATTACTTTGCTTACCATAGCTGCCACCCTAGGCTATATTGTGAACTACTCTATTGGACGTCATTTTGGTAACCGTATTTTTGAAGCAAAATCACGTTTTATTAAGAAAGAGTATTTAAATAAAACCAACCGTTATTTCTTACAACACGGTGGCAAAACCATTCTTCTGGCACGCTTTATTCCTTTTGCACGCTCTTTTGCACCATTAGCTGCTGGCTCTAGCAATATGAGTTATGGAAAGTTTTTAATCTATAATGTCGCTGGAGCTATTTTGTGGATCTGCCTTTTGTTAACTGCTGGATATTTGTTTGGCCACGCACTCATTCAAGTTACAGACTTAGTAGAAAATTAATCTTTTTCAAGTTAATCCACTCAAATAAACCAAAAAAATAAAGGGAATGAATCAATCATTCCCTTTATTTTATTTAGATCAAAATGAATCTATCTAAATTTTTTATGGTTTTCATTACGAATATTAACCAGATTTATTGCTTCAGTTTTGGCTTGGTCTAATTGACCTTTATCAACCAATACAGTAACGCGATCAATTTCAGCAACCAACTGATCTAAACCCGCTTGATATTGCTTTACCTGTACATTTTCCGGCGGTAAACCTTCTAACTTATGAGGTAAAGATTTTTTTGAAGATAATGCAGCCTGACGCATAATCACAAGCTGCTGTTTTGCGTTATTGAGATCTTTCGCTTCAGCAAAGGCTTTTGTGCTCTTTGCTAAAGTTTTCATGTCAGCTTCCAAGTCAGCTGCAAATGCAGAATGACTCACTAAAGCTGCACATGAAATCAGCATACTTGCTATAAACTTTTGACTCATCATCTTCTCTCCTTAGACTGATTTAGAATCTAGCTATCAATTAAGCATCAATATCTGCATTTAATGCATTTTCTTCAATGAAGGCACGACGTGGTTCAACGTCATCACCCATTAAGCATGAGAACATACGATCGGCTTCGATTGCATCATCAATAGTCACCTGTAACATATTGCGGTTTTCAGGGTCCATTGTGGTTTCCCAAAGCTGTTCAGCATTCATCTCACCCAGACCTTTATAGCGCTGGATCATCATACCGCGACGCGAATCTTGCAGAATGTGCTGCCATACCTGATGGAAGTTAGCCACTTGAATACGACGATCACCCTTTTGTAAATATGCACCATCTTCAATTAAATTGAACCAACTCTTAGAGTTCTTCAATAAACGTGCATATTCTGCTGAGTTTAATAAACCAGCATCAAGCAAGTAAGCATGTGGCAAGTTATGGACATATACCGTCACACGTGGCCAATAATGCGCTGTTTTCTCGCCTTGAGCATTTTCACGCTCGAAGGTTTCAAGCGTAATTTCAGGGCGCAAACTTGGCTGTAGTCTTTGTACTGCTTCGCGTACTTGATCAGCCCATTGCTGTACATAAGCCTGGTCATGGTTCTGATCAGCTTTAAAGGCATCTACTTCAAGTAATGCATCAAGTAAGCTTGCTGGATAACGCAACGTTAAACGTTGTAAGCTCTTTTGTGAAACTTGATAGTCTTGAATCACTTTTGCTAATGCTTCGCCTGTAATTGCAGGTGCTTCTGCACTAATATGCAAAGCAAGCTCATCAATTGCATTTGAAATTAAATAAGTTTCCAAGGCATCATTATCTTTAATATATTGCTCTTGCTTACCTTTTTTCAGTTTATACAAAGGTGGCTGTGCAATATAGATATGACCACGTTCAACCAGCTCCGGCATTTGACGGAAGAAGAACGTTAATAACAATGTACGGATGTGCGAACCATCGACGTCGGCATCGGTCATAATAATAATTTTATGATAACGAAGCTTGTCAGGGTTATATTCTTCACGGCCAATACCACAGCCAAGTGCTGTAATTAATGTACCGACTTCCTGACTCGAAATCATTTTGTCAAAGCGGGCACGTTCAACGTTCAAGATTTTACCTTTCAAAGGTAAAATAGCTTGCATTTTACGGTTACGACCTTGCTTGGCACTACCACCCGCAGAGTCACCCTCGACAAGATATAATTCAGAAAGTGCCGGATCTTTTTCCTGACAGTCAGCCAATTTACCTGGCAAGCCTGCGATATCTAATGCACTCTTACGACGTGTCATTTCACGCGCTTTACGCGCAGCATCACGTGCACGAGCAGCGTCAATAATCTTACCAGCAATTGATTTTGCAGCTTGCGGGTTTTCTAGTAAGTAAGCAGAGAACTCTTTGTTCATTGCTTGCTCTACTGCTGGTTTTACCTCACTCGATACCAATTTTTCTTTCGTTTGAGAAGAGAATTTTGGATCAGGAACTTTAACCGAAATAATAGCAGTCAAACCTTCACGCGCATCATCACCAGTCACATTCACTTTTTCTTTCTTGAGAATGTTTTCATTTTCAAGATATTGGTTTAAGCCACGCGTTAATGCCGCACGGAAACCTGCTAAGTGTGTACCACCATCTTTTTGTGGAATGTTGTTTGTGAAACAACGAACATTTTCTTGATAACTATCATTCCACTGCAATGCAACTTCTACAGCAATGCCGTTATCTGCATCAGCCGTGAAATGGAAAATTTCGTTCAGATGATTTTTACCTTCGTTAATGTATTTAACAAACTCAGATAAACCACCTTCATAGTCATAAACATGTTCAAGATTAATACGCTCATCACGTAAAACGATACGTACACCAGCATTTAAGAAAGAAAGTTCACGTAAGCGGCGCGCTAAAATTTCAACGTTAAAAATGGTTTGACTAAAAGTTTCTGCACTTGGCCAGAAGCGTACAATCGTACCTGTGTTATCCGTTTCACCAATCACACGCAATGGATATTGCGGATCACCATGATGGTATTCTTGTTCATGAATTTGGCCAGCACGATTAATAATTAAATGTAATTTACTAGACAGTGCGTTTACGACTGATACACCTACACCGTGCAAACCACCTGAAACTTTATAGCTATTATCATCAAACTTACCGCCTGCATGCAGAATGGTAAGAATAACTTCTGCTGCAGATACACCTTCTTCAGGGTGAATATCAGTTGGAATACCACGGCCATTATCTGAAACACTCACCGATTCATCTTCGTGAATCGTGACAATAATTTCGTCACAGTGACCCGCTAAGGCTTCATCGATTGCGTTATCGACAACCTCGAATACCATATGGTGTAAACCGGTACCGTCGTCTGTATCCCCAATATACATGCCCGGACGTTTACGAACTGCATCTAATCCACGTAATACTTTAATACTAGAGGAATCATAAGCCTTTTCATTGGTTTGTTCTGTTTGAGAGGCTGATTGAGACTCTGAACTCATGGTTTCTCCCTAGCAAATATAGGTTTATTCAAAGATGGTTAACATCAAAAAATTATGGTGAAGCAAGACTAACTTGACCGGATTCAACACTGAATAATTGATATGAAATAGACAGATCATGTAAATGTTTTTTTACCGATGCATGATCTAAAGTTGTCATAAAAACCTGGCTACCAAGTTGGCTTAATCGTTCAATTAAACGTTGTTGTGCGGTTAAGTCTAATTCTGCTGTCAGATCATCTAATAATACCACAGTTTCCTTATTACTCGCATGCAACATTGCAATTTGTGACAGTTTTAAGGCAATAATCAGGAGTTTTTTCTGACCTCTTGATAAAACATCATCGGCGTGTCCAAAAGGTGTTTTTAAGCGCAAATCTGCCCGATGTGGACCATACTCTGTATAACGTCTTTCAATGTCTTTTTGATGCTGATTCAGCAAGTCTTGCATGAGCCCCTGCTCTGTATGAAAACCGGGGCTATATTCCAGCTCAATCTCTAAATCAGGCAGTAACTGTCTTAAATCATTTTGGAAATATACATTCCATTGTTCTACGATACTTAAACGCTGTGAGTGTAAAATTTCACCATAATCACTCAACATTTTGTTCCACGGCTCTAAGTCAGCCAAAGAAAGATTGCGTCTTGTTTTGAGTAAGGTATTTCGCTGTTTTAAAGCTCGAGAGTAATACTGCCAAGCAAAATAAAACTCAGGTTCCACGTGGAACATTAGCCAATCTAAAAGCTGACGTCTTGGCTTAGCACCATGGTCAATAATATCTGTACTTTGTGGATCAATATGTTGTAAAGGGAGTAATTTGGCGAGTTGACCTTGGGTTGCCACTGTATCTCCATTCACTTTCATCAACTGCTCGCCAGAAGCGAGTTTCTGCATACCAATTTTTTCAGTTGCTGACTGAGCAAACACAATCGCGTCGTCAGCCTCATATTGAATATAGTTTTTTGGGATATGTGTGCGGAATGAGCGACCTGTTGCAAGTAAATGGATCGCTTCCAAAATTGATGTTTTACCCGAACCGTTAGCGCCATAAAAAACATTAAACGGTTGCAAACCATGGAGTGCAACCGTTTTTAAATTACGCACGCGTTCTATGTTTAAGCGCGTAAGATGCATAGAATTAAACCAGTTTAGACACGCATCGGCATAACAACATAAGTCTGGTCAGGATGAGCAGGATCTTGTACTAATACTGACTGGTTCGCTTCAGTCATGCTCATATTTACATCATCGCCATCTAATACACCCAACACATCAAGTAAATATTGAGCATTAAATGACATTTCTAATGGCGTATTTTGATATTGGATTGCTAAATCCTCAATCGCTTCATCTTGTTCAGGGTTATTTGCACGAAGCTGTAAAGAATCCTGATTAAAGTTTAAGAACACACCACGTAATTTCTCATTACTTAAAATTGCGACACGTTGTAATGATTGTTTAAATACGTCATGACCAATCAAAACATGTTTATCGCCACCACGTGGAATCACACGGCGGTAGTCTGGGAATTTCCCATCAATCAATTTTGTCGTAAAACGAACTGTAATATCACTTTGTTCTTTATCACGGCTTGGCGTATTAATCGTTACATTTAATAATTCACGACCAATAAGCAAAGTGAGTTGCTCATCTTCAATACTAAGTAAGCGTTGTAGTTCACCAACAGCTTTACGAGGCACAATTGCTTGTACTAATTGAGACGAACTAGAAGAGGCCAAAATTTCACATAGGGCAAGACGGTGGCCATCAGTTGTGACTGCACGCAATTGATTTTCATCAATTTCTAACAAAGTACCAGTTAAATAAAAACGTACATCTTGTACAGCCATTGCAAAAGCAGTTTTTTCAAATAAACGCTTTAGTTTACGTTGAGTCACCTGTACTTGCGTACCTTGGCTATTTTCAGTATTTAACAACGGGTAATCTTCTGCTGGTAAAGTACCTAATACAAAACGGCTATTACCAGACTTTAAAATACATCTTTGATCTTCAGTAATTTGTAAATCAATCAATGCAGCGGTAGGCAAAGATTTACAAATGTCCATTAACTTACGAGCAGGAACAGTCGTTTCACCTGCTTCAAGACACGCCCCTTCTGATAAAGCAGTGCTCGCCACCAGTTCAACTTCTAAATCCGAACCAGTAATGGTGAGCGCTTGACCATTAGTCTGAATTTTGACGTTTGAAAGAATATTCAAGGTATGACGACGTTCTACCGCACCGACAACATGCGATAAAACATTGAGTAAACTTTCTTTAGCGATTTTCAAACGCACGATTCATTCCTCTAGCAACTTGGAGCAAACATTTCATTTTTTAGCTGTGTACTATGCTGCACTTATGGAGACTTTGCAACAACGTCTTATGATTTCATTAACTCTGAAGAAGACGTAGTAAATTCTTATAATCTTCGTCAAAGATAGGATCTTCTTCCCGCAAACTGACCACTTTTTCACAAGCATGCATCACGGTACTATGGTCTCGCCCACCAAAAGCCATTCCAATTTCCGGAAAACTATCACCAGTCAACTCACGGGCAAGCCCCATTGCCAATTGGCGTGGTCGAGCATAAATTCGTGTCCGTTTTGGACCTACCAGTTCTTTTAGAGGAATACGGAAATATTCACTCACTACACGTTGGATATTTTCCACACTGATTGTACGAGCACGGATTGCCAATACATCTTTTAAAGACTCTCGCACAACATCAAGGTCGATTGGAGCACCTTTAAAACGTGAAATTGCGACAACTTTATTAAGAGCACCTTCAAGTTCACGTACGTTTGCTACCACTTGTTGTGCAATAAATAATGCGCAGTTTCTAGGCAAATCAACGCCACTATTCTCAGCTTTTTTAAGTAGAATTTCGATTCGGGTTTCAATATCTGGTGGCTCAACACCTACTGATAGTCCCCATGAAAAACGAGAAACCAATCGTGGATCAAGTTCTGTTAATTCTTTAGGATATCGATCAGACGTTAAAATAATTTGTTTAGATTCATCAAGTAAGGCGTTAAATGTATAAAAGAATTCAACAAGACTAGCTTCTTTACCAGCCAAAAGGTGAATATCATCCACTAATAACAAATCTAAAGAACGACAATTTTTCTTAAACTCTTCAACCTTTCCTTTTTGTAATGAACTCACAAAATCTTGTACAAAACTTTCCGAAGTCATATACATGACTCTCGCATTCGGCTTAGCTTGCAGTAAAGCATTACCAACCGCTTGCATTAAGTGAGTTTTACCAAGACCCGTTGGACCATATAAAAACAAAGGGTTATGTTGAGAAGCACCTAATTGTGTTAATACTTTTCTACAAGTTTCCGCTGCCATTTGGTTAGAACGGCCTTCAACAAATAGCGAAAAAGTAAATTGTGGGTTTAATAGTTTCTTTTTTGAAGTTTTCGAACTAACTACAGGGTTAGCAACAGGTTCTGGTTCTCTTTTAACCTTAGTAGGTTGTGAAACTGGTGCACTTTGTAAAGCAGCTGTAGTTGTTGCTGGTTGTTCATTAGAAGACAAAATACTACCAGGACGCGAATCGACCAAGATTTCAACCTGACGTACACGTCCCTCAGACAATTGTTCCGCCAATATAGATATTAACTCTAAATGATTCTCTTGAATATAACGTGTCCAATAAGGATTAGGGGCATATAGACGTAGGATACCCTCTACTTCTTCAGCTACTAAAGGGCGAATCCACATCGCAAAGACGTTATCAGAGAGCTCTTGTCGCAAGCGAGTTAAGCAGTCTGTCCAAAGCATGTGTATCCCCTATGTCTGCGTTTTAAATTCAAATCATTTAAAGATTAACCCTTCCTGATGAGAAGGGGTCGCCATTCTACCCAAGTTATCCACATCTGTCATGACGAATTCGGTTGATTTTGACTAAAAAGAAATCTCTTGTGAATAAATTTAAATTCAAAACCAATTGTGTATAACTTTTTGCACATCCTGTGGATAAATTATCACATAAACTTATCCACAATCTATAAAGATAATAAAAACAGAGTTATCAACAGTTCAAATATATGTTTTTTAAATTTAAAACCATCGAATCCACAGAAAAAGTCCACACTAATAAGAATAAATTTAAATTTTAAAATTTGAATTTATTTAATAGGGTCACTCCCAATTGTGGATAACTAAAAAATATGAATTTAAATTCAAATATACCAAATCCAAACTCATTTCACATCAAGGTTTGTTGATAAGTATGTAAATAAGAAGTGTATATCTTAAAAGTCATAATAAAAATAAACAATTACTTTGTGTATAACTTTTAAATGATAAAAATTGACTTAATATAAAGAGAGGATGAAGAACTAAAAATTTGACTTAAATACAAAACTTTCTCTGTTTATCATTGACAGAGTAAACATTGCACAATAAAATCGCGGACCTTTATAGAAAGATCATTTTTGGGAGTTTCGATATGAAACGTACTTTCCAACCATCTGAATTAAAGCGTAAACGCGTTCATGGTTTCCGTGCTCGTATGGCAACTAAAGCTGGTCGTCAAGTATTAGCTCGTCGTCGTGCAAAAGGTCGTCATAGCTTAACTGTTTAATTACTGTTACGCTGACCAGACTTGGGTGTGATGGCACTTTACAGTTTTAGCACAGATCGTCGTGTACGCTGTGCTGCAGATTATAAAAGTGTATTTGATGGTGCGCTTTTTAAAGTGCATCAACCCCATTTTTTATTTCTTGCAAAATTCACCGAACAGCCTAATAGCCGTTTGGGTATTGTTGTTGCTAAGAAAAAAGTGCGCCGTGCGCATGAAAGAAATCGAATAAAGCGTCTTGCTCGTGAGAGCTTTCGTCTAAATCAGCCGAAATTTGGGTTAGACATAGATGTTGTTGTAATGCCTAAAGTTGGTATAGAAACGATTACGAACGCTGAGCTATATCAACAATTAGATTTTGCTTGGCAAAAATTACAACGCTTGGCAAAAAAACATTCTAAAGTTGTCCCAACCTCGCAAAATTAAGAGATGACCAATGGTTCGTATTTTGCGTTGGTTCATTCGACTGTATCAAATTGCGATTAGTCCGCTTCTTGGACCCCGTTGTCGTTATATCCCAACTTGTTCCCAATATGCGATAGAAGCATTACAAACTCATGGTGCAATCAAAGGCGTTTGGCTATCTTCTAAACGTATTTGCAGTTGTCATCCATGGGGAGGCTCCGGATATGATCCGGTACCGCCAAAAGCAATTCGTTTTATTTCGTTTCATCAAATAGATTCTCAAACGCATCATGTTGCTGTACCCTTTCGTGATCGTTTAATGAAGCAAAATCTCTCTAACCATTTGGGGTAATAGATATGCAACAATGGGCCAGGTTTGCAATTCTCGGGGCCATGTTTGTCACCGCATATTTGCTCATTTTGGCTTGGCAAAAAGATTATGGAAATGCTGCAACTGCACCGCAACAACAAGCGGCGGCTGTAAGTTCACATGAAATATCTGCTGATTTGCCAAATGCTAAAACTGCAACAGTGGCTTCCGATGTGCCACAAGCAAATATTGCGCAGTCACAAACCACAGATGCGACAGCACCTGTGAATCAACAGCTTATTTCAGTACAAACTGACCTTTATCATCTTTGGATTAATCCAAAAGGTGGTGATATTGTTCGTATTGAATTACTCTCTCACGACAAAAGCAAAGACAGTAATCAACCTTTTGTTATGCTTGAAAATGATGCCAAGCGTACATATGTTGCTCAGTCTGGCTTAATTGGTTTGAATGGACCAGATAGTAGTCGTGGTGGTCGTCCGTTATATGCGGTTGAAAAAACATCATATACTTTGGCTGATGCTAAGGGTGTGCAGGATCAAAAGGGACAGTCTGAAAAAGTTTTAAGCGTACCAATGGTATTTAAAACACCAGAAGGCGTTGAAATTATTAAAACTTTCACCTTTACCCAAGGTCAATACCCGATTGTTGTAAGCCATCAAGTGATTAACCGTAGCCAACAAAACTGGCAAGGTCAGATGTTTGGACAGTTAAAGCGTGATAACTCTGAGGATCCTGGTAAGTCTTCTCAAGGTATTTTCACTCTAGGGACGTTCTTAGGGGGAGCTTGGGGTACGCCTGATTCACACTATAACAAGCTTAAGTTTGCTAATTTCTCAGAAGAAAAATTAAATGCTGATGCTAAAGGTGGGTGGGTTGCGATTGTTCAGCACTATTTTGTAAGTGCTTGGATTCCAGGAAACCTTAAACTGACTCAAGCAAATGGTCAGCCTTATGTTGCTAAGCTTGAATCACGTCAGTCTGCGGATCATATGAATATTATTGGCTTTACTTCGCCAGTAATTAATGTTCCAGCTGGCACTTCAATGGAAGTAGATGCAAAGCTTTATTCAGGTCCTAAAGTACAATCTGAATTAAAAGATTTAGCTGTCGGTCTGAACCAGACTGTGGACTATGGTTGGTTATGGCCAATTGCGAAGTTATTGTTCTTAGGTCTTCAATTCTTCCATAGCATTGTAGGCAACTGGGGATGGTCAATCATCTTACTTACCATTATGGTGAAGATGATTTTATGGCCTTTATCTTCAAAAAGTTATCGTTCTATGGCGAAAATGCGTGTGATTGCACCAGAAATGCAACGCATGAAAGAAGAGTTCGGTGAAGACCGTATGCGCTTCTCGCAAGAAATGATGGCGCTTTATAAACGTGAACAAGTGAACCCATTGTCTGGTTGTTTGCCGTTATTGCTACAAATGCCAATTTTCCTTGCGTTGTACTGGGTACTCATGGAAAGTGTGGAATTACGTCATGCACCATGGTTAGGCTGGATTCAAGACTTATCTGCAATGGATCCTTGGTTCATCTTGCCGTTAATTATGGGTGCGACAATGTTTGCTCAGCAAATGTTGAACCCGCAACCAGCTGATCCAATGCAAGCGAAAGTATTCCGCATTATGCCGATTATGTTCACGGTATTTATGTTGTTCTTCCCTGCGGGTCTAGTGTTGTACTGGATTGTGAACAACAGTATTACCATTTTACAGCAATGGTTTATTAACAAGAGTGTTGAGAAAAGTCGTCTAAACAAGACGGAATCAGCATCTTAATCGTTGAACTTTTGCTGAATCAATCCGCTTAAGATGGTAATCTTAAGCGGATTTTTCTTTGGCTGTATTTTAGGTTTTTTAGGTGAATAATATGCAAAGTCAAACCACAATTGCTGCAATTGCAACGCCACCAGGGCGTGGCGGAGTGGGCGTGATTCGCTTATCTGGACCTAAGGCTTATGATATTGCTCAAAAACTGACACAAAAAAACTTGCCTGAAGCGCGTATGGCAGGTTTTCGTAAGTTTTATGATGCTGATGGAAGCATTATGGATGAAGGCATTGTCCTATGCTTTCCAAATCCGCATTCGTTTACTGGTGAAGATGTTGTCGAGTTACAGGGGCACGGCGGTCCAGTCATTCAAAATGCTCTCCTTGGCCGTCTATTCGAGCTGGGTGCGATTGCTGCAAAAGCTGGGGAATTCTCCATGCGAGCTTTTGAAAATGGCAAAATGGATTTGGTACAAGCGGAAGCTATTGCCGATTTAATTGATGCCACCTCTCAAGCTGCGGCTCGTTCGGCAGTTCGTTCTCTGCAAGGTGCATTTTCAACAAAAATTAATACAGTTTTAGAAAAACTGATTCATTTACGTTTGCACGTAGAAGCTGCGATTGATTTTCCAGAAGAAGAAATTGATTTTTTGGCTGATGGCAAAATTTTAGCTTTACTGGAAGATGTTCAACAGTCGGTGCATGCCGTTCAAACTTCTGCACGACAAGGGCAATTACTCCGTGAAGGTCTACAGGTTGTGATTGCGGGTAAACCAAATGCGGGTAAATCGAGCTTGTTAAATGCGCTTGCTGGTGTAGAACGAGCGATTGTAACGGACATTGCTGGTACGACTCGTGATGTTTTGCATGAAAAAATTAGCTTAAATGGTTTACCAATTACCTTGACTGATACAGCAGGTCTTCGTGAAACGGGAGATGTGGTCGAGAAAGAAGGTATTCGCCGTGCAATCAAAGAAATTGAGCAGGCCGATCTGCTGTTATTGGTCTACGATTTAAATCAAGGTGATGACCCATTACAACTCGCTCAAGAATACTTTGCTGAACATATTGAACCGCGTCGTCTCATGTTAATCGGCAATAAATGTGATTTAACTGGTCAATCTGCCGAAATAGGTGATTATCAAGGATTCCGTCATATTACAGTTTCAGCAAAACAAGAGATGGGTGTACAAGGCCTCGTAGATGCGATTACAGCGCATGCAGGCTTTCACCCTGAGGAAGATACATTTATTGCGAGAACTCGTCATTTAGACGCAATGAAGCGCACTCAGCTCTATTTGGCAGAGGCACGTGAGCAACTTGTTGTATTTAACGCTGGTGAACTTGTTGCTGAATCACTACGTCTTGCTCAAAATGCTTTAGGTGAAATTACTGGAGACTTTAGTGCCGATGATCTATTAGGCAAAATCTTCGGTTCGTTCTGCATTGGAAAATAATTTTAAATAATCTGGATGATACGTATTGTTGTGTCATCCAGAACTTTCTTTTAGCCATATCTTTTTAAAACTTTTAAAAATTCTTCTAGCTCATTTTGATCGATTTCTGCACCTTTAAGCACATGATGATGTAAGTGCTGTTCCATTAATTCACTCATTAAACCGTTTATAGCACCTTTTATGGCTGCAACTTGCTGCAAAATGTCGATACATGAAGATTCTGCTTGTTCTATCGCATTTTCAATGCTGTTGATTTGTCCTTTTAACCGTTTTACACGATTAAGAATTTTTTTATCCTGACCAATGTGACTCATCTGTTTTCTCTTGTAGAATTTAATATACTGGTAGGGAGTATATTGGATTTAAATTTTATGCAGGATCATAGTGTATCACGTCATCATCAACATCAGTTTGATGAAGGAAATCCCTTAGCACAAAAACGGATTTTGATTGCAACCATTTTAACGGCTTCCATGATGGTTTTAGAGATATTTGGAGGGTGGTTTTTTAACTCGATGGCACTTTTGGCTGACGGCTGGCATATGAGCTCACATATGTTGGCGCTCGGTTTAGCCTATTTTGCATATCGCGCAGCTCAACATTATTCAAAAGACCATCGTTTTAGTTTTGGGACGTGGAAGATTGAGATTTTAGCCGGCTATAGCAGTGCAATTTTGCTTATGGTTGTCGCTATTATTATGGCTTTTCAGTCATTTCAACGTTTATTGAATCCAGTTGAGATTTTTTATAATGAAGCTATTCCAATTGCAATTTTAGGTTTAGTTATTAACTTGATTTGTGCTTGGTTACTTCATGATGATGGTCACCATCACCATCACCATCACCATCACCATCACGAGCATGGCCATGGGCATCATCACCATGATTTAAACCAAAAAGCTGCGTTTTTACATGTAGTTGCAGATGCAGTGACTTCTGTTTTTGCAATTGTAGCGCTTTTCGCAGGTAAATATTTTGGATGGGATTTTTTAGATGCACTTTTAGGAATTTTAGGTGCTATTTTAGTTGCAAAGTGGTCTTTTGGTTTAATGAAAGAGACAGGAAAAACCCTTCTAGATGCTGAAATGGACCATCCTGTAGTTGAAGAAATTCGGGAAGTAATAGCTGAATTTCCGAAACATGTGGAAATTACAGATATTCATGTCTGGAAAGTCGCAAAAGGTAAATTTTCTTGTATTTTAGCGCTAGAAACTGATGATATTTCTTTGAATGCAGACCAGATTCGTCATGCTTTATCGATTCATGATGAAATCGTGCATATATCGGTAGAAATTAATACTTTAAAACCTATTTATGTTCCACGTGAAACATTAGCATAACTGGGTAGAAGTTTGGTTATATCTCGGTAATCAGTTCTGTTTTCATTAACGGAACTGACTAAAATGTTTACTCTCTTGTCCTCGAGTCGGTTTTATGCTTAAAAAATTAGGAATATTGGCATTATTTAGTCTAACAACAAGTTTGAGTTTCGCTAATGTAGATACAGTTCGGGAAAATATTAAAAAACAATATCCTAATTTAAAAATTAGCAATATTCAGAAAACCGAAATGCCTGGGTTATATAGCGCTAATCTCGATCAACAAATCATTTATCTTGGGGAAGATGGTCAGCATATGCTGGTAGGCTCCATGATCCGCTTAAAGGACCAGAAAAATTTAACCAAAGACTTAGTTCTAGGACAAAACTCAATTGATTGGAAGCAATTACCTTTAAAAGATGCCATTAAAACGGTCAAAGGTAATGGTCAGCATGTTTTAGCTGTATTTTCTGATCCGAATTGCCCTTACTGTAAAAAACTTGAACCTGAACTTGATAAACTTAAAGATGTAACAATTTACACGTTTATTTACCCTTTAAAACCTCAGTCTATTGTGGTTTCGAGACAAGTTTGGTGTGCACCGAGCCAGTCATACTCTTGGAAGAAACTGATTGAACAAGGTGTAAAACCAACAGTTGCGAGCTGCGCAAACCCAATTGATCGGAACTTGGAACTTGGAAGAAAATTAGGTTTTAATGCTACTCCTACCCTAATTTTTGCAAACGGTTTTAAACTAGTAGGTGCAAGGTCTGCTGAAGAAATTCAGGAAGTTTGGAAAGAGCTAGGCCTGTAAATAAAAAAAGCACCATTAGGTGCTTTTTTTATGAATGAACTTAAGTTTAGCTTTTTCGTGCAATCAAGTTGTAAATAAACAAAATGATGACTGCACCAATTACGGAAGCGATAAAGCCCGCAGCTGAATTTTCTCCGTAAAGACCAAGTAAACGACCACCATAAGTGGCTAAAAGTGAACCTGCGATACCAATTAAAGTAGTAACGATAAAACCTGCTTTATCATCACCAGGATGTAAAGCACGTGCAATTAAGCCTGCGAAGAAACCAACCACAATAGCAACAATAAGTGACCACATATTTGTTCTCCAGTTGTTTTTTTGATGAAGTTAATGATTTTGCTTCATATTCTATCGTGCGACAGAGCCAACTGTTTTGTCTGTAGCAGATTGCGACTTTTTGTGTCTTTTTTGTTCAAAGCTAAAACGTTATATAAAAAAATAGCACCTTATGGTGCCATTTTTATGAAATTTATAAACCAATCTCACCAATAAATGGCAAGTGACGATATTTCTGGTCGTAGTCTAAGCCATAGCCTACAATAAACCGATCTTCAACTTCAAAACCTAAAAACTTAACTTCGAGATCAATTTCACGGCGTGATGGTTTACTCACTAATGTGCATAATTGAATCGAATTTGGTTCGCGAGTTTGCAACATTTCCACAACTTTGCTTAAGGTGTTGCCAGAGTCAATAATATCTTCAACCACCAGCACATCTTTACCACGAATTTCACCGTCAAGATCTTTTAAGATTTTAACGTCTCGACTTGAAGTGGTACCGCCGCCGTAACTAGACACTGTCATGAAATCGAGTTCGTGCGGTTTGGTAATGGTACGGCATAAGTCTGCCATGAAAATAACAGAACCACGAAGTAGACCAATCAGAACCAATTCTTTGTCACTATTTGCATAATGAGAATTGATTTGCTCGCCGAGCTCTTTGACTTTTGCTTGAATTTCTTCGGTTGAAATCATGATGCTCATTGCAACAGTCATGGCAGATTCCTACAAGATATAAAAGAAAAAATAAAAAAGGTGTTGACCTGCAACACCTCGAAAATCTGAGTTAATGGTAAAATTTTAAAGCAAAATGACGTTTCATGCACCCTTTGATGGCTGTGAAATTTTATCATTTTGCGGATTATGTCGATCACGCTTTAACGCAATAACACATATTCCAAATAATAACAAAAACTTAACAATGCCTTTTTTATTTGGCTGTTTCTTTTTGATAAGCACGGTTTCCATAAATATAAGTCGCCTCAATATTACGGTCATCACCTAAAGTGAATAATGCAAACAGCGAATCTTCAACAGACTTAGATTTAGACTGGCGAAGTTCCTGTAATGCTGTTGGCTTTAGGTTGAGTACCACAAAGTCTGCTTCTTTACCGACGTTGAAGTTGCCTAACTGATCCTGCAAATCGAGTGCTTTTGCTCCGCCTAGGGTTGCATGATAAAGCGCTTCATAAGCTGAAAGTTTATCACCTTGTAATTGCTGAACCTTATAAGCCTCGTTAACAGTTTGCAGTAAGCTAAACGAAGTACCTGCACCAATGTCTGTCCCCAAACCTACTTTGACTTGCTTTTCCCAAGTTTTTTTCAATGGGAATAAACCACTACCTAAGAACAGGTTTGAAGTTGGGCAAAATGCGATAGCCGATTGTGTATCATGCATACATTGCCATTCTTCATCTTCTAAGTGAACACAATGCGCAAACACAGAACGTTTACCAGTTAGGTCATAGTGTTGATAAACATCTAAATAGCCAGCTTGTTCCGGAAATAAAGATTTCACCCAAGCGATTTCATCTTTGTTTTCACTTAAATGCGTATGGACATAAACATCTGGAAATTCTTGTTTTAGCTGCCCTGCTTTTTCTAACTGTTCAGGTGTAGAAGTCGGTGCAAATCGTGGCGTAATCGCATACAGAGCACGGCCTTTACCATGCCATTTTTCAATGAGTGCTTTAGTGTCGCTGTAAGCCGTTTCTGGCGTGTCACACAGCGCTTCAGGGGCATTACGGTCCATGAGTACCTTACCGGCAATTAAACGCATCTGAACGCGCTCTGCGGCTTCAAATAAGGCATCCACAGATTCGGGATGAACTGTACAGAAAACGAGGGCCGTGGTTGTACCGTGTTTTAAGAGTTCCTGAACAAAGAACTGGGCAATTTCACTTGCATATGTTTTGTCTTGAAACTGGATTTCGGTTGGGAATGTATACGTGTTGAGCCAGCTTAAAAGTTGCTCGCCGTAAGCTCCCACCATTTCGGTTTGCGGGAAGTGAATATGGGTATCAATAAAGCCGGGTACAATCAATTGTTCTGGATAATGTTGAACCTCAACTCCAGCAGATAGATGTTGTTGAGCATCTTCCCATGCACCAAACCATTTGATCTTTCCATGTTCACTAATCAATACACCATCTTCCAAATAACGTACTTGATTTGGAATATCAGTTGGCTCAGAGACAGTTTGTTGAATATCTAAAAAACGACCACGTACAACGGTGGTATTTGCGATCAATGACATGGATAGCCTATATATTTTCACTTTTTTCGATTGATTGTACCCCAGTTAGCCAAGATTTAAACGGTATAACGTTTACTTAGTCCCCATTCAGCCAAAATCCGTCGATAAGTCGTTGATGAACGGTCTGCTTCAAAATGTGCTTCCATCATTAGATCGAGCGGTAGTTCTTCTGGTTTTTGTGATTCGACCATGTCTTGGTCTTCGGCAAAAATTTGCGCATTAAATGCATATACTTTTTCTAAATCACCTGTTTGGTCAAAGTTACGTGTGAGTGGAACAAATAAACGGGTCTTATTACTTGAGATAGGACAACAGGTGTTCAAAATTTTTAAGACTCCACTTTCTGGGAAATCGACAGTAAGCACGGCAGAAAATGGCGGATAAACCTCAAAAGTACGCTTCCACAAAAAGCCTTCTGGTTCGAGATGTTTTAGCTCATGCGGATAATTACTGACATTGCTGATATAGACCGTTTTTAAGCCGTAGTTGGTACGTTCAGTGTGATATTTAGGGACGATGGGATTATCACGATTCGCAAAGGCGTTGTGATGCACCCATGCAAAATGAGCGACATCGATAAACCCTTCAAGCTGACGACCGCTAGAGCCACCAATATCCACAAAAGGTGGCAAAATTGCTTGATGCTCTGCATCATCCCAAGTATCTAATACAGGAATATTGGCTTGAGTAATATCACGACCATGAATACTGGTCCAAATGAGACCGTATCTTTGCACAACCGGAAATTTAGTTAGAGAAAAACGATCAGAAATTTTGGTTAGCTCAGGTTGAGTTGGTATTTGGGTACATTTCCCTTCGGTGTTGTAACGTAGACCGTGATAAGGACACACAATCTCCTCACCATCAACCCAACCTTTGGTTAAAGGCACGCCACGATGGGGACAAATATCTCGGACCAGATGAATTTCACCACTTTCTGTTTTGTAGAGTGCCATATTGACGTCTAGTAGTGTGACTCGTTGAGGCGCAGTAGAGACATCTTGAATACGCGCTACCGGATACCAATGGCTCGATAAAATTTCCCAATCTTTTGCATCAAAACTGCTGTTACACGGCATGGCAAGGGGCGTTAAAGTTGGAATCGCATTCATGGCATCACTCCTTAAAAAAATCAGGGCTCTCACGAGCCCCTAAAATCTAGGCTTTTTTCTTTTTTGGAGATGCAAAGAGCTTGCCAATATTGACTTTTAAGAAAATAAATTAGATAAAAATATTAAAATACATGAGGTTAATTAATATTGTTTTTGAATTTTTGTTCTAATTTAACTTTAAAAGCTAAAGTTTATTATTCGCTATGTACTTAGAATGCACTGATTGATTGCGTTGAGGGCACAATAAAAAAGCACCCAAAAAGTGCTTTTTTATATCTTTCTAGGTGTTTATTACTCGACAAAATAATGCGCTGCAAAATGGGCGTCATTACCAATAATGTCATAGCAATCTTCACGAATAGACATGCCGGCACATTGATGTCCGACCATCCATAAACCGAGTGTAGGCAGTTGTCCTGAAAATAATGGGGTATCGACCCATTTCTGTACGACATAACCATATTTGTCATAGTCATGAAAATAAAAGCTACCAGAAGCCGCGCCTTGGTCATGGCCGTCTTGTAAAACCCGAATATTGGCCCCTTCCCTTGCCAAAATCGGCTTTTTCACCCATTTGCCAGACAAAGCTTGTTGCGGGTTATAGGTATGGGATTCGACCAATAATGGATGGTTTGGATAACGCTTCCAAAGCTCAACCAAAATCGCTTTATTTGAAAGTAGCATTTTCCAGCAAGGTTCAATCCATTGTGTTTGTGGGTGAATATATTGAGAAAATGCTTCTTCCCAGATCCATTCCCATGGATAGAGTTTAAATATGTTTTGAATGGGCTGGTTATGGAGGTCAACAAAATCTTGCCCATTCCAGCCTATGTTCTCCATAGAAAGCTCGGAAACTTGTAGATGAGCTTGATAAGCGGTATCCATCAAGTACTCTAAATTGCCCCAGTCTTCCCTTCTCGCTTCCTGACTGGCAGCAAAATGCACGTGGCTACCACGCGGTAAAATTGTCTTCCAGCGTTTAATCAGGTCTTCATGAATGCTATTGAACTGGTCCCGGTTTGCAATGCCCGAGACTTGTTCTATCCACAGCCACTGCGCTACAGAAGCTTCAAGTAAGCCAGTCGGTGTGTCGGCGTTATATTCCAGCATTTTGATATTTCGCCCATCGTAAGCGAAATCAAAACGGCCATACAGCATCGGAGCATTTTGTTTCCATGAGTATTCAATATGGCTTATAGCGGTTTCGGGAATTTGAAAGTAAGCAGGATAGTCACCCCGTTGAATGAGATCTCTTACTATCGATAAACACATCTGATGCAGTTCATTTGCTGCATCTTCAAGTTGTTCAATCTGTTTAAGGGTAAACTCATACGCAACCCCTTCAGACCAGTAAATTGAGCCATCGAGAGAAGGTAAATTAAAATAATCGAAACCAATATTTTGATGCTCCACTTGCCAGTCTGGACGTGGAGTAAATATTTTTCTTTTCATATTCAGTGAATGCCTGAGGAGTTAGCCGCCGAAAGAGAAGCCGCTACGACCAAATCCCCCACGAATTGGGGATGAAGAAGATGCGCTTTTCGCCGTACTTGAAATAATGGGGTGACCTACACTCAAATTGCTGTAAGGATGTAAGGTATTTCCATGATAAGAAACTTCCCGATTATTTCGATAATACGCAGGACCTAAATAGCGGCTACCGACATAACTAGAACCATGTCCACTTGAGCTATTTTCTTGTTTACATGTTTCATTATTCCAGTCGCGAGCACAGTCATATTGGTTGTTATATACGTCTTGTACTAAAGGACCATCATTATGGCTACATGCCGTGAGTAATAAAGGGACCACGACAAGATTAATTTTTTTAGAACGCATGAGACTCCACACATTTTAATAAGTATGTTCGGCATGAAATACCGAATCGCTGTTATCTATTATGTTTCTGATTAGGAAAGATAAATTTTTAGTTGGCATATGATATTGATCTGTTTTTTTAAAGTACAGTCTCTTTTAAAAATTTAGATAACAAGGCATCTACACTTGAGATGCCTTGTTGTAATGAATTAAGACTGCAATTGTTTTTTGTTGTGTCGTAAAGAAAGGTAAGCAGTGATTGCTAACACTATGACAATAAAGCTTAACGAGATCCAGATTGGCATATGGAATACATCAAGCAACAACATTTTTGCACCAATGAACAATAAGATAATGCCTAAGCCATATGGCAAGTAATGCAGTTTAGAAGCAGCGCCAGCAAGTAAAAAGAACATTGCGCGTAAACCTAAAATTGCCATTAAATTCGCCGTTAAAACAATAAACGGATCACTAGTTACCGCGAAAATAGCAGGAATAGAATCTACTGCGAAAATCACATCTGAAGCTTCAACCAAAATCAAAACTAGAAATAACGGCGTTGCCCACAATAAACCATTTTGACGTACAAAGAATTTGTCACCTTCAAGCTGCGGCGTAATACGCATGTGCTTACGTAGCCATTTTAAAACTTTGATATCTTCGATATTGGTTTCTTCTTCTTGGCCTTTTAAGAATTTGAAACCTGTATATACCAAGAACGCACCAAAGATATAAAGCACCCAAGAGAACTCTTGAACGAACCATGCACCAATAAAAATAAAGAGAGTACGCAGTACGATTGCGCCTAATACGCCGTAGAGCAAAATTTTACGTTGTAGTGCCGCTGGAATAGCAAATGCCGCAAAAATCATTAACCAGACGAAAACGTTGTCAATCGCGAGGGACTTTTCAAGTAAGTAACCTGCAAAGTATTCCATGGTTTTTTGGTTTGCTAAGGTCACCCCAACCGTTTGTTGAAGATAAAGCCATAAACCGCCACCAAATAAGACCGCGACGCTTACCCACGCCACGCTCCAGTAAGCAGCTTGCTTAATTGAGACGTCTTGACCTTGTTTTTGCTTAAAGCCCAAGAAATCGATCAAAAGCATGACAATGACAATGCCAAAGAATGCTATGTACAGCCATAGATTGCCGATTGTTTCCATAAATCCTCCTCACATCCGGCAATTGGGCATAAAAAAACCTCGACCAGTTGCCAGATGAATTAAACATCTGTATCAACATGATCAAGGTCTTGCCTACATCATGAATTTCACGATGCTCAGATACCGACTTTTTAATAAAAGTGTATTGACGATATCTGACACATAACATTGCTGTTATGTTTGGAGGAGGCTACTCCCCTTGTCAAACTAAATTCTGTATTGGATAAAACCTATCCAATTTCACATAGAATGGCAGATTTTTTTGTATTACGCAACTGAACTTAATGTCGTAGTGTGAATACCAAAAGTTCTATGGGTTATTTAATCAAACCACGATCTAAAAGTGGTTTACATATAATCTGGTAAAGGTGAATAAAGAATGCGGTTAAACCTGTACCGTAAGCATTCCAAAAGTAATAACCGGCTGTATTGACCAATAGCGCGACAATAAAAGCACCCAACATATCTAAAGGGAAATGCACACCTAAATAAATACGTGACCATGCCACCACAAATGACAAAAATAAAAGAATCATTCCAATTATTTTGCGCTGAGCAAATAAATAAGATAGCGCGATGGTGCTAAAAATTAGCATATGATTACTTGGAAAAGATGCTGTTGGCGCATGTTCAATAAACGTGGTGCCTATACCCATCACAAACGGTCTTGGATGGTGATAAAACAAAGAAATAATATAACCCACTAAAAGTGATACACAGGTTAAAAAGACAGATTTAATGACCCTATTTTTTAAATCTTGATCGCCATAAAACCATAAAAATGTAAGTATGAATAAAAGAATATACAGGAGATCATTAGCAAAAAAGATAGCAAGACGAATGATAAATTGACTCGCATCCTGAGCACCATTGATGACATGGAATAAGCTAAGGTTGAGTGTTTCTAAAGACATTCATATTCCAAACGAGAACAAAAAACGTGGGCTATGATAAAGAATTAAGGCTATTGTCTTGATAAAGAATTGTCACAAAAATGAAATATAGTTTATTGATGAGTAAAGTTTAATCATCAGACCTGAATAATTTTTAATGCGTGATCTGGACGTTAATATTAAAGTGTTAACGTGTTGGCACTTTATTCGAGAATGTTAATTTTATGACTACTCAAGAAAAACAGAAAAAATTAAGTTTGAGGCCTTTATCTCCAAGAGATCCAAAACAGCCGCATAGAGCAGCGACTCCCCTTGAATTATTGTTCGATTTAATTTTTGTGGTTGCGATTGCCACAGCGGGTCAGCAGTTACATCATGCGATTATTGAAAATCATCTCTGGCATGCTCTGCCAAGCTACCTTATGGTATTTTTTGCGCTGTGGTGGGCATGGATGAATTTTTCATGGTTCGCTTCAGCTTACGATAATGATGACGCATTGTATCGGTGCCTTACCTTTGTACAGATTGTGGGTTCATTGGTCATGGCCGCAGGTATTCCTGATGTATTTCGTAGTCAGGACTTTGACATCATTATTGTAGGTTATGTGATTATGCGCTTGGCTTTAGTCACTCAGTGGCTTCGCGCAGCAAAACATGATCCTGAACGGCGAGTTACGGCTTACCGCTATGCGACCGGTATAGTCATAGTACAAATTGGTTGGCTTGTAGCTAACTTTGCTCATGTCCTTTCTATACCTCTATTTTTATGTCTGGTTGTGTTCGAGTTATTTGTTCCGATCTATGCGGAAAAACATTCGCCTACACCGTGGCATCCTCATCATATTGTAGAGCGCTATGCTCTCCTCACTATTATTGTTTTAGGCGAATCAATCGTAGGTAGTTTTAATGCCATACGTGATGCGCTTGCGGCTCAATCTATCAATATTCCAGCCGTTTTTTTAATGATTGGTGGATTGATGCTCATGTTTGCAATGTGGTGGGCTTACTTTGATCGTAGTGAACAACATCATCATTTTAAAGGTGTGCGTCCATTTGTATGGGGTTATGGCCATTATTTTGTCTTTGTGAGTATTGCTGCCGTAGGTGCTGCGCTTGCCGCCGCCGTGGATGTCACGACCCATCATGCACATATCTCTGATTTATATATGGGCGTAATTGTCGCAGTGAGTGTGGTGCTTTATACCACTTGTATATGGATGTTATACGAGTTTGAATGTTTAGCTGGAATTTCTAAATGGTTTTATCCTATTACTGCACTCATTATTTTATGTATTCCATTTATTTGTAATAACGTGGGGTATAGCGTGTTTGCGATGGGTATTGTTTATACGTTACGTTTATTCATCTCGAATAAATTTATAGAAGATATAGAGCCAAAGCAGGTTTAAAAACCATTAAACTAAAAAAACGGGTTTCAAACTGAAACCCGTTTTTTTATTAAATCATCTAGAGAGAAAGTTAAGCAGCTTTTGCTTTTAATGCGTTTATAATTTTTTGATGTAAGCCACCAAAGCCGCCATTAGACATAATCACAACAGCATCGCCCTCACCTGCTTCATTAACAATACGGTTAATAATTTCATCAAGTGAACGGCTGACTTGAGCGCGGTTTGAAGCAGCTTCAATCACTGGTTGCAAATCCCAGTCTAAACCTTCTGGCTGATACCAGATAACGTCATCTGCTAAGCGTGCTGAATGTGCCAAGCCATCTTTATGGCTACCCATGCGCATGGTATTTGAACGTGGCTCAATAATGGCCCATAAACGACGTTCGCCTAAACGTTTACGTGCGCCATCCAAAGTCGTATCAATTGCTGTTGGATGGTGAGCGAAGTCATCATAAACCTCAATACCATTCACTGTACCGAGTAACTCCATACGGCGTTTCACACCGCCAAAGTTAGATAAAGCGTCACAAGCCTTTTCAAGCGAAACACCCACATGTTGAGCGGCTGCAATGGTTGCCAAAGCATTTGCTACGCTGTGTTGCCCTGTCATGCTCCATTTCACTTCGCCAATGGCATGACCATTTTCGAGTACTTTAAAATGGCTGCCATCAATTGAAACTAATTCGGCAGACAAAGCAGCTTTTTCATTCGCTTCTAAACTTGTACGAATCACTGGCGTCCAGCAACCCATTTCAAGTACTTCATCAATATGAGTTTCAGTAATTGGCGCAATAATACGGCCTTCACTTGGAATGGTACGCACAAGATGATGGAACTGTTTTTGAATTGCTGCTAGGTCATCAAAAATATCGGCATGGTCAAATTCAAGGTTATTTAAAATCGCCGTTTTTGGATGATAATGAACAAACTTAGAACGTTTATCGAAGAAAGCTGAGTCATATTCGTCGGCTTCAACGCAGAAGTATTTGCCACCGCCTAAACGAGCACTTTCACTAAAACCAAGTGGCACACCACCAATTAAAAAGCCTGGGTTTAAACCAGCCTGATCAAGTACCCAAGCCAACATGGTTGTTGTGGTTGTTTTTCCATGAGTACCCGCCACCCCAAGGACATGTTTGCCTTGTAAAACGTGGTCAGCAAGGAACTGTGGACCAGAAATATATGGCAGGCCTTCATTGAGCATGTATTCCACGGCATCAATACCACGTTTCATAGCGTTGCCGACAATGACCAAATCTGGATGAGGCTGTAAATGACTACGGTCATAGCCTTGCATGAGTTCAATACCTGCATTTTCTAACTGGGTAGACATTGGCGGGGAAACGTTTGAATCGGAACCTGTTACCTTATGTCCTAAATCACGAGCTAAAAGTGCTAAAGAGCCCATAAAAGTGCCACAAATACCCAAGATATGCAGATGCATTGCTCGCCTTCTCCACTGCTTTTGTACACAGTATTAATGTGAATTACTGTGTTTTCATTATTGATAAATTTGCCAGCAACGATAGCAAGGCTCAACTGGAAAAGATAGTCAAAATTCGTTGTTGTTCTATGTGTTTGAGGCACTCATAAAAGTACAGCTTTATTTTTTAGATTTAAGCTGAATTATAGTTTTATCTTTTATAATGTTTTTGATCCATATTAATACTTAAATCATCGTGACGATGAAGGATGTGCCTTTGAGCCCAACGGTTTTAGCTTTTGTGCTATTAATTATTTCGAACTGTTTTATGACACTTGCATGGTATGGGCATCTTAAGTTTTTGCACCATGCTCCATTCTGGCAAGCGATTTTATTCGGTTGGATTATTGCCCTACTGGAATATAGTTTTATGATTCCAGCAACTCGAATCTTGAGTGATCAAAACTGGACTTTGGGTGAAATGAAAATTACCCAAGAAGTGGTTACCCTCATTGTATTTGTACCATTTATGGTGTTGCTGTTTAAGCAGCCGTTTAAATTAGACTATGTTTGGGCCATGTTATGCTTGTTTGGTTGTGTCTATTTTGTATTTAGAAGCCAGTAAAATTATTTGAAATTGGGTTTTCAGACAGATCGTTGTTAAATCCATCGGATTCACGCTTTTTCCTCATAAACTTGGGCTTTGGGGTGAGTGAAAAAACAGCTATAATATTGGCCTCATCTTTTTCTCTCATGCTTGGCTTGGTACAAGTCGAGTTTTTACCATTTTTACGCTTTGGAAATGCCAATGAACGCGGTCGCAACAGATACCCAACCTTTAGTCGGAATTATCATGGGTTCCCAGTCCGATTGGGCAACGCTTGAACATACTGCCAATATGCTTAAACAGCTTGGTGTCCCATTTGAAGCGGAAGTGGTATCTGCTCACCGTACTCCGGACCGTTTATTTGAATACGCAGAAACTGCGCGTGATCGTGGAATTCAAGTGATTATTGCAGGCGCTGGTGGCGCTGCGCATTTACCGGGTATGTGTGCGGCAAAAACTGACTTACCTGTGTTGGGTGTACCAGTTAAATCATCAATTTTAAATGGTGTAGATTCATTACTTTCAATCGTACAAATGCCAGCAGGTATCGCAGTCGGTACTTTGGCAATTGGCCCAGCTGGTGCGACTAATGCTGCGATTATGGCTGCTCAAATCTTAGGTTTAACTCGTCCTGAAATCGCAAAAAATGTTGCAGATTTCCGTGCTGCGCAAACTGATAAAGTTGCAAGCAACAATATTCCGGGACAGGTTTAAGAGGCTGAAATGGATAAAACTATCGGTATTTTTGGTGGTGGGCAATTGGGCCGTATGATGGCGCAAGCAGCGTTACCATTAAATATTCAATGTACTTTTTTTGAAGCAAATACAGATTGTCCAGCAGGTGTTTTAGGCCAAGTTTTTTCTAGCCAAGATGAACAAGGTTTAAAGCAGTTTATTGAAAGTGCTGATGTTTTCAGTCTTGAGTTTGAAAATACGCCGGTTGCGGACGTAGATGTTTTAACACAAACCAAAACATTGCACCCTCCCCGTATTGCTTTAGCGACTGCACAAAATCGTTTGTCAGAAAAAGCATTGTTTGATGAACTTGCGATTCCTGTTGCGCCGTATCGTGCTGTAGACAGCCTAGAAAGCTTAAAAAAAGCTGTTGCTGAGCTTGGTTTACCAATTGTGCTTAAGACAGCAACTGGTGGATATGACGGCAAAGGTCAGTTTGTACTTCGTTCAGAAGACCAAATTGATACAGCTTGGGCAGAGCTTGGTCCTGCAAAAAGCTTAGTTGCTGAAAGCTTTGTGAAGTTTTCTCGCGAAGTTTCGATTATTGCAGTACGTGGTCAAAATGGTGAAGTGAAGACTTGGCCATTGGCTGAAAACCACCATCACAATGGTATTTTGTCGCACTCAATCGTTCCTGCACCGAATAGTGAAGCTCTACAACCTGTTGCTCAAGACTACATTACGCGTTTGTTAAATCATCTCAACTATGTAGGTGTGCTAACTCTCGAGCTATTTGTGACAGAACAAGGCTTATGCGCGAATGAGATGGCACCACGTGTTCATAACTCAGGTCACTGGTCAATTGAAGGTGCTGTATGTTCACAGTTTGAAAACCATATTCGAGCTGTTGCAGGGTTACCATTAGGTTCAACAGACGTTGTTCGACCAACGGTCATGATCAATATTATTGGTCAGCATCCTAAAACTGAAGATGTTTTAGCACTAAATGGCGCTCATCTGCACCTTTATAACAAATCAGAACGTGCTGGCCGTAAGTTAGGCCACATTACCTTAATGCCTGTGGATAGTAATGAATTGACGAATTTATGCCGTCAATTAGCGAAAATTTTGCCAGAACCACTCGCATTAACAGCTGATATGACCATTTAATTCAGTTAAAATTTGCAAAAAAGCGATCTTCAGATCGCTTTTTTTATCTTTTAAATTTAAAAAAATTAAAAAATCTAATATTGTCTTGCTGTGGATAACTTCTATTGAGCTTTTGAATTTAAATAAAGGTTGTAATTTTGAATTTAAAAATAGAATAACTTGTTTTTGGTGGTTTTGAATTTAAAATAAGTTATCCCCAATACCTAAAGTTTGAATTTAAATCGGGTCTCTAGCTTATGTGCGTTTTGAATTTAAAAAGATGCATGTTATCTGAGTGGTATTTTGAATTCAAAACTATATCTAACTTTTAAATTTAAAACATGTATCCATGAGTGGTGAGGGGCTTGTAGCGTATAAAGATGATGAAAGATACAGAGAATATAGGGATTTCGGCAGTTTTAGTGTGTGGTTTTATAAGTTATCCACAGTTGGTTTATGGTTTGAATATTTAAATTTAAACTGATGTTTTGAATTTAAAGTGTGGATGCGATTTTTGAATTTAAAAATAATTAATCTGATGTTGGAAGTTTTAAATTTAAAACTGGATGCAAAATTTGAATTTAAAACTCTGGAAATGAATTTAAAGAAGGAATTATGAATTCAAATTTACGATTTCTCTCTGAAAATTTTGAGTCCATAATGGTATGGTAAAGACAAATTTAAATTTAAAAATTGAACTAGGATAATATGCGACGTTTTTCTTGTATTGTTGGGTCTATATTTTTGACAATGACTCAGGCTCAAGCAGAGCTGATAATTAATGGTTCTACTTCTACAATATCTAGTAATGCAACAGTTCCTGTAACGAATAGCAATACTTACACGCCTAATAATAATTTTCAGAGTTGTTTGGCAAATTTACGTTCGCAAGCGATTGCTGCGGGTGTTTCGGGTAGCACGTATGACCGTTATACACAAAATTTAACGCCGGACTACTCAGTAATTGATAAGTTAAATTATCAGCCAGAGTTTTCGACACCAATTTGGGACTATTTATCTGGTCTTGTAGATGAAGAACGTGTTGAGCTTGGGAAACAAAAATTAGCGCAATATCGTGATGTTTTAAATCGTGCCTCTCAAGTTTATGGTGTACCGCCTGAAACAATTGTGGCAGTGTGGGGCGTTGAAAGTAATTTTGGCGATATTTCTGGAAAATATCCTCTATTGCAGGCACTTGGAACATTAAGTTGTGAAGGGCGCCGGCAAAGTTATTTCCGGACAGAATTTTTTGCCACTATGCGTATTTTGCAACGCGGTGATTTAACCGAAGATCAACTTAAAGGTTCATGGGCTGGCGCTTTTGGACATACACAGTTTATGCCATCAACTTATGAACGCTTAGCTGTTGATTTTGATGGTGATGGTCGTCGTGATTTAGTATCTAGCACAGCAGATGCATTGGCATCTACGGCTAATTTCTTGAATAAAGCTGGGTGGCAAACTGGTATGCCTTGGGGCTTTGAAGTCAAAATTCCATCAGGTATGTCAATTGATGGAGAAGGGCGTCGCTCTAAAAAGCCATTGAGTAGCTGGAGTGCACGTGGGGTAACCCGAATTGATGGTACACCATTAATTCAAGGTGCATTATCTGGTAGCACACCAGCTGGGTTAATGGCACCTGCAGGAGCAAGTGGTCCAATCTTTTTAGTATTTAAAAATTTTGATGCTATTTATAGCTATAACGCAGCAGAAAGTTATGGACTTGCAATTGCACATTTATCTGATCGTTTAAAAGGTGGGAAACCATTCGTTGCTTCTTGGCCAACAGATGACCCTGGTACTTCTCGCGCAGAGCGTCGTGAGATTCAGCAATTTTTGATTAATCGTGGTTATGATATTGGTGCTGTTGATGGACTGATTGGCGATAAAACCCGTGTTGCTATACGTCAGGAACAAACCCGTTTAGGTTTAAATCCAACAGGACGGGCAGGGCAACAAATTTTACGTGCATTCCGTCAGGAACAAGCACGAAAAATGATGCAATAAGGCATTAAATAAAAAGGTCTGCATATGCAGACCTTTTTTATTGAATAGCTAAATTATGGATTGATCTAGCTTTACTGCTTCTAAAATATCAAAAATAACTGAAGTGACATCTTGGCTTAGGTCGCGATCATTAAAGATTTCATAAGCAGTAATAGTGACATCAGTGTCACTTGGTAATTGCTTCTGTTCTTCTTCAATTAAATGTTCGATAGGCAGTAAAGTCTGTTTAACTTCAAGATGTAAAATATCTTTATATTCAATATTTTCATCTTCAAGCTCAATTTCTTGCTCGTTAAAGTAAGGCAACAAAATAGAATGAAGGTACGGTTTAAGTTCAATAATATCAAATAGTTCGATATCTCGAGTTTGTTCAATCGTACTAATGTGGTCATTTACTTCAATCAGGATATGATAATAACTCATCTTGATCTCCATTCTATTTTAGACGGCTCTTACAACCACAATAACATGACTTTGACATGAATTTCGATGTATCTATTTATAAAATAGATACATCGTTATGTCTCATATCTAATTATTGAGGTAAAGCGTTTAATAGATCACGATCAGCATCAGTTAAAACATTACTTTTTTTATCGCTGTCTTTGCGAACTGAGTACATTAGGGCACCCGGTTGATCGCTATGTTTTAAGCCAAGTGCATGGCCTAATTCATGAGCAATCGTTAAACGTAAATCATCAATTGAGCTATACTCATAAATTGTGATTTGTTTACCGTTATAAATCCCTTTCTTAAATACATCAGCTTGGGCATTTTGCTTAAACTGATTTAACGATTGATTGAACTGATCATTAATCTGATTAAAGTGATTAACCTTTTTGTTTAAGTCTGCAGCTTGCTGATTATAAGCGGCAATATCTTTCTTCAAAGAAACAGTTTGCTTCTGTAAATCTTTCTGAGTCTTCGCAAGAGATTTTGCTGTGTATTCAGGTGCTAATTTACCTTCGTTAAACTGCATCATTTGTTGATCAAAATTTTTCAACTTCTCATTTAAGATCTGTTTTTTGTTTTCAAGATCAGATTGAGTTTGACTTAAATTTTGCTTCAACTGCTTAATTTGCTGCTGTTCATCAATTACACGTTGTTGATCTTGCTTAAACTGAGCAGAAATTTTTTGACGCTCTGCTGAACGATTTTGGCTATCATCGTATACAAGACGAATTTCTAACTTTGCATTTGGGTCATAAGTAAAGTAATTTTTACCTGTACCTTCTTTCCAGATATCAGCAGCTTGCTGAGTAATCTGAATCAATTGATCTTGACTTAAACCAAAACGAGGATCAACTTCAGCAATTCTATATGTTAAATGTTGAGCATTTTTTTGCTGAACTTGAGTATTTACAGGAGTTGCAAGATGAGCATTGGCCTGAAAATTAGAAAAAGCAAAAGCCAAGCCTAATAACAAAGATGTTAAGCGCATAGTCGTCAGGGGGGGAGATTTAAAAAAAAACGTATTATAAGAAGATAAAATGAAAAATCAATCAAAAAATATACAATTTCGATAAATAAATGAGACTTTTGTCTCATTATTTTTTACCATTTGCCAAATTATTTGTTAGTAAAATTTGAACAGTTTTTATTTTGTTTAGTTTATTTAATCAGTTAGTTTTAATGATTTTTGTCATTTGAACTATAAGTTGAACTCAGTAAATCTAAATCTGAATGTGTTAATTTGAAGTTATGAATATCTTGTTCCTTTAAACGAGGGTACATCAAAGATTTAGGGTCAGTAGTGTGTTTTAGTCCCAATGCATGTCCAAATTCATGGGCAAGTGTTAAACGCAAATCATCAAATGAATTAAAGCCATAAATCTGAATTTGATTTTGACTAAATAAGCCTTTATGAAAAGTCTCAGGACGATCAGTTGTGCTTAAATTAAATTCCTTGATAGCTTGATTAAGCATGTTTTGATGTTGATTTATTTGCTTAATTTGCGCATTAAGAGTTTGTATTTTATTACTATGATGAGAAAATTTTGTTTTTAAATCTAATGATAATCTGGTTAGCTCAGCTTGACGTTTAATTAAATCAGCTTGATTAAATTTCCCAACATTTCCTTGGTTAAAGATAGTTACATCCTTTTGATATTGTTCAAATCTATTATTAAGCTGGACTTTGGCTTCATTCAAAAGAGTAGTTTCCTCCTCTATTTGTTGTTTAGATAAAAGAACAGCTTTATTTTCCTCCCGCCATTCTTCCTGCTGCTGTAATAACTTATTTATATTAATTTTTCTTTCATTTTGAGCAGTTTGATAATCATCAAATACTAAATTAATTGTAAGCTCTGCTTGTGAGTCATAAATAAAATAAGTCTTTCCAGTTTCTTTCTGCCAAATTTCAGCAGCTTCTTTGCCAATTTGAAAAAATTGTTCCTTGGTAATATGAAAGCGTGGATCTATATAATCAATCTTGTATTTTAGAGGTTGATTAAAAGAAATAGTTGATAAATGGCTTTGAGCTAAAGCAACTGTGTGTAAGCTCATACTTAAGTAAAAGCTTATTCCCCACCATAGAAATTTTTTCATGGCAAAAATAAAAATATAAATAAATTCTTATTGTTAGTAAGTAATTTAGATTCGTCAAAGTGATAAAGGAGACCAAAGAAGGCGATCATTTTGTGATCTTGCTAAAGAAACGGAATAAATAAATCTATTTATTTGGCATTAATGTAAAAATAAATGGATTTAATAACAGTGATTCTAATTCTTTAAATTTTTTATAAATAATAAATAGTTAATTTTTATAATTGACTTTTTTGACTAAAAAATAGCAAATAAATATAAAAATAATAATTGTTATTTTTTTGTAAATAATAAAAAACCGCGCTTTCGCGCGGGCTTTTTAAAGAGACAAATTATTTTTTGTCATCTTTTACTTCTGTAAATTCAGCATCTACAACGCCATCATCAGCTTTTTGTTGACCAGCATCACCGCCTTGGAATGCATTAGGATCAAAACCTTCAGCACCACCAGCTTGTTGTGCTTGTTCATAAGCACGTTGAGTGATCGGCATCAAAATGTTTTGTAAAGCTTCAGTTTTCGCTTTAATCGCGTCAACGTCATTTTCTTTAGTTGCTGCTTCAAGTTCAGAAACTGCTGTGCTTACCGCTGTTTTTTCATCTTCAGTCACTTTGTCACCAAGATCTTTAACAGCTTTGTTCGAGCTTGAAATTAATGCATCAGCTTCATTACGAGCTTTTGCAAGTTCTTCAAACTTACGGTCTTCTTCAGCATTCGCTTCAGCATCTTTAATCATTGCTTCGATTTCAGCATCAGACAAACCTGAGTTTGCTTTAATCTGAATCGATTGCTCTTTACCAGTGCTCTTATCTTTCGCAGATACTTTCAAGATACCGTCAGCGTTGATGTCAAACGATACTTCAATTTGCGGCACACCACGTGGAGCAGGTGGGATATCGCCTAATTGGAAGTTACCCAACAATTTGTTTTGTTGAGCCATCTTACGTTCACCTTGGTAAACTGAAATATCTACAGCTGGTTGGTTATCAGCAGCAGTAGAGAACACTTGTGATTTCTTCGCAGGAATCGTCGTGTTTTTCTCAATGATTGGTGTTAATACACCGCCCATTGTTTCAATACCTAAAGTTAATGGTGTTACGTCAAGAAGTAATACGTCATTCTTGTCACCAGATAATACAGCACCTTGAATTGCAGCACCGATAGCAACTGCTTCGTCAGGGTTCACGTCTTTACGTGGCTCTTTACCGAAGAATTCTTGTACTTTTTGTTGTACAAGCGGCATACGAGACTGACCACCAACCAAGATTACGTCAGAGATGTCAGAAGTCGAAAGACCAGCATCTTTAAGTGCAATCTTACAAGGTTCAATCGTACGAGCAACTAAATCAGCAACTAAACCTTCAAGTTTTGCACGTGTTACATTGATCACTAAGTGTTTAGGACCAGAAGCATCAGCAGTGATGTATGGAAGGTTGATTTCAGTTGCATTTGATGAAGAAAGCTCGATTTTTGCTTTTTCAGCAGCTTCTTTCAAACGTTGTAACGCAAGTGGATCATTTTTCAAGTTCACACTTTGTTCTTTCTTGAATTCTTCAACCAAGTATTCAATTAATGCGTTATCAAAGTCTTCACCACCAAGGAAAGTATCACCATTAGTTGATAACACTTCAATTTGTTGGTCGCCATCAAGATCCGCGATTTCAATGATAGATACGTCGAATGTACCACCACCTAAGTCGTAAACTGCAACTTTACGGTCGCCTTCTTTTTTATCCATACCGAACGCAAGTGCAGCAGCAGTTGGTTCGTTAATGATACGTTTAACATCTAAACCAGCGATTTTACCCGCATCTTTAGTTGCTTGACGTTGAGCATCGTTAAAGTAAGCAGGAACGGTAATTACCGCTTCAGTTACTGTTTCACCTAAGTAATCTTCTGCTGTTTTCTTCATCTTTTTCAAGATTTCTGCAGAGATTTGTTGAGGTGCTAATTTTTTATCGTTTACTTCAACCCAAGCATCACCATTATCTGCTTTAATGATTTTATACGGTACAAGACCGATGTCTTTTTGTACTGCTTGATCTTCATAACGACGACCAATTAAACGCTTGATCGCGAATAATGTATTTTTAGGGTTTGTTACTGCCTGACGCTTAGCACTTTGGCCAACTAAGATCTCGCCATCTTTATAAGCAATGATCGATGGAGTTGTACGTGCGCCTTCAGCGTTTTCGATTACTTTTACTTTATCGCCTTCAAGTACAGCAACACATGAGTTGGTAGTACCTAAGTCAATACCAATAATTTTCGCCATTTGGTGTGTTCCTCTAAAATTCTGTTGCAATGTTTTTGCTTGTTATTCGATATGAGAGTCAATCGGTTTTTTTCAAGCATTTTTATGAAAAAAAATCAAAAAACTCTCAAATTTTGTGCTTTTAGCGAAGCGATGCTTCGCTTTTGCTCATTTTATTGACCAACCATAACCATAGCAGGGCGCAACAAGCGACCATTTAAGGTATAGCCTTTTTGTAAAACGGTGCCGATTTCATTGGCTTTGGCATTTGGATCAATACCAACAGCTTGGTGTAAATCTGCATTGAAACCATTTTGAGTATCAGCTTCTACAACACCAAATTTCTCAAGAGTCGTTAACAGTGACTTTAAGGTTAACTTAACACCTTCAAGTACAGGTGTTTCTTCACCACCAGCTGCCTGAATTGCACGTTCTAAATTGTCGACAGAGTCCAACAATTCTTTGGCAAATTTTTCAAGTACAGTCTCTTTATGTTTCTCAGACTCACGTTGAATACGCTCTACGCTTTTTTGTGCTTCGTAAACTGCATTAGCAGTACGAGCTTTTTCAAGCTTAAGATTTTCTTCTAGTTTGGTGATTTGCGCTTGTAAAGATTCAACGGTAACGTCGTTTGCTTGCTCTACACTTTCAGCCTGAGTTTGCTCGTTAGATTGCTCAGCTTGCTCATTTTGAATGTCTTGAGCTTGCTCATTTTGCTCATTAGCCATTGATGATCTCCGTTTAAATGGGTTTTTAAACATGTACAGTCCTTTTTGGCATCAGTATTTACTGCGTAAAACCTGAACTGCCATGCATATGCTGTAATTCATTAATAGGGATGAAGTATGGGCATTGCCTAAAAATTCAAGCGTACACGGCAATTTAAAGCTTTAATTTTGCGGTTTTAAGTAAAAATCCAGCTTTTCAATCATAAAAGCTATAAATTCTTGAGTAATTCGAGGTAAATGCTGTCTAGAAGCATACACGACCGACAAACTTAACTCAGGGGCCGTAAAGTTTTTAAATAAAGGAGTTAGACGTTTTTCTTTTAAATCCTTCTCCACTAATAAAGTAGGTAACATTGCGACCCCCTGTGCGTGTAAGCACATATCGTAAAGCGCATTCACATCATTACTTTTAAAAGTGACATTTAAAGGATAGTTCTGAGGCTGTTGTTCATTATCAAAAAGTGTCCAGTATTGATGTTGGCTGTGATGAGCAATACATTCATGTTGAATAAGTTGACGAGGATGGAGCAGGGGACTGTGCTGTTTTAAATAATCAGGATGAGCACAGAACACAGACTCGATTTGACAAACGGGTCGTGCAATTAAACCATCGGCCACCTTTTGAGTGATACGTAACGCCAAGTCTACTTGTGCATCGATAAGATCCATGGTGTTTTCAGTTAAGTAAACATCAAAATCAATATGTGGGTGCTGACGTTTAAACTGTCGAATACATTCTGCTACCCCCAGTTCAAACAAAAATAAACCGCACGTAAAACGAATTGTTCCATTATGCTGCTCAGGTGCAGCGAGTTCTTGTAAGAGTAGCTGCTGTTGTAAAATATTTTCACAGTAGAGTAGAGCTTTCTCACCTGCTGGAGTAAGAGATATTTTTCGGGTATTTCTTTGGAAAAGTCGAGTTGAGAACGTATGCTCAAGGTGTTCAAGATAACGCGAAACCATGGCACGAGAATAATTAAGATGCTCGGCTGCTTTGGTCAAATTGCCATGTTGTGCAATAGAAACAAAGACCTGAATCGCTTTTAAAGTATCCATATGTCTAGCTATTATTACAATATATGCAACAGTTTATCTTAAATTAGTGCGTTTATCTTACATAAATTGCAATTTAAAGTGTTCTTCATGAAACAGGAGAATACCTAATGAAATTATTTAAATTAACCGCTTCCGCACTTGCTACTGCTACAGCATTAACCATGGCTCAGTCAGCTTTTGCTCAAGAACTGAAAATTCAGAGTTTTCTTGCTAAACCAGAACACTTCGGTGTGACTTCAACCTTAATAGAAGGGGATAAGGAAGTTTTATTGGTTAATGCACAATTTTCAAAATCTGAAGCTTTACGTATTGCTGCAAATATTCTTGATAGCGGTAAAACATTAAAAACTATTTTTGTAAGCTATGGTGACCCGGACTATTATTTCGGCTTAGACGTATTTAAACAGTATTTCCCGAATGTACAGATCATTGCTACGCCGGAAACAGTAAAGCATATTCAGGATACTCAAGCGCTTAAAGTTAAATATTGGGGGCCACAAATGGGTGCAAATGCACCTAGCCAAATTATTGTGCCTCAAGCTTACACTGCTAAAACTTTAAAACTTGAGAATGAATCAATCGAGATTAAAGGTAAAAAAGAGCTTACTTATTTATGGGTTCCTTCTGCAAAAGCAGTTGTGGGTGGTATTCCGGTATCTTCAGGCATTCATTTATGGATGGCCGATACCCCTAAAACCAAAGATCGTGTGGAAGTCATTCAATCTTTAGAAAGCATTAAAGCCCTTCAACCTAAAATTGTCGTACCTGCTCATATGGTAGAAGGCGCACCACAAGGCCTAGATGCTGTTAACTTTTCAATTAATTATTTAAATAGCTATGAAAAAGCAGCTAAAGCAACTAAAAATGCTACTGAGTTGAGCAAACTCATGCAAAAGCAATATCCAACACTTCAAAGCGTGGATAGCTTAGAGTTAGGGGCTAAGGTCGTAAAAGGTGAAATGCAGTGGCCATAATTTAACATTTAAGCCGTATTCACTTTTAAAAGAGCCGTGATCATTCGCGGCTTTTTTATGAAAAACCATTTTTAAGGGCCAAAAAGCTCTGTAACAGTCTACGTACCTTATATAGCGTTTCTATAAATGGAAAAATTTTAAATATAACGGCCAAGCAGAATGAAAAGAAAAAATTGATAAAATTAAACAAACGTTTATCTATGGTTTAATTTATAAATTAGGTTGGTCATATAAAAAAATTGAATTTAATAAAAAATTGCAGAATTTGTACTTCTATTACTACAAAAGACAACCAATGATACGCACGTAAGAAAAAAAAATTGTGAATTATAGGCAGCGCGAAGATGAACTTTGCATTTAAACGTTTGTCGTAATGAAAGGAAAGCAATCATGAAAAAATTAGGTCTTATCTCTGTAGTACTTGCTGGTGTTGCTCTTACAGCGGTTGGTTGTGCATCAGAAGCTGGTTTAAACGCTTCTGGTTCTGCTCAAACAAGTGCTAGCCCATCTGGCGTACATGCTGGTGCTGGTATCGACGCAGGTGTTTCTGGCCAAGCACAACCTGGTCAAGTAGACGCTGGTGCTTCTGGTTCAGTTTCAGGTTCTGCAACTGCTCAGTAATACACTGCTAAAAATAAGAGATATGAGTTTATAGAACATATATGTTCATGATGCCGATACATATATGAAATGAGCTGCTACTCATTTTTCTATAAATTAGAGAGAATTTATATTCCTCAAAAAAGCCCCAGAAGACTTATCTCTTTGGGGCTTTTTATATCTTAGTGAGCTTAATCATCGTGACGATAATCTCGACGATCATGATCTCGATTTTCTACCCGTTTTTTATCCCAATCACGGTGCCTTTTTTCCCATTCACGACGATTTTTTTCTTGTTCACGAATGTCTTTACGTTGTTGTTCATATACTCGTTGACGCTCTTCCCAACGTTTTCGTTCCCAATCATTATATCGACGTTGATCATCACGATCATAGCGACGATCATGATCATGGTAACCATATCCGCCACCACGATAATAAGGATCATCTGGATAAGCAACACAGCCTACAGTTAAAAGACTGGTTGCTAACATAGTAACAACTAGTTTTGCTGACATAGCAGTCCCTCTTTTTGTCTGTTAACAATAATTGGCAAAAAAGTCCTGTTTTAATCGACAGATTTGTTAATGACATTTGCTATAAATCAGATTAGCGTAGATTGGTTTTTACCTTTGTATCTTGATTGCATGAGTTGTATGCGAATATAGTCAAACAACAAAGAATTCTGTAGAAAATATGAAGGATAAGAGGGATTCAAGGAGACAGGCATGACAGCATTTAATCAAAAAATTCAAATATTGCTAGATAAGGGACAAGGCCCTGCTGCTCGAGCACTTGATAGGTTACCCCGACTAGCCCAAGAGTCTCTCGCTAAAATTTTAGGATATTCTTATCAATACCCAGATCTCGATTCATTTACGAAATGCATGATGGCTGTGCAAATCAAACAGGGAAGAGTGGGTTTCATTGGCTCTGATCCGATTCAATCAAGAAGAATGTTTGATGCACAAATGCAGGCCATACGTCAAAAACCAACTTATATTGAATCAGTAGAAGATATTCGTCTTCCACTACAAAGCGGCACAATCTTTGCCAGACATTATCATCCGGCCCCTAATAAGAAACTGCCATTAATCGTGTTTTATCACGGGGGTGGTTTTGTTGTAGGTGGTTTAGATACTCATGATGAAGTTTGTCGTTTATTAGCAAAATATGCAAAAGTACAGGTCCTCAGTATCGACTATCCTCTTGCTCCGGAAGTTTCACCACAACATTTAATTCAGTCATGTGAAGATGCATTAGCATGGGTTTATCAAAATCGCAGACAATTAAAAATATTAAAAAATAGAATTGCGGTTGCAGGGGACAGTGCAGGAGGAAATATTAGTACTGTTGTAGCGCAAAGATCAGTAAATAAAGCTTATGCACCACAAGCACAATTACTTATCTATCCAACAGTAGATTTTAAAAGCAGACATCCTTCTTTTTATGCCTATAACGAAGGATTGGTTTTAACAAATACCGATATTGATTACGTCACACAATATTATGCAACTCAGCATAATGTAGAACTTGATGATCCAATTATTTCACCCACCTATGGCAACCTAAAGAAAAATCCACCAGCTTTTGTGATTACAGCTGGACATGATGTCTTACATGATGAAGCGAAAATATATAGTCATAAATTAAGACAAAATGGCGTAAAAATGTATTATGAAGAGTTTCCGGAACAGACTCATGGTTTTATTAACCTGACTCCAATTTCTAGAAAAGCCAAACGTCATACTATCGAAATTAGTAAAAACTTCAGAAAATTTTGGGATAAAAATAGTTAAGTAAATTCAATAATCCATGTTTCACGTGGAACATGGATTAAATAAACAAATAGACTTAAAAATTCTTAATAAATAGCCACTAGAATTCTTCGCTGTAGGCGATTAGATTTAATAATTATCTTTTTATAAAGCTTATTGTAGGAAAATATGAAAAAGTTATTGATGTTGTTTTGTCTAGGTCTAAGTAGTCACTCAGTATGGGCTAATAGCTTAGTTGAAATGCAAACAAATTTAGGCAACATCGAAATAGAGTTGTATGACGATAAAGCACCGATTAGTGTGAATAACTTTAAAAGCTATATAAAGTCTGGTTTTTATAAAGAAACAATTTTTCATCGTGTGATTCCTGGTTTTATGGCACAAGGGGGTGGCATGACTGCAAATATGCAGGAAAAGACAACACGAGCACCTATTAAGAACGAAGCAGGAAATGGTATTGCAAATACACGTGGTACTTTAGCGATGGCTCGTACATCAGATCCAGATTCAGCTACTAGCCAATTTTTTATAAATGTCGCAGATAATAAATTTCTTAACCGTTCACCGGGAAATCCGGGATATGCCGTTTTTGGTAAGGTCGTAAAAGGAATGGATGTAGTAGACCGTATTGTTCAGGTTCCTACATCAAACTATGGCATGCATCAAAACGTACCCAAACAGCCTATAAAGATTGTAGATATAAAGATCAAAACAACGGGAAAATAAATTAAATATACAAATCAATAACTTAAATTATTTTTTAAATTTATTTGACTGAAAAAGAACCGGTCGAGCATGGATATTTACAAAAGTGCTTGCGTACCGGTTTTTTTTCCCTATAATGCACTCATCCCGACGCGATACACGAGAATATCTTAGCTTACAGGGTTAAGATAAGAGCTTAGTATTGTGTTGGATCTGTCTCTGACGAGGAGCAGAAAAATCATTAAGAGAATTGAAGAACAACTTGTGTGGATTTTTACTGATTGATTAATCGAAATAATTTTCATTGATTGATTGGTTTAAATTACTCGAAGTTTATTTGAGCGAAATTTAAGTCAGTAATTGATGAGCCAGAATTGGCACCTTGTCTATAAATAAGGTGCAAAATGATTTTAACTGAAGAGTTTGATCATGGCTCAGATTGAACGCTGGCGGCAGGCTTAACACATGCAAGTCGAGCGGGGGAAGGTAGCTTGCTACTGGACCTAGCGGCGGACGGGTGAGTAATGCTTAGGAATCTGCCTATTAGTGGGGGACAACATCTCGAAAGGGATGCTAATACCGCATACGTCCTACGGGAGAAAGCAGGGGATCTTCGGACCTTGCGCTAATAGATGAGCCTAAGTCGGATTAGCTAGTTGGTGGGGTAAAGGCCTACCAAGGCGACGATCTGTAGCGGGTCTGAGAGGATGATCCGCCACACTGGGACTGAGACACGGCCCAGACTCCTACGGGAGGCAGCAGTGGGGAATATTGGACAATGGGCGCAAGCCTGATCCAGCCATGCCGCGTGTGTGAAGAAGGCCTTATGGTTGTAAAGCACTTTAAGCGAGGAGGAGGCTACTTTAGATAATACCTAGAGATAGTGGACGTTACTCGCAGAATAAGCACCGGCTAACTCTGTGCCAGCAGCCGCGGTAATACAGAGGGTGCAAGCGTTAATCGGATTTACTGGGCGTAAAGCGCGCGTAGGCGGCTAATTAAGTCAAATGTGAAATCCCCGAGCTTAACTTGGGAATTGCATTCGATACTGGTTAGCTAGAGTGTGGGAGAGGATGGTAGAATTCCAGGTGTAGCGGTGAAATGCGTAGAGATCTGGAGGAATACCGATGGCGAAGGCAGCCATCTGGCCTAACACTGACGCTGAGGTGCGAAAGCATGGGGAGCAAACAGGATTAGATACCCTGGTAGTCCATGCCGTAAACGATGTCTACTAGCCGTTGGGGCCTTTGAGGCTTTAGTGGCGCAGCTAACGCGATAAGTAGACCGCCTGGGGAGTACGGTCGCAAGACTAAAACTCAAATGAATTGACGGGGGCCCGCACAAGCGGTGGAGCATGTGGTTTAATTCGATGCAACGCGAAGAACCTTACCTGGCCTTGACATAGTAAGAACTTTCCAGAGATGGATTGGTGCCTTCGGGAACTTACATACAGGTGCTGCATGGCTGTCGTCAGCTCGTGTCGTGAGATGTTGGGTTAAGTCCCGCAACGAGCGCAACCCTTTTCCTTATTTGCCAGCGAGTAATGTCGGGAACTTTAAGGATACTGCCAGTGACAAACTGGAGGAAGGCGGGGACGACGTCAAGTCATCATGGCCCTTACGGCCAGGGCTACACACGTGCTACAATGGTCGGTACAAAGGGTTGCTACACAGCGATGTGATGCTAATCTCAAAAAGCCGATCGTAGTCCGGATTGGAGTCTGCAACTCGACTCCATGAAGTCGGAATCGCTAGTAATCGCGGATCAGAATGCCGCGGTGAATACGTTCCCGGGCCTTGTACACACCGCCCGTCACACCATGGGAGTTTGTTGCACCAGAAGTAGCTAGCCTAACTGCAAAGAGGGCGGTTACCACGGTGTGGCCGATGACTGGGGTGAAGTCGTAACAAGGTAGCCGTAGGGGAACCTGCGGCTGGATCACCTCCTTAACGAAAGATTGACGATTGGTAAGAATCCACAACAAGTTGTTCTTCATAGATGTATCTGAGGGTCTGTAGCTCAGTTGGTTAGAGCACACGCTTGATAAGCGTGGGGTCACAAGTTCAAGTCTTGTCAGACCCACCATGACTTTGACTGGTTAAAGTTATAGATAAAAGATACATGACTGATGATGTAAGCTGGGGACTTAGCTTAGTTGGTAGAGCGCCTGCTTTGCACGCAGGAGGTCAGGAGTTCGACTCTCCTAGTCTCCACCAGAACTTAAGATAAGTTCGGATTACAGAAATTAGTAAATAGAGATTTCGGTCTTGGTTTATTAACTTCTGTGATTTAAGTATCACGGTATTAAGCATGACCTGACGAAGGCGTGTTTATTCATTAACAGATTGGCAAAATTGAGTCTGAAATAAATTGTTCACTCAAGAGTTTAGATTAAGCAATTAATCTGAATGAATTGAGAACTAGCAAATTAACTGAATCAAGCGTTTTGGTATATGAATTTAGATTGAAGCTGTACAGTGTTTAAATACACAGTGCTCTAAACTGAAATGTTGAAGTTACTAACTTGTAGGTAACGTCGACTGTTTGGGGTTGTATAGTCAAGTAATTAAGTGCATGTGGTGGATGCCTTGGCAGTCAGAGGCGATGAAAGACGTGATAGCCTGCGAAAAGCTCCGGGGAGGCGGCAAATATCCTTTGATCCGGAGATGTCTGAATGGGGGAACCCACCTACTTTAAGGTAGGTATTGCAACATGAATACATAGTGTTGCAAGGCGAACGAGGGGAAGTGAAACATCTCAGTACCCTTAGGAAAAGAAATCAATTGAGATTCCCTCAGTAGCGGCGAGCGAACGGGGATCAGCCCATTAAGTTATGTGTGTTTTAGTGGAACGCTCTGGGAAGTGCGAACGTAGAGGGTGATATTCCCGTACACGAAAGGGCACACATAATGATGACGAGTAGGGCGAGGCACGTGAAACCTTGTCTGAATATGGGGGGACCATCCTCCAAGGCTAAATACTCCTGACTGACCGATAGTGAACCAGTACCGTGAGGGAAAGGCGAAAAGAACCCCTGTGAGGGGAGTGAAATAGATCCTGAAACCGCATGCATACAAGCAGTGGGAGCACCTTCGTGGTGTGACTGCGTACCTTTTGTATAATGGGTCAGCGACTTATATTCAGTAGCGAGGTTAACCGTATAGGGGAGCCGTAGAGAAATCGAGTCTTAATAGGGCGTTTAGTTGCTGGGTATAGACCCGAAACCAGGCGATCTATCCATGAGCAGGTTGAAGGTTGGGTAACACTAACTGGAGGACCGAACCCACTGTCGTTGAAAAGCCAGGGGATGACTTGTGGATAGGGGTGAAAGGCTAATCAAGCCTGGTGATAGCTGGTTCTCCCCGAAAGCTATTTAGGTAGCGCCTCGGACGAATACCATAGGGGGTAGAGCACTGTTTCGGCTAGGGGGTCATCCCGACTTACCAAACCGATGCAAACTCCGAATACCTATGAGTACTATCCGGGAGACAGACTGCGGGTGCTAACGTCCGTAGTCAAGAGGAAAACAATCCAGACCGCCAGCTAAGGCCCCAAAATCATAGTTAAGTGGGAAACGATGTGGGAAGGCATAGACAGCTAGGAGGTTGGCTTAGAAGCAGCCACCCTTTAAAGAAAGCGTAATAGCTCACTAGTCGAGTCGGCCTGCGCGGAAGATGTAACGGGGCTAAAACTATGTGCCGAAGCTGCGGATTTGACATTAGTCAAGTGGTAGGGGAGCGTTCTGTAAGCCGATGAAGGTGTATTGAGAAGTATGCTGGAGGTATCAGAAGTGCGAATGCTGACGTGAGTAACGACAAAACGGGTGAAAAACCCGTTCGCCGAAAGACCAAGGGTTCCAGTCCAACGTTAATCGGGGCTGGGTGAGTCGACCCCTAAGGCGAGGCCGAAAGGCGTAGTCGATGGGAAATTGGTTAATATTCCAATACTTCTGTGTAATGCGATGAGAGGACGGAGAAGGTTAAGTCAGCCTGGCGTTGGTTGTCCAGGTGGAAGGATGTAGGTATGTATCTTAGGCAAATCCGGGGTACTCTATACTGAGATCCGATAGCAAGCTGTACTTGTACAGCGAAGTGGCTGATACCATGCTTCCAGGAAAAGTCTCTAAGCTTCAGTTACACAGGAATCGTACCCGAAACCGACACAGGTGGTCAGGTCGAGTAGACCAAGGCGCTTGAGAGAACTCTGCTGAAGGAACTAGGCAAAATGGTACCGTAACTTCGGGAGAAGGTACGCTGTTGTTGGTGATGGAACTTGCTTCCTGAGCTGATGACAGCCGCAGAAACCAGGCCGCTGCAACTGTTTATTAAAAACATAGCACTCTGCAAACACGAAAGTGGACGTATAGGGTGTGATGCCTGCCCGGTGCTGGAAGGTTAATTGATGGGGTTAGCGTAAGCGAAGCTCTTGATCGAAGCCCCAGTAAACGGCGGCCGTAACTATAACGGTCCTAAGGTAGCGAAATTCCTTGTCGGGTAAGTTCCGACCTGCACGAATGGCATAATGATGGCGGCGCTGTCTCCAGCAGAGGCTCAGTGAAATCGAAATCGCTGTGAAGATGCAGTGTACCCGCGGCTAGACGGAAAGACCCCGTGAACCTTTACTGCAGCTTGACACTGAACTTTGACCTTACTTGTGTAGGATAGGTGGGAGGCTTTGAAGTTGGAACGCTAGTTCCAATGGAGCCGTCCTTGAAATACCACCCTGGTAATGTTGAGGTTCTAACTCTGTCCCGTTATCCGGGACGAGGACCGTGTCTGGTGGGTAGTTTGACTGGGGCGGTCTCCTCCTAAAGAGTAACGGAGGAGTACGAAGGTGCGCTCAGCGTGGTCGGAAATCACGCGTAGAGTATAAAGGCAAAAGCGCGCTTAACTGCGAGACCCACAAGTCGAGCAGGTACGAAAGTAGGTCTTAGTGATCCGGTGGTTCTGTATGGAAGGGCCATCGCTCAACGGATAAAAGGTACTCTGGGGATAACAGGCTGATACCGCCCAAGAGTTCATATCGACGGCGGTGTTTGGCACCTCGATGTCGGCTCATCTCATCCTGGGGCTGAAGCAGGTCCCAAGGGTATGGCTGTTCGCCATTTAAAGAGGTACGCGAGCTGGGTTTAGAACGTCGTGAGACAGTTCGGTCCCTATCTACCGTGGGCGCTGGAAATTTGAGAGGATCTGCTCCTAGTACGAGAGGACCAGAGTGGACGAACCTCTGGTGTACCGGTTGTGACGCCAGTCGCATCGCCGGGTAGCTATGTTCGGAAGGGATAACCGCTGAAAGCATCTAAGCGGGAAGCCTACCTCAAGATAAGATTTCCCTAGGAATTTATTCCTCTAAAGAGCCGTTCGAGACTAGGACGTTGATAGGTTGGATGTGGAAGCATAGTGATATGTGAAGCTGACCAATACTAATTGCTCGTGAGGCTTGACTATACAACACCCAAGCAGTTGTATATAAAGCATCAATCGATTCATAAATCTACAAAG
>NZ_JFXL01000023.1:0-54754 GCF_000588255.1 Acinetobacter sp. 1424608
AAAAAACCGATCAAATACATAAAAACATACTGTTTTACCTATTCATTGTTTTCACGTACTATGCATCTATTGAAAGAATTTGGATGCATTGGAGTAAAAACAGATGTTAGATCAAAACATTAAAACTCAATTAAAAGCTTACCTAGAACGTTTAGAAAGTCCAATCGAATTAGTTGCTGCTTTAGATGAATCAGATAAAGCTGCCCAAATTAAAGAATTAGTAACTGAAATCGCTGAGCTTTCTGACAAAGTGACTGCACGTTTTGACGGTAACAATACACGTCGTCCAAGCTTTGGTGTGGCTAAAGCAGGTGAACAGCCTCGTGTGTTCTTTGCAGGCTTACCAATGGGACATGAGTTTACATCTTTGATCTTGGCTCTGTTACAAGTGTCTGGCTATGCACCTAAAGTGTCGGATGAGATTTTAAATCAAATTAAAGGTTTAAACCTCAAAGCTAACTTTGATGTATTCGTATCACTTAGCTGTCATAACTGTCCGGACGTGGTACAGGCGCTTAACCTGATTGCCATTTATAACCCGAACACCACAGCAACCATGATTGATGGTGCTTTCTTCCAAGACGAAGTGGAACAACGCAAAATCATGGCTGTGCCAATGGTGTTCCAAGACAATGAACACATCGGTCAAGGTCGTATGACGCTTGAAGAGATTGTGGCAAAGCTTGACACCAACTCTGCTGAAAAAGACGCAGCAGCACTCAATGCCAAAGATGCGTTTGATGTATTGGTGATTGGCGGTGGACCTGCAGGTGCAACAGCAGCCATCTATGCAGCACGTAAAGGTATTAACACTGGTATCGTAGCTGAACGCTTCGGTGGTCAGGTTATGGATACCATGGATATTGAAAACTTCACTTCTGTGCAAAAGACTCAAGGTCCTAAGTTTGCTGCCGAGATGGAAGCACATGTTCGTGAATATGATGTTGATATCATGAATCTGCAACGTGTTAGCAAAATCACGGGTGCCAACCAAACTGCAAATGGTCTGGTTGAAGTTGAACTTGAAAACGGTGCAAAACTTGAATCGAAAACCGTGATCCTTTCTACAGGTGCACGTTGGAGAGAAATGAATGTACCGGGTGAAGCTGAATACCGTACCCGTGGTGTAGCGTACTGTCCGCACTGTGATGGTCCACTGTTCAAAGGTAAACGTGTTGCCGTGATTGGTGGTGGTAACTCAGGTGTTGAAGCGGCGATTGACCTTGCAGGTATTGTTGAGCATGTCACTCTGGTTGAGTTTGACACTAAACTTCGTGCAGACCAAGTGTTGCAAAACAAATTGCATAGCTTGCCAAACACCACAGTAATTATGAATGCCTTAAGCACAGAAGTATTGGGTGATGGTTCACAAGTGACTGGTCTTAAATATAAAGACCGTGCGACTGATGAAGAGCATGTGGTCGAGCTTGCAGGAATCTTTGTACAGATTGGTTTATTACCAAACACTGACTTCTTGAAAGAAAGTGAAGTTGAGTTAACTAATCGTGGCGAGATTATTGTCAATGGCCGCAATGAAACCAATGTGAAAGGTGTATTCGCTGCAGGTGACTGTACAACTGTGCCTTACAAACAAATCATTATTGCCACAGGTGAAGGCGCTAAAGCATCACTCTCTGCGTTTGATTACATCATCCGTTCTGGGCAGTAATATTTAGTCTCAAAACAAAAGAGCCAAAGGATCACCTTTGGCTCTTTTTTATTTTTTATGGTTTATACAAACCATGTTCAACTAAATGCTCTCGTAAAATACGACGTAGTTCTAGTACAGCTTGAGGTGTTAACTGAATAGAGTGTCCACCCGGAAGTACTTTCTCAGACTTTGCACCTTCTAAGTGAGCGCTCTTATAAGGAACAATACCATCGGTAATGACATTTGGATCATCGCTTTTAGTAATGTTACCCATAATTGAATGGAAGACTAAGCCTTGATGTGGATTAATATTTTCAGTGAGTTCCATAAACTTAGATTGATGGCTTAAGTCACTTGGTCCATTTTGAATCAGACCATTATCAATGTTATTCAAGAAATCTTTAACATCTAGGTTTTCAGTGGTTAGTGATGTCGCTACAGCAGATAAAAAAGCTCCCGGCAAACGAATAATTTTACGAGCAGCTAAAGTAAACCATCGATCTGCATAATCTGTACCTCTGTGAGGTGATGCTAAGAAAATTGCGCGATCAAAGTTAGCAATTGAATGCATTTGCAATCGTTCAGTCACCATAGGATGTTTTTTGAAGCGGTTCTGTTGACGTACAGTCATTAGCTTCAAAGCTGGTTGAGTAATATCACCATCACTGACCAGTAAACGGCTAATAATACCTCCCATACTATGTCCCACAAGCACGGCATCATGTGCAGCAGGATCACTTGGGTTTAACGAACCGAACGCTTGTTTTAATAGTGCATAAATTTGGAATCGACTTTCTAAGATTGGCATATTGGTCGAGTAGAAAACTTGCCAAACCTGATAGTTATCTCTTAAAACTGTATCGCCCATCACATCGTTAGTAAGAGCAATCCATGCCTCAGGGCTACTTGCTAAACCATGTACCAACACAATAATTTTTTTGTTTGGATTATAAGGTTCGAGCATATATAAATGCGGCATGGTTAAATGCTGATCACGATCAATCAGGCTTAAATAAGCGGCTACACCTAAGTTATTTTCAGCTAACCATAAACCATAAGGAGCCGAGAAGTTGGCAGCTAAAGGGTATTGCTTACCAGCGACATTAATATTATCTGTTCGATAAGGATCATAAACCCGGATTACAAATTCTGGATCATTAATAATTTCTTCAACAGTTTTGGCTTTTTTAGGTTCGGCAACAATAGTTGCTGCTAAATAACGTGCATGGTGAATATTCGGATTCACACCATTTTTATAGCTGTAATTGAGGGGGTCTAAAATGTATTCATTAATATCTTCTTTTTCTGAACTTGGGAAAACAGCCACAAATTCAGAACCGAAACCATCACGGCGGTTGATAGTTTTTAAACCAGAAAAGTTTAAGTTATAACTTGAAATTAATTTTTCTAACTTTTGACCAGTTAACTGTCTATGAAACTCAAAGTCAATTGAGTAGACACTCTTACCAATATGGATTTGTGGTTCTACCACATTTTTTTTAGGGTATCTTAGATCATAAATACTCACCATTTTAGCAATGGCTTGATTATAAAAGTCCCGTATTTGAACTTGCCTATTATCAAAAATACGATCGGTCGGCTGACGTTTTGTTGAAAATAAGTAGGCATAACTATAACGAATGCTCTTATCGAGTAAGCTCAATTGTTGGTCTAAGCAATCGTCATATTTGTTCTGAATAGCTTTTTGTTCATCAGAGGCTTTGTGCTTAGTGAACCGACTAATTTTACACTCGGAAGAATCTGATAAAGCCATCGCTTTTGCCAGATACATTTCACTCGCGGCAGATAAAAGCTGTTCATCTAAAATTTGTGGAAGATTTTTAAGCTGATTAACACAGGTATCAGGGGAATCTGTACAAGTTTTGGCTTCTTGTCCTGACATAGACGAAACGTTAAGACTTGCTTCACTCAATTTATCTTGGGTGAGAATACTATTACGTTCGTTTGCAATAGTGACGTTGAGGGCTTGTTGCTTAACATTTACCACCTGACATCCACTCAGAATTGAACCGAGGAGTATGACCGTGAAGAGCGCTGAGTTTCTTTTTCTAACAAACATTATGGTCAAATATGTGGATCAGTAATATGCAGATCATACAAATTTTAAAGTATTTTTCAATTGATCAAATATAAAAAAAGGGCTGTCAAATCAGCCCTTTTTAGTAAGTTTATACTCTTATTTTTTTGCTGGTGCAGTTGGAGTAGCTGGTGCCATAGCAGGGTTTGTTAAAACTTGCCATACATTCCAACGACCTTGTTTTTCAATTTCTTGAATCAAACGATCTGCAACTTCAGCTTCGTCAGGATATTTAACCTTGTAATTTTTTAGAGTCTGAATCGCGTTTTTCTTTTGTTCCATTGCAATATAGTTGTTTGCAGCAGCTAAATATGCTTCTTGAACATCACCTTTAATGGCTTTGTCTAAGTATGGAATAGCTTCACGTTGACCACCACCTTCAGACAAACCAAAACCAAACCAGAAATTAGTTTCTGGATCATCTGGGCTAATTTTTAAAAGTCTTTGTGCATATTCTAAAGATCTAGTGGTATGGGCAGTACCTAAATCAAGGTTACGAGCAAGTACACTTGCTTTAAATGCTCGAATTAAAATATCAAATGAAGCATTTGGATTAGCGGCTAAAGTATCTAAACGCTGAGTTACTTCTTTGAGTTTGCTCTCAAAACCTTTACGTTCTTGGCGATCAGTAAAGCGAGGCGGGGAGTGACGAGCTTTACCTTCAACAAGCTGTAAGAAGTCATCAATTTCAGTCACGTCAATTTCATTATCGCCAGCTAAAACTGCATACTTCATCGAACGTTGTGAATTATTGATGGTAGGTACAATCAGTTTATTTGTATCTAATGTAAGCGATTTAGTTGGATCGTCCTGACGAGTGACTACCATTTTAGTTACAGGCTGTGCTGCGGCATCTTTTAAAGCAACTTCAAACGCAGGTGGAGCATCATAATTAAATGGATTTAATGCATAAAATGGAGGAGTAAGCTCTGGTTCCTTGAAAACAAAAGGTTCGATTTTTTGTTCTTTTACAGGTGCCATTGTACACGCTGTTAAACTAGAAGTTGCAAGGATTAAATACGCCAATGGCTTAAAATTCATAGGATCTTCCGTTCATTTTAGTAAAGTCAGATTTGGTACAGCTAAGTCTAGGAAAAGCTAAACCCACATGCAAGGGTAAGCGTGTTACATTATGAATCAAGAATATTACGTTTTTGATGTCTTGTTTTGTGCACCGCATTCACGACGAACTTCTTCAAGAATTTTTAGCTCTTCATCACTAAAAGGCTGTTCATCTTGGCTTTCTTTTTTGAAAGTGGGGTCAAGTTCGGATAAGCGTTGGCACAAATTATTCATACGCGTTTCATTATGTTGAATACGGTCAAGTAAAACTCGCATTCCTTCTAAAATTGGGTCAGATTGATCAGCGGTAGTCGCATACGGAGCAAAACCGATACTTTGTGCATAATCACGGCGGCGCTCTTCATCTTTATCTTTAGTTTTGTCGGCATCTTTATAAATATAGCGAGCAGGGTTTCCAACTGCTGTTACACCAGCGGGTACCGCTTTTGTCACCACTGCATTTGAACCGACTTTAGCACCTTTACCAACTGTAAACGGTCCTAATATTTTCGCACCGGCACCTACAACTACACCATCTTCTAAGGTTGGATGGCGTTTGCCTTTATTCCATGTAGTACCACCTAGAGTAACACCGTGGTATAGCGTTACATCATCACCAATTTCAGCAGTTTCACCAATCACAACGCCCATACCATGATCGATAAAGAAGCGTTTGCCGATTTTAGCACCGGGATGAATTTCAATACCGGTTGCAAAACGGCTAAATGACGAAACAAAACGGGCAGTACCTTTGCAATCTTTTTTCCACAATTCGTGTGCAAGTCTATGCAAAAGTAAAGCGTGTATACCTGGGTAAGTGGTAAGTACTTCGAGTGTATTTCGTGCAGCAGGATCTCGCGCGAATACAGCCTGTATATCTTCTTTAAGCTGTTTAAGCATTGGATTGATCCTCCTTGTCCGATGATGCTTTTTTCCATTTGCCGCCTGTGAGGGCTTGAACACGACTAAAAATACCGCGAAGTAAATGATATTCCATACGATCTAATTGTATACGACCAAATAAACGACGCAAGCGTAAAGGTAATAAACGTGGATTTTCTGGATCTAAAAATTCAATTTCAGTGAGCATTTTTTCCAAATGAGGATAAAACTCTTCCATTTGCTGCTGAGTGACTAAAGGCTCATCCCACTGCATGCTTTGACCTTGAGCAAGTGGCATTTGCCCATCATCAGAAACTGATTCTTTTTGCTCTAATACCGACATGCGAAGTTCATAACATACGACTTGAATCGCTTGAGCAACGTTAAGTACACCATAGTTTGAGTTTACAGGAATAGTAAGGTGATAGTTTGCTAACGCCAATTCTTCATTGGTTAAACCGCGGTCTTCACGTCCAAAAACGATCGCAATCTGTTGACCTTGTGAAGCTGCCTTAATTGCTTCTTTTGAAGCAGGGCGCACGTCAAGCAAAGGCCATGGAATAGTACGACTTCGCGCACTCGTTCCAAAAACTAAATGACAGTCTTTAATGGCGTCTTCGAGTGTTTCAACAATTTCAACTTGTTCTAATAAATCTTGTGCACCAGCAGCAAGCGCCTGAATATCTGGATGTGGATAGGTTTTTGGTGAAACCAGAACTAACTTACTCAAGCCCATTGTTTTCATTGCGCGTAAAGCACTGCCAATATTAGCTGGTAAAGTGGTATTGACCATGACAATACGCACTTGTGCTAATTGTTGTGACACGGCGGTGTCGTCAAACAAACTCATAAGATTTCCAGAAATTACGAATATTGAGAAACTTCGCTTTGGTATGAATCCAACGCATCATCAATAGTCATGTCCACAGGAGGTGAGGCAACAGGTTGTGGACGAACAGGTTCTGCTGCTTTAGCTGCCTTAGATTTTACCTGATATTCAATATGAATATTATCTTTACCAAAGTAATCTCTTAGTTTGGCAAGTAGTTCATCTAAAGGTGCGACTTTCCACTGCGGCCCAAGCTGAAGCTCAGCTTGAGCATAGGGTTGGTCAATCTGTAAATGTATTGCAATATGCTGATGCATATCAACATTACAATAAGGCAATAAGATATTTTGTAGATCTTTTGCCAAACTTGGTTGCATTAAATCATTAGTTAATTTGATTTGAATACTATTGGCACGTTTTTGTCTGATTTCATTTAAGCTAAATGCTTTGTTCAGACGTCCCATTGGACGATCAAAGCCTTCACGCTCATAAATCTCGCCTTCAAAGACAACTACACGCTCAACTTGAATAATATCTTTAAAGCGCTGGAAACGTTCGTGGTTACAGCTGACTTCAATACGTGCCGTTCCGTCATCAAGTACGATAACAACACGGTTCGGGAAATTCGCTACGTCAAGGACGAGTCCTGCATAAACTGTCGTTACACCGCGGCGAGTTGCGGTAATTTCATTAAGTTTTGCAGGAATAAAGGCTTTGAGTTCTTGGCGGTACACATCAATTGGGTGACCTGTTAAATACAAACCAAGTGTATCTTTTTCGCCTTTAAGACGAACCTCATCACTCCATGGCTTAACAGGTTTAGCTGGTTTACGTTGAACTTCTTCAACTTCACCAAATAAATCCATAATACCGCTTTCACGGTTACTACGTGCCTGTTCAGCGGCTTGTACGGCTTCAGGCAATTGAGCCATTAAACTTGAACGTTCAATACCTAAACAATCAAGCGCACCAGCACGGATAAGTGCTTCTAAAGTTCGTTTATTGATTTTTTTCAAATCAATACGGTGGCAGAAGTCGAATAGGTCAGTATAAGGCCCTTGTTGACGACGTGAGTCAATAACAGACTGCATTGCCTGTTCACCAACACCTTTAATTGCACCTAAACCATAAACGATGGTTTTATCATCACTGGCATGGAAATGATAAGTTGACATGTTAACTGACGGAGGTAAGACCTCAAGTCCGTTATTTCGACAGTCATCAATCAAAAATACGACACTGTCAGTGTTCTGCATTTCCGATGACATTACCGCTGCCATAAATTCGGCAGGATAATGAGCTTTTAACCATGCTGTATGGTATGCAACAAGGGCATAAGCAGCTGCGTGAGATTTGTTGAAACCATAGCCTGCGAACTTTTCCATATAGTCAAAGATATGGTTGGCTGTGCTTTCGTCAATGCCTTTTTGTCCAGCACCTTCAAGGAAGATTTGGCGTTGTTTCACCATTTCTTCAGGTTTCTTTTTACCCATTGCACGGCGAAGTAAGTCAGCGCCACCGAGTGTATAACCCGCACAAATCTGTGCAGTTTGCATTACCTGTTCTTGGTAAACCATAATCCCGTAGGTTGGCTCTAATACGCCTTCCAGCAATGGATGAAGATATTCAAAATCTCCACCATGCATACGGTGAATAAAGTCAGGAATCAGGTCCATCGGGCCCGGACGATACAAAGACACGAACGCAATAATTTCTTCGAATTTACTTGGACGTGCTTCTTTAAGCATTCGCTTCATACCGACGGATTCAAACTGGAATACCGCGGTTGTATTTGCATCGGCAAAGACAGAGTAAGCTTTAGGGTCGTCAAGAGGGACGTGTGAAATGTTTAAAGGGTCATTGCCACGGTTTTTATTAATATTTTGAATTGCATCTTCAATAACCGTTAAGTTACGTAAGCCCAAGAAGTCGAATTTTACGAGACCTGCAGCTTCTACGTCATCTTTATCGTATTGAGCTACACGGTTCGTACCGTCTGCATCACAAAGTACTGCAGAGAAGTCAGTAATTTTACCTGGCGCAATAACAACACCACCGGCATGTTTACCTGTATTTCGAGTAATACCTTCTAATTTTAATGCCATTTCCCAAATTTCACTGGCATCATCATTATCTGGATTTGAAGGGTTGGTAACGATATCTTTAAGCTGAGGTTCCATCTCAATAGCGGTTGCTAAATCTACACCGAGTGGTTTAGTTGGAACCATTTTTGAAATACGGTCAGCTAGACCATAAGACTTACCTAAGACACGGGCAACGTCACGAATCGCACCTTTTGCAGCCATGGTACCGAAAGTTGCAATCTGAGAAACTGCTTCACGTCCATAAGTACGTGATACGTAGTCAATAACACGGTCACGACCTGCGATACAGAAATCGACGTCAAAGTCGGGCATCGATACACGTTCTGGGTTTAAGAAACGTTCAAAGAGCAAGTCATAACGAAGAGGGTCAAGGTCGGTAATTTTTAAGCTATATGCAACCAATGAACCAGCACCAGAACCACGGCCTGGCCCTACAGGGACGCCATTATTTTTGGCCCATTGAATGAAATCCATGACGATGAGGAAGTAGCCAGGGAATCCCATTTTAAGAATGATTCCGACTTCATAATCAATTCGCTCATCATATGGCTTACGAATTTCAGGCCAATCTTCACCACGTTTTTCAACTGGGTAGAGATAGTTTAAACGCTCTTCCAAACCCTCTTTTGATAAGTGTTCAAAATAGGTGTCGATGGTAAAACCATCAGGAATTGGATACTCAGGTAAGAAATAAGTGCCGAGTTTTAAGCTGACATTACAGCGTTTAGCAATATGATAGGTGTTTTCAATAGCACTCGGGATATCTGAAAACAGCTCAATCATTTCATCTGAAGTTTTGAAATGCTGTTCAGGACTATACAAACGTGGACGTCGGTCATCTGCTAAAACATAACCATCTGCAATACATACACGTGCTTCATGTGCTTCGAAATCTTCTTTTTCAACAAAGTGCACATCGTTGTGGGCAACTACCCCAATATTATATTTAGCTGCTAACTTGGCAGCTTCTTGAATAAAATCTTCTTCACCGGCACGATCAGTACGTGTTAAAGCAAGATAAACTCGATTGCCAAACTTTTCGATCCATTCTTCAAGTAAGGGTTCTGCTTTTTGCGGATTAGATGAGCAAAGCATTTGCCCAACATCACTATGTTGGCCAAGTAAAACAATAATATCTTGATGCTGCTCTAGAACCCATTCTTTTTGTACACAAGGAATACTGAGTTGCTGACCTTCAATAAAGCCACGCGAAACAATTTCAGTCAGTCCTTTCCATCCGATATCGCTCATTGCAAGCAAAGTTGCACGATGCTGGGCATCATTAAGACGGATTGTGCTACCCAAAATAGGCTTAATACCTTTCTTGAGGCAAGAGTTATAAAACTTTACAGCAGCATGAAGGTTAGATAAGTCGGTAAGTGCCAGCGCAGGCATTTCATCCTTTACAGCAGCCTTGACCAAGTCGGGTATGCGAACAATCGACTCTGTAATCGAAAATTCTGTGTAAATACCGAGATGAACAAACTGCATAAACCAATCCTTAATGCGACCGAAGCATAGTTTAACACGCAAAGTTCAAACGAAATGCTTAATATTTTGGCAACTGTTATGGATTTTAGTATTTAAACAGAATGTTGAGAACACGAAAGTAGAGGATTGATCAAAGATGTTGCGTCTTTTGAAGCAGGAGAAAAGAACCAGCCCAAACTGATTTGGGCTGGTTGAAAAATTTAGTACTGCCAGAACATGCGTTGAATTTCTTTAGCATCATTCGTCTTAGTAAGAGCTAAAGCTGCAAGAAGACGTGCTTTTTGTGGGTTTAAGTCATGAGCAGCTACCCAACCATATTTATCGTCAGGTTGTTCAGCATTACGTAATACGAAACCTTGTGGTACACGTGATGAACGGATAATTTGAATACCGTCTTTATCATGAAGTTTTTGTAAAGTTGGAACAATATAGTTCGCAACAGAACCGTTACCTGTACCTGCATGGATAATCGCTTTAGCGCCAGCTTTTGCATATGCTTCATAAGCGTCAGGAAGCATAGAGTCTGAACCGTAAACGATTTGTACGAGTGGAAGTGCATCACCTTTAATATTTTCAATATTAAATTCTGAAGCATTTGTAAAACGTTTAACAGACTGTCTGAACCAGTATGGTTTACCTTCAACTAATGTACCTAAAGCACCCCATTGGCTAACAAAAGCATTTGTATGAATGTTAATGCCTTTAGTTACATCACGTGCAGCAAAAATAGAGTCGTTCATGAGAACCATTACGCCTTTATTTTTTGCTTCATCAGAAGCTGCTAAAGCAACTGCGCTATAAAGGTTAAGTGGTCCATCTGCTGAAAGTGCAGTTGAAGGACGCATAGAACCAACAACAACAATTGGCTTGTCAGTGTGAACAACAAGATTTAAGAAAAATGCTGTTTCTTCTAAAGTATCTGTACCGTGAGTAATTACCACACCATTAACAGATGGCTTTTTAACAAGGTCGTTTACTTGACGAGCAATTTGTAATAATTCCTTGTCAGTAATACTTTCAGAAGCAACCTGTAATGCTTGAATACCACTCACATTTGCCAAATCTTTGATTTGTGGCACTGCATTGATTAAAGCATCAACTGGAACTTTTGCTGCTGTGTAAGTTGCACTATTTGCTGAGCTTGCACCAGCACCAGCGATTGTACCGCCAGTAGCAACGACAACAACGTTGTTTTTTGCGTAAAGAGGGAGAGAGCAGGCCAATAAGCCCATAGCTAAACCGAAAGATTTAACAGTTTTAGTCAACATCGAAAATATCCTTATGAAGTGACGAAGTAGAAGTTTGCTGAATACGCCTGCTTTTCCTAAGCAAAATACATACCATGTAAAACATATTCGCAACTTATTTGAATAAGAAGCATCCCTGAATATCATTTTGTTTCAACAACAATCATTTAGTCATTGCTCTTATTCAGCGCTAATAAATATCATGAAAAAAATAAAAAATCTATTAAGTTTTTCTAATTTATCTCTCTTTTTTCACTTTTTTATATAAAGATTACAAATGACTTTTTTATTATTATAAAAATAAAAAATAATAGGTGGTTTTAAAGTTTTATTTACCAGATGATAATTTTATATTGTTGATTTTTATTGTTATAGTTGAAATTATAAATAATATTAAAATTCATATAGTTAAACTCAATAATAATTTCAGTTATTTAATATAAATAATAAACAATAAATTGAATTAAAAAGTAAGCATTTGATCTATATTTTTAAAAATATAAATTTTGATTGTTTGGTTTTTATTCTTTTTTTAAGGTTTAAAATTAAGAAATTTAATAGGAACTAAAACCTATTATTGAGTTCATTATTTAATATAAAAATGTCGGTAAATTTTTATTGTTTAATTTTAGAATAAAAAAAGAGCAATTTTATTGGTCATATAAAATTGCTCTTTAGTTGGGAGAGTGGGAGAAAAGAGAAACTTAAGCGATCGTTTGTTCTTGTGTTGTTTTAATTAATACAGGTTCTGGCGACTCTTCAATATCAGCAACTTTGTCACCTTCAAGTTTTGCCACAACTGCGGTAGCAATACTATTACCAACCACATTTGTAGCGGTGCGGCCCATATCTAAGAATTGGTCAATTCCAAGCAATAACAAAATGCCAGCTTCAGGCAAATGGAACATCGTGAGTGTTGCTGAAATTACAACAATAGAAGCTCTCGAAACACCTGCAATACCTTTACTTGTTACCATAAGAGTTAACAAAATTAAGATTTGCTGGGTAAAGCTCAAATCAATGTGGTAAGCCTGAGCAATAAAGAGTACCGCAAAGGTGGTATACATCATTGAACCATCAAGATTAAATGAATAACCTAAAGGTAAAACGAAGCTCGTCACTTTTTTAGGCACACCGAACTTATTTAGGGCGTCCATAACTTTAGGATAAGCTGATTCACTAGAAGCTGTAGCAAAAGCAAGGGTTACAGGCTCACGAATTAACTTGCCTAAACGGAAGATATCTTTTTTCAGTACGATTGCACCCACCGAGAATAAAACAACCCAGAGTAATAAAAGCCCAAAGTAGAATTCTGCAATTAAAATTCCGTAGTCAACAATTAATCCTAAACCTTGTACTGTAATTGCAGAAGCAATTGCTGCAAAAACTGCTATAGGTGCAAATTTCATGACGTAATCAGTAATACGGAACATAATTTTACTGAGTTCATCTGTTAGACGAATAATAACGGAGTCTTTTTCTTTACCCTGATTGACATATGCGAGTGCTGAACCAAAGAAAATAGCAAAAACAAGCACTTGTAAAATATCATTGTTCGCCATGGCTTCTGCAATACTGCGTGGAAAAACATGGCTTAAAAATGACTGTAGTGTAAAGCCAGTAGTCGCTGGGAGAGAAGCGCTACTGAGTTCTTGAGCTGTTGGTAATACTAAATTTAATGCCGCGCCGGGTTGAAAAAAATTGACTAAACCCATACCGATTGCAAGCGATACAAATGACGCAGTAATAAACCAAGTCATTGACTTAAGCGTGATACTACCAATAGAAGTTGATTTACCCATAGATACAATGCCAGACACAATTGTGGCAAATACCAGTGGTGCAATAATCATTTTGATGAGACGTAAAAAGATATCTGTGACGATATTGAAATAAGAAGCGATTTGCTTCAGTTGCTCACCTTCATTAAAGAAGTGGTGACAGATCCAACCTGTCAATACTCCTAATAAAATAGCAACCACAATATACTTGAGCAATTTCTTTTGCTTCATATGAACCTCTATCCTTTGGGTTCAATCATCTTTTAGATGGGCTAGAGATGATTGAAAAGCTTTCCTTGTAAGTTCAGTTCGGTCCGTTAACTGATTTCATCTTCCTAAATCTGCATCAGTGTTAACCGAATCGAATATGGTGATGTTGTTATGGAAAGGGATTGTTGCTCGATTTTGAAGCAGTGTGAAATGCAAAAAAATATCAACTCATGCATTTTTTGCATAATAGCGAGAAGGGAAATACAGGAAAAATATAAGAATTTAATCGAATGGTAAAAAATATTATTTTCTTTTTAAGAAGAGACTAGAATGAATTTGTTTTATTAAAAACATATTTGAATCAACATACTAAGTTATTTTTCAAGTATGCTTAAAATGAAGTGGTTAAGTTTTTAACTACCTGCATAAATGGTATAAAAATAAAAAAGGCATCTAATTAAGATGCCTTTTTTAATTATGCATTTTTTAACGGCGATTTGCTAAGAAACGACCTAAGCGACCAATTGCTTCGCGTAATTCATTTTCTGCAGGTAAGAAAACAACCCGGAAATGATCTGGTGTTGGCCAGTTAAATCCCGTTCCTTGTACCAAAAGTACTTTTTCGGCACGAAGTAAATCTAACATTAGCTTTTCGTCGTCTTCGATTGGGTAAATATTAGGATCAAGTCGTGGGAAACAATACATTGCACCTTCTGGTTTTACACAGCTTACCCCAGGAATTTCATTTAACATTTCCCATGCGATATTGCGCTGTTCATATAGACGACCACCCGGGCGGATTAAGTCATTAATGGATTGATAGCCGCCAAGCGCAGTTTGAATTGCATATTGAGCTTGTACGTTTGCGCATAAACGCATAGAAGCTAACATATCTAAGCCTTCAATATAGTCTGCCGCACGACTTCTATCGCCTGTGATTGCCATCCAACCTGAGCGGAAACCAGCAATACGATAAGCTTTTGATAAACCATTGAACGAAATACATAACTGATCGCCAGCTAAAGAGGCAACCGAAACGTGCTCAATTCCGTCATAAACAATTTTGTCGTAAATTTCGTCAGCAAATAAAATTAAATCGTATTTCTTGGCAAGAGCCACAATTTGTTCAAGCACGTGGCGTGGATATACCGAGCCAGTTGGGTTGTTCGGGTTAATAATCACAATACCACGGGTATTTGAAGTAATTTTACTTTCAATATCGGCAATATCTGGATACCAACTATTTTCTTCATCACATTTATAGTGAATAGCAGTACCACTCGAAAGATTAACGGCTGCTGTCCAAAGCGGATAGTCCGGCATTGGAATTAGCATTTCATCGCCATCATCAAGTAGACCTTGCATAGCCATTACAATAAGTTCAGACACGCCGTTACCGATATACACGTCATTAACGTGCATATTTAAGATACCTTTTTGTTGGTAGTACTGGCAGATCGCTTTACGTGCAGGGAAGATACCTTTTGAGTCAACATAGCCAATTGCATTTGGTAGGTTTAAAGCAACGTCATTAATAATTTCTTGTGGTGCTTCAAAACCAAATGGAGCAGGGTTGCCGATATTTAGCTTAATGATTTTATGTCCTTGCTCTTCCATTTCATTGGCGGCTCGTAATACAGGTCCGCGAATGTCATAGCAAACATGCTCAAGCTTCGATGATTTCTTAATTTCCCGAGAAGTTGGCATGGATTGGAGAGTAGCAGTATTTTTAGACATAGCTGGGTTCACTTTTGCATATCGGTATAAATAACTTTTAAATGTTTTAACCGTTACCAAATTTAGATCATGTTGATCTTTTAGTAATTCAACAATTTTTTCATGGGTAAAACCCGATTGCTGATACTCTTTGATAACTGGTAATAGTTGCTGGAAAAGCACACTTTTTTTCTGAGACATGTTTTGTCCTATACAACCGTGCCAAACAAGAATAGCACCATCTTTGCTTCCTTGAAAGAAAATAAAGCATAAATATGCTTACTTTTGTTTTTGTAATTTGCTTACTTTTTGCTTTCTATTGCTTAGATGATTAAATTCCAACAAATTTTACGTTCAGAGACTAGTGTTTTTTTGATGAATGGCGTAAATATAAAATACGATTATCAATTTATGTTTACATCAGAATAAAAGGTGCATGTCATGGGAAAAGTTAATAAAACAGACCGGGAATGGCAAAGAGAGTTATCACCAGAAGAATATCGGATAACACGACAAAAGGGCACTGAACCAGCTTTTACGGGGCAATACTGGAATACTAAGCAGCACGGTACTTATGTTTGTCGTTGTTGTGGCGCGGAATTGTTCTCGTCAGATGCAAAATACGATAGCGGTTGCGGTTGGCCAAGCTTCTTTCGCCCAGTAAATGGAACTGTTATTGATGAACATGAAGATTTAACACATGGTATGGTCAGAACTGAAATTGTTTGTCATGATTGCGAAGCCCATCTTGGGCATGTTTTTGAAGATGGACCACAGCCGACAGGTTTACGCTACTGTGTGAACTCGGCATCATTACAACTTAAAACACAAGAAAAAAATGACGAGGAAACTTATCCATGAGTAACATTTATCAGTTTGAAGCTGAATTGTTAGAAGGTGATATTAAGCAATTTGCTGATTACAAAGGTAAAGTTTTATTAATTGTAAATACTGCCAGTAAATGTGGTTTTACTCCACAGTTTGCGGGCCTCGAAAAACTTTATGAAAAATATAAAGATCAAGGTTTGGAAGTTTTAGGTTTTCCCTGCAACCAGTTTGGTGGGCAAGATCCAGGAAATAATAAAGAAATCGGGGCTTTCTGCCAGCGAAATTATGGGGTGAAATTCCCTATGTTTGCGAAAGTCGATGTGAAAGGGCCTGAAGCTCATGTGATTTTTAGATATTTAACACGTGAAGCAAAAGGAATTTTGGGAAGTAGTAGTATTAAATGGAACTTTACCAAGTTTTTGGTTGGCAAAGATGGTTCAGTTTTAAATCGTTATGCACCTACAACTAAACCAGAGGCATTGGAAGCCGATATTGAAAAAGCATTAGCGAGTTAATGGGTTCAATGAACGCTATTCCTCAACCTTTCGAGTTTTGGCAAGATCGGCGAATGCCATATGTTGAAACTCGAAGGTCGTGTTTTAGCCGAACATGTTATAAGTCTCATAGCCATCCAACATTTTCAATTGGTGCTGTAGACGAAGGCAATAGTATTTTTAAAAGTTCTTTTAGCACTGCGCAAGAGATCTCCGCGGGTACTTTAGTTATTGTACCCGCCCATATTGAGCATTCTTGTAATCCTAAGCCAAATATGGCTTGGAGTTACCAAATGTTGCATTTAGATCTGACTTGGTTAAGCCAGTTATATTCAGAGTTTCAACAGCAAGGTTTTGATTTGCACCTGCCACAGCATAAGCCGATTATTATAAAAGATGAAACTTTATACAAAGCTTTTACTGAAATGAATAAGACACTTTTTGATACGCAAAAGCTAATTCTTGAAAAGGAACAGGCGCTTTTTGATTGTCTTATAGATTTATTATTGCCTCATTTTATTTTAGAAGAAATACAAAAACCGCAGTACTTATATAGAGATTTTCTAGATTTAGTTAATGTAATTACCTCTTCTGAGGATTTTATTTCTTTAGAGGTACTTGCCCAGCAGATTGGTCTGAGCCGTTATGCGATCATACGGTTATTTAAAGCAAATGTCGGTCTAACACCCCATGCTTTTCAAATAAATTTAAAAATTAATCAAGCTCGAGAACTCCTTAAACAGGGAATTTCACTCGCAGAGCTGGCCGTCAACTTAGGTTTTAGTGATCAAAGCCATTTTCATAAAGCTTTCAAAGCGCATACAGGTGTAACTCCTCGGCAGTTCCAGCTCGCAGCCGCGCAATAATTTACAAGAAATTGTTTAGCTCTATTTCTAAGATTTTCCAGACTGTTTTATAGATGAAGCCGTTATGGAAGTTTTTTTAGTTATTGCATTTACTCATTTTTTGGCACTGTTATCACCGGGTCCAGATTTCTTTTTAATTCTCACTAGTCTTTTGCAAAAAGGGCGCCGTTATACCTATGGTGTTGTTTTGGGCATTACTTTCGGAAATGCTTTAATTTTAGCTGCATGTTTATTTGGTTTTATGCTGCTTGGAGATTTGAGCAGTAGCATTCTTACATTATTGAAATGGCTTGGTGCAGCTTATTTAGTTTATTTGAGTGTTCTTTGCTTTAAGGCAGCCAGATCTAGTGTTTTATCTTTTTCATCTGAAGACAATAATTTAAGTGATCAAGCCAACCTTAAGAAAAACAAAATTAAAAGTTTAATGTTAGGTGTGCAGTCTAGTCTTCTAAATCCTAAAAATATTATGTTTTATAGCAGCTTGATGCTGCTTATACAATATAAGTTTAGCTTAATTCAAAAACTGCTCATGAGTGTATGGATGGTTGGAGTTGTTCTTGGTTGGAATATTCTGCTGATTGGATTACTTGCTCAGGGGCGGGTTTTAGACAAAATTAAGCGCTCTGCGACAGGTTTATACTATTGTTCTAGTATTGCTTTTATTATTTTTGCTGTGCTTTTGATTACCTATAAATAGTGTTATAGCCCAGTTGTACAACCTGAGTAAAAGGCTGTACAACTGCTAAGAAGAGACTTAAAGAACTGCTTTTAAACGCTTAACTACTTCTTCACATTGTGCTAAATCTGCTACTAAAGCCATACGTACATGGTTGGCTCCAGGGTTACCTTGTTCGGTATCACGAGATAGATAACGACCCGGTAGAACTTTAATGTGTGCTTTTTCCATGAGCATCTTGGCAAAAATTTCATCATTATCAACTTTTAGCCAATAGTAAAAACCAGCATCAGGTTTTTGTAATGGCAGTAAATGGCCTAGTTCAGATTGGAATAAGTCAAATTTTGCACGATATTGTTTACGGTTTTCTTCAACATGATCTTCATCATTCCATGCCGCAATTGATGCAAGTTGATGCTGAACAGGCATTGCTGCGCCGTGATAGGTACGGTATTGCAAATATGGCTTTAATAAAGCAGCATCACCCGCTACAAAACCTGAACGCATACCCGGTAAGTTTGAACGTTTTGAAAGTGAATGGAAGACGATACAGTTTTTGTAGTCATCACGTCCAAGTTCAGCGCAAACTTCTAATAAACCTGTAGGGGCCTGATCAAACCAAAGCTCTGAATAGCATTCATCAGAAGCAATAACGAAATTATATTGATCAGATAGGGCAATCAGCTTTTTAAATTGCTCTTTAGAAAGTACAGTACCTGTTGGGTTACCCGGTGTACATACAAAAAGAAGCGCTGTCTTTTCCCAAACTTCTGCTGGTACCGCGTCAAAGTCACCTAAATAACCATTTTCTTCTGTGCAATTAATGAAGTATGGCTTTGCACCTGCGAGTAAAGCAGCACCTTCATAAATTTGATAAAACGGGTTTGGCATCACCACATATGGTGCATCTTCACGGTTAATTAAAGCTTGAACAAAAGAGAAAATCCCTTCACGTGTACCAGATACTGGCAAAATGTGGTTTTCAGCACTAATACTATTAAGTTTAAAGCGCTTAGTTAACCAATCTGCAATGCTTTGGCGAAGCTCAGGTAAGCCTTTGCTGTTTGGATAAGTGGATAGATGATTAAAGTTATCAATAATAGCCTGTTTAACAAACTCTGGTGCTGGATGCTTAGGTTCACCAATTGATAGTGGAATCAAGGGAAGGTTAGCAGGAGTAGTGTCCTTAAAAAGTTGGTTTAACTTTTCAAATGGATATGGATGTAGTAACGACAAGCTAGAGTTCATTAAACAGTTACCAAGTAGTTGAGTTTCAGTGCTGACAAATTTGATTAGATGCTTCATCTAATGCAGCTTTCAGTTTTTCCGAGAAGAGTTTGACCTCTTCGTTATTCAGCGGTTTTCCATCTTTTTTGGTGACAAAGAAAATATCTTCGGCACGTTCACCTAAAGTTGCGATTCGGGCTGAATGGATGTCTAAACCTTGCATCATAAATAAACCACCTACACGTGCAAGTAGGCCAGGATGGTCAAGTGTTGAAATTTCGACCATGTTTTGCTGTAGAGCTTCATTCAATGTAACGTCGACTGTATTTTCGATATCGAAGTGACGTAATTGACGTGGAATACGGCGTTGCATTAGCCCCGGGTATTGGTCTGGTTGGCTAAGTGCCTTCACTAATGCATTTTTAACAGTTTCTTCGCGTTCTGGGTCGGTAAGTAATGTACCGAAACGATCGAGTACAACATAAGTGTCTAAGCTAAATGCTGTACTTGCCGTGATAATTTTTGCGTCCTGAACATCTAGGTTCATTCGATCTAAAACAGCAACAGTGGTGGCAAACAGGTTAGGTTGATCGCGTGTATAAATAAAGATTTGCACAGCATCTTGAGCTGCTTTACGGTGAGCACGCAACAGAACTAATGGCTCCGGATTATCGCCGTGTTTTAAAATTGCTTGTGTGTGCCATGCAATTTCGTCTGCTGACTCTTTAATGAAGTATTCATCACCAAGTTCTTGCCATACTTTTTCGACATCAGCCAATGCAAAGTTATTTACAAGTAATTCACTTGCTGCAAATTTGGTGTCTTCAATCAGCATTTGATAGTCAACAGGACGACCTAAACCAGTACGGATTACATCACGGGCATGGGTATAAAGCTGACGCATAAGTGATGCGCGCCATGTATTCCAAAGTTTTGGATTTGTCGCATTAATATCGGCAACCGTCAAAGTATAGAGATAATCGAGATGCTCCATATCGCCAAGTTTTTCTGCAAAATCTTTCACGACATCCGGATCAGAAATATCTTTTTTCTGAGCTGTGAGTGACATGAGTAAATGGTTTTGAATCAGCCATGCAATTAATTTGCATTCACGCTCTGTAAAGCCATGTGCACGTCCAAACTCGATTGCATCTTCTGCACCAAGTTCACTATGGTCACCACCACGGCCTTTTGCAATGTCATGGAATAATGCAGCAATAAAGACAATATCTTGACGGGCAAGACGTTGGAAAACTGAGCTTACCACAGGGAACTCTTTGGCAAATTCAGGTTCTCTAAAACGATTTAAATTACGTAGTAGTAATAAGGTGTGAGCATCGACCGTATAGATATGGAATAGGTCATATTGCATAAGACCCATAATTTGCCCAAAAGCAGGAATATAGTTTCCTAAAACACCATAACGTTTCATCGCAACTAAGGTATCGTATAGACGATACGGTGAGCGAATAATCGACATAAACAGTGCTTGGTTTTCTGGGTTATTACGGTAACTTTGGTTAATTCTTTTTGCTGCAAGAATAAGTAAGCGCAAAGTTCGAGCACGAATACCTTCGATATCTGGTCGATTCGCTAAAATATAGAACAACTCTAAAATCGCACTTGGATGTTCTGCAAATATTTTATGATGCTGTACGGCAAGTTTATTATCGACAATTTTAAAATGATCGTTAACAACTTCAATTTTGCGTTCATAGTTGGGGAGTCGAGGGGTAATTACCGATTCGCTAAAATATGCCAGCAGCATTTCATTCAGTGTTGAAACCTGTTGTGCCGTACGATAGTAACGTTTCATGAACTGCTCAACGCCATAATTTACAGGTTGGCCTTCTTGGCGCACATATCCAAATTTAGCGGCAATTTCCCTTTGGTGATCGAAAAGCAAACGGTTTTCATCACGTTTGGCTAAACGGTGTAAGTGGTGACGGATTTCCCAAAGAAAACTTTCTGCTTCTTCTAAAACACCCAATTCAAATTCTGAAATAAAGCCTAAATGTACTAAGTCATAAATACGGTTTACACGGAAGTGGCGTTTAGCAATCCAACCAATCTGGTTAATATCACGAATACCACCTGGTGCATTTTTAATGTCAGGTTCTAAATTACTTTCAGTATTGTTGTGTTGGTGGTAGCGCTTGGCTTGTTCTGCCATTTTTGCGTCATAAAAGGTTTTATCTGTCCATGTTTGTGAAACAATGCGGCGAGGCCATCTTGCAAGTTGAGTATTACCTGTTATTAAACGCGCTTCAATTAAAGTGGTTGCAACCGTTAAATCGGTAGCGGCTTGTTCAACACAGCTTTGAATGGTACGAACGCTAATGCCGGGTTTAAAGTTTCCAACGTCCCATAATGAAGAAATAAAAGTAGAGATGCGTTTTTCATTTTCTTCGTTAATTTCATGTTCCGATAGGATCATGATATCGACGTCGGAATAGGGCAACATTTCACGGCGCCCATAACCACCTACAGCAAAAAGGCCTAGTTCTGTCTGATCGAGTTCAGCATGTTTCCATAAAAAGATCAGTGCTTCGTCAACTAGATCTGAACGGGCTTTAATAATTTCACGAATAGATTGCCCATTTTCATATGAATCTTGCAACTGTTTTTCTACATCCGTTCGCCACTGATTAATGGCTTTAATATCATGATGACTTGAGACATAGTTCAACAATGGCGATGTATTGATCATGAAAATGGGTCTACCAATAAGTAAAAATTAAGAGTTTGTTTGAACGCTTACTTGATCAGCGGTTTCTTTCGCTAAAGTACGGGCAATATCAGTATTTTCAGCACGAGCCGTTGCCACACCCATACGGCGACGCTTGAAACCTTCAGGTTTGCCAAATAAACGTAAGTCAGTATCTGGGTGAGCTAAGGCTACATTCAGATTGCTATAACTTAAATTATTAGCATCGACTCCAGCATAAATTACGGCACTTGCGGCCACACTGTGACGTGCTGTATTTACAGGTAAACCTAAAATGGCGCGTGCATGTAATTCAAATTCACTTTGATACTGGGACGCTAAAGTTACAAGTCCTGTGTCGTGTGGACGAGGCGAAACTTCACTGAACCAAACTTTATCACCCTTGATAAACAGTTCTACACCAAAAATACCACAGCCACCAAGAGCTGTTGTCACTTTATTTGCAATACGTTTTGCTTCTTCAAGTGCAGCAGGTGTCATTGGTTGAGGTTGCCAGCTTTCTACATAGTCGCCTGCATCTTGGCGGTGACCAATTGGGTCACAGTAGTGAGTTTCAATTTCACCAGTTTCAGGGTTTTTAGCACGAACGGTAAGTAAGGTAATTTCAAAATCAAAATCAATTTGAGATTCAATAATGACAGTGCCTTGGTTAACACGACCACCTTGCATTGCATATTCCCAAGCCGCGTCGACTTCATCGAAACTTTTTACGCGAGACTGACCTTTACCTGAAGATGACATGACTGGTTTTACAAAGTTCGGATAACCAATATCATCACAAGCTGCGCGGAAACTTTCTAAAGAGTCAGCAAAACGATAAGCAGAAGTAGGTAAACCAAGCTCTTCAGCAGCAAGTCGGCGAATACCTTCACGGTTCATGGTGAGGTTTACAGCTTTAGCAGAAGGAATGACAGTTGCTGTTTGGTTAGCTTCAATCTCAAGTAAAACTTCTGTCGCAATCGCTTCAATTTCTGGAACAATTAAATTCGGTTTAACTTTTTCAATGAGCTGTTTTAATTGAGTAGGGTCAGCCATGTTTAACACATAAGAAAAATGTGCAACTTGCATAGCTGGTGCGTGATCATAACGGTCGGCTGCATGTACTTCTACACCAAGGCGTTGTAGGGAAATTACAACTTCTTTGCCAAGCTCTCCTGAACCTAACAATAAAACTTTAAATGCAGAAGATTGAAGTGGGGTACCGAGTGTCACGCTCATGCGAATCATCCTGACAAAATTATTTTTTTAAGCATAGCAGAACTTATGGTGGAGTTAAGCCTTATAACGCATAAAAAGATGAATTTTGTCAGACAATGAGGTAAGTCGTTTTTAAACGTTAACTTGATAATTTAAATGTAATTCATCTGCGTTTTGACCACGGATACCCCAATTTTCTTTAGGGGTTTCGAAAATTGTGATTTCAATGTCTTGAGGATTAATTCGGCAATACTGTTGAATATTACGAAATAAGGTTTGGATTGATCTTTTCTTGGCTTCGGTGCTTCGGCCAGTAAACATTGAAAGTTCAATAATAACGTAGTGCTGGCTTCGATCTGAAGGATAGATAAAGTTTTCTGGTTTAAGGCTAATAAACCTTTGAAATCTTTTCTCGATTGGGTATTTCAACTCTTCAATGAGCGCTTGATGAATCGCATGAGAAAGCATTTCTCGATATTGCATGATGGTTTGTTCATTTGCATAAATTTTAACTTGTGACATTTTTATCTCTAATCGCTAGATGGTGTTATCTTTTAATAAATTTCAAAAATGAGTTTTTCATGCTAGAAGTCATTATTCTTAATCACTTCTAGCATTTATATATTATATAAGGTTGATAAGTTTATCTATTTATAAAGGTAAATAAGTATAGATAAGGCCATAAACGAGTGCAGCAGTTAACGTCGCAGGAACAATTTTCTTAAATTTAAAATAAAGACCTGCTAAAACCAGAAAGCCGATGAGCATTGCTAAACTTTTATCTGGATTTTTAAGAAGTGGTGGCAGGGTGGCAACCACAAGCATTGCACTAATTGCAGATATACCAATACTTCCTAAAGCAATTTTTATCCAGACAGCCCCACGTTTTTGATGAGTACCTTGTAGTTTCTGTATAACAAAAAATGGTCCGAAGCGGGAAGCAAAATTAGCAATACCCACAATAATACCGACCAAAATAATTTCTAAGTTCATATTAGGCTTCAACCTCATCAAACTGTTTCAGCACATAATGTTTAAATAGACCTGCTAAAATGCCTGAAAAAATACCAATAAAAATAGCAGCAGATAAGTTAATCCAATAACAGGCCAAGGCTGAAACGATTAAGGATACACCGACGACTAAAGTATGTTTACGTTCAAAAGCCGCGAGTAAAAAACTTAAAAATAAAGCAGGTAATAAGAAATCTAAAGCTGCTTGTAAAAACTTTGGAAGATGAGCGACTTGATCTGCAAATAGCCCACCTAACAATGAACCACTTGCCCAAGACATCCAGCTGAACAGACTTAAGCCTAACATCCAAGATTCAGACCATTGCTGCTTGCGCTGTGAAAGCTGAATCATTCCACTCGCAAAAACCTCATATGTAAGGCCCCAAGCCCAAACAGCCGTCTTTTTTAAGTTCAGTTTATTTGGAATTAGGTTATATAGTGCTGGACCATAAAGTACATGGCGAATATCAAGTGCAATAACCGTCAGGGCAGTTAGCCAAATAGAGGAGCCACTTGCCAAAAGTGCCACCACTAAAAATTGGCTAGCACCTGCATACATTGAACATGAAAGAAAAAATGCTTCCCACGGGCTAAAACCAAATTGAGATGCAGAAACGCCAAAGGCAAAAGAAACCGGTAAATAAGTAAGTACGATGGCTTGACTATCTTTGGCACCCTGCCAAAAAGTTGCTGTTTGAGCAGCCATCTGTTGTTGATTTGACACAAGACACCTTGGCAGTAAACCAATTATAAAAACTTGAAAGATTGAGTATTGTAGCCGAATTTAATAGCATAGTGCCGAAATGTTTAATTCGGCAGTTTGATATGTTCAAGTCAAAAACTCGTTTAGTTTATATCGCCATCCTGAGTGCGAGCGTATTTATATTGCAAGGCTGTGATAATGGAAATCAGAGCACGGATAAAAAAGTTGAAATTAAACCAGCGCCGAAATTAACCAATGATGCAACGGCCTATGCAAACAAAGCATGGACACTCATTAATACCGTTGATCCTTTAGTCTATGGAAAACAGCTTAGTCAGATAAATGATAAAGTTCGTAAACCACTGCGTCAGCTCAGTACGGATTGGCGTATTAATGTGAAAATGACGGATTCGGTCACTGAAGGAAAATATGCGCTTTGCCGCAAAGCCTTAACCAGTTTAGATGTGTGGGCGAGAGAAACTGTGGAAAATGCAAATTCTGTTGCTCAAAAACAGGCTGATTATGAGCGTGATAAACAGCAATGTAAGGACGCGATTGATAATCCTAATTTAGGAAATACATCTCCGAAATAAAGAGACTACATACAAAAAAGCGAGATTTTAAATCTCGCCTTTTTATATCCATAAATTAATCAATATTAATTATGGTTTTGTTGCGGTTTTAGCAGTGTTCGCAGTTTTTACAGCATCTTGTTTCATTTGATGAGTAGCTTGATTTGCTTCTTGTTTAGCGTGAGTTGCGCTAGTCATTGCAGCATGTTTCTGCTCATTCATATCTTTTTTAACATCTGTTTTTGTTTTTTCAGCTTCTTTTTTTGCTTTTTGAGCAGTAGTCTTGCCGCTTACAGCAACACATTTACCGCCTTTATGATGTGGTCCAGTTCCTCCTTGGAGTTGAGTTCCTTTTGGACATGCAAATGCCGAAACACTTAACATTGCCAATACGCCAGCTGTAAGAATTGTTGATAATTTTTTCATGTTAATCAGCGCCTTGTTGAGTATTATTGCTCAGTTTGAGTGTAAAATGAAAATTTCTGTTTTGGAATACTTATTTTGTGAAATAGAGTTTGAACAATGTTTTATTTTGCAGTGTTATCTGATTTTTTAATTTAATTTTAAGTTTTTATTATATAGCACCTTTAAGTATGCGATTTTGCAATTAAATTTAATTTTTCCATATCTAAAATCTCAATTTTTCTAAACGAAATTTTAATAATATTTTGTTTTTCTAAAAGGTTTAATTCATGATTAATGGTTTGTCTTGAGACGGTTAGCATATTAGCTAATTGGTCTTGAGAAATATGAATTTGTCTTTCTTGGACAATAAGATGATTGCCGTAACCCTCTAAAATAAATAAAAGACGTTGAGCAAGTCTTTGAGAAAGACTGCGTGTTTGTATGGCAATCTGTTCTAAAAAAACGTACCTGAGTTTTTGGCTGGTTAAGCGTGCAAAATAGTACCAATAATAGGGATTGTCTTTGAGTAAGTCATTTAATGGTTTTGCAGGAATATGTAGAACTGTACTTTTTTTCAAAGCAATCGCATCGTGCGAACGTGGTTCATGGTCAATTAAAGATATTTCACCGAACCACATAATCGGCTCAGCAATTGCAGAAAGTGCTTCATTACCATTTACATCGACATAACCTAAACTAATTGAGCCTTCAAGGACGGTATAAATACCATCAAACTCATCTTGAGCGTGGAAAACGTAGCTATTTTTTTCAAAAGTAATTTGCTTGCCATGTTCTAGAATAAACTTTTGGAATGCTTCCGGAAGCACACTAAACCATGTGTTTTCTTTTAATCGGTTAATATAAATAAGATCCAATATCAGCCCATCCATGAAAAAATTCATTACTTTGTCAAATAGCTGACAACTTTAAATTTTCCTTATTTGTACAGTATGACTATAGTTAGGTGAATAGGGAATAACTCATGTCAAATCTGGAACAGAAACTGAGCCAATATGCGGCTTATCATTTAAACCATCAAAATATTTTGACGCACTTTATCGGTATTCCACTCATCGTGTTTTCAATTTTATGTTTAACTGCGAAAGCTGGAATCGATATTGGTAATTTTAAAGTTACTTTAGCTGTAGTGTTGATTGCAGTTAGTACGATCTATTATTTCATTTTAGATAAAGTTTTTGGCTTAATCATGCTCATTATATTGGTGGCTGTGTATACACTGGCGAGCCAAATTGCTCAATTATCCTTAGGACAATGGTTAGTGGCAAGTATTGGTTTCTTTGTGGTGGGTTGGGTGTTTCAGTTTGTAGGTCATTATTTTGAAAAGAAAAAACCTGCCTTTGTTGATGATGTGATTGGACTCGCGATAGGGCCGTTATTTGTATTGGCAGAATTTATATTTATGCTGGGTTTTAGAAAGCCTTTGCATGCGCGTATTCTACAAGAGGCGCGTAGTAAACGAGAGGCGATGGATTTAAATCATTCATAATAAAAAAAGCCCCAATATGTTGGGGCATTTTTTAGCTTTAACTTAAACGTTAAAACGGAAGTGCATTACATCACCGTCTTGAACAACGTAAGTTTTACCTTCTAAACGCCATTTACCAGCTTCTTTAGCGCCGTTCTCACCGTTGTATTGTACGAAGTCATCGTATGCAACAACTTCAGCACGGATAAAGCCTTTTTCGAAGTCGGTATGAATCACACCAGCTGCTTGAGGAGCGGTTGCACCAACTTTTACTGTCCAAGCACGTACTTCTTGTACACCAGCAGTGAAATAAGTTTGTAAACCTAAAAGCGCATAACCGGCACGAATAACCACGTTTAAGCCTGGTTCTTCCATACCCATTGCTTCTAAGAATTCAGCACGATCTTCATCTTCTAATAATGAAATTTCAGCTTCAATCTGGTTGCAAAGAGGAACAACGATAGCGTTTTCTTCAGCCGCAAGTTTTTTAACTGCGTCTAAGTGTGGGTTGTTTTCAAAACCATCTTCTGCAACGTTTGCAATATACATGGTTGGTTTTAAAGTCATTAAACCAAAACCACGAACTAATTTACGCTCGTCATCAGATAAATCAGCTGCGCGAGCTGGTTTACCTTCATCAAGTAAAGGTTGGATTTTTTCTAAAACTGCTTTAGTTGCTACAGCTTCTTTGTCACCGCCTTTAGCAACTTTAGTTAAACGTAAAATTGCTTTAGCAACAGTTTCAAGGTCAGCAAGCGCAAGTTCAGTATTGATGGTGGCGATGTCGTCTAATGGATCAATTTTACCATTTACGTGAATTACGTTTTCGTCTTCGAAACAACGTACAACATGAGCAATCGCATCAGTTTCACGGATGTTAGCAAGGAACTGGTTACCCAAGCCTTCACCTTTTGATGCACCAGCAACAAGACCTGCAATGTCCACAAATTCCATTGTAGTTGGCAAAATACGCTGTGGTTTAACAATCGCAGCAAGTTTATCTAAACGTGGATCTGGTACAGGAACAATACCTGTGTTTGGTTCAATGGTACAGAAAGGGAAGTTTTCCGCTGCAATCGCTGCTTTCGTTAATGCATTGAAAAGGGTAGATTTCCCTACGTTTGGCAGACCAACAATACCGCAATTAAAACCCATGAAAACCACTCACAAATGTGTAAATTAAAAATTGTCGCTGATTTTACATGAAAGCCATGACAAAGTCATGGCTAGAGCAGGGTTGTATTGCTTTTAAACTTTACGTTTATCAAGTTGCTGGGCTAATGCATCGCCAGTTGCTTGTACTAACATGACTAAAACAATGAGCACAAAAATTACAGCTAACATAATTTGCATATCAAAACGTTGATAACCATAACGATAAGCAATGTCTCCTAGGCCACCTGCACCAATAGCACCAGCAATCGCAGATGAGTTAATCATGGTCACAATAGTCACTGTAAAGCCTGCCACAATACCCGGCAAAGCCTCTGGTAAAAGTACATGCCAAATAATTTGTTTACGGTTACAACCCATGGCTTGTGCTGCTTCAATTAAGCCTTGATCGACTTCACGTAAGCTGACTTCTGCAATACGCGCAAAAAAGGGAATTGCTGCAATCGTTAAGGGAACAACGGCTGCCCATACACCGTAACTTGTACCCACAATCCAGCGAGTAAGCGGAATAAGTGCAACCATTAAAATAAGAAAAGGTACTGAGCGAGTGATATTGATGACCCAACCCAAAGACTGATTAATCTTTTGCGACGGGTGAATGCCATGTTCAGAAGTGCTGACTAAAATAACAGCTATAGGTAAGCCAATTAAAAAGGCAATGAATGCAGATGCGCCTACCATAAGCAAGGTATCTACAGTTCCAGTAATTAATAAATCAATGAGCTGGTCTTGCATAGCCAAGTACCTCAAATTGTGCATTTGCTGTTAATGCTTCTTGTTGTATAGATGAAAGATCAATTTCTACGTTGGGAATACCCACTAAAAGCGAGCCAATAATGTGCCCTTGAATGGTATCGACCTGACTTTGATATAAATTGACTGGTGCTTTAAATTTAGCAAGGAGTTCTTGAATATCCGGAACCTGATGTGCTTCCGCCTCATATTTCAGTTTTAGGATTATATGAGTCGAATTTTCATCCGGTAGAGGACTGATTTTAAAAGGCAGGGTAATCTGCTCAAGGTTTAACAGTTCTTGAGTAATTTGTTGTTCTGGTCGTGAAAATACCGACCAAACCTGTCCAGCCTCTACAATCTCACCTTGATCAATCACAACGACTTGATCACAAATTTCTCGAATCACTTGCATTTCGTGAGTGATGAGTACAATGGTGAGGCCTAGTTCCAGATTAATCTTTTTAAGTAAAGCCAAAATAGTGGCAGTACTTTCAGGGTCGAGTGCTGAGGTCGCCTCGTCACATAGTAAAATTTCAGGGTGGTGAACAAGTGCACGTGCAATACCGACACGCTGCTTTTGTCCGCCCGAAAGTTGTGCTGGGTAGTAGCCAGACTTATCTGCAAGACCTACGAGTGCTAGAACTTCATTTACACGTTGGTCGATATCTGCTTTGTTGTAATTGGAAACTTTTAAGGGCAATGCCACATTTTCCCAGACCGTTTTTGCAGACATCAAATTGAAATGTTGAAAAATCATTCCAATGCGCTGGCGGGTTTGAATGAGTTCAGCATGACTCAATTCAGCAATATTTTGTTGATGAATATGAATGCTGCCAGTATTTACTTGTTCTAAGCCATTTAAAGTGCGTAGTAGGGAAGATTTTCCCGCACCACTTTTACCAATAATGCCTAAAATCTTACCTTGTGGGATATCAAGGTTAATCTCTTTTAACGCATGCAGTTTTTGACCTTGAGATTGGTAAAACTTATTTAAACCACGAATTTTGATATGAGGTAGAGAAAAATCAACTTGTGATCCAAAACTCACCATTGCCATTCTCCTTATTTCCAGCCTTGAAACCACAAACCTTTACCAAAGTCTTTATCCAGAATGTCTTGTGCTTGTTTTGAGTTCTAGAATGCTTTAACAAAGGTTGCAAGTTTTTGGTTTTTGTCTTGGTAATCGCGACGGGTCACAAACAAAATTGCATATTTTTTATCGATTGGATCTAAAAATAATGCGCTATGTGGGTCGGTTACCTTTGCCATTTTTAAGTAGTGGGGGAAGCCGAAAATTAAATCGACATCATTATATGCATGTGCGGTTTGAGGGCCTTCAACTTCAACAAAGCTCAGCTGTTTAGGATTTGCAATAATGTCTTGGGTTGTTGAGAGCTCATTATTTATATCTTTAAGCTGAATTAAACCTGCACGGTGCAGTAAAATTAAAGCACGAGCTAAATTGACGGGATCATTTGGAATAGCTACACGTGCTTTTGAAGGTAATTCTGCAAGTGACTTATATTTTTTTGAATATAAACCGACATGACTTCCTGAGCCCACACCAAATGCATGTAAGTCATAGCCCGTTTCTTTAACAGCATTACGTAGAAATACGCTTTGCTGGAAAAAGTTTGCATCAATATCACCGTTTTGTACGGCAACGTTTGGTGCCCGCCAATCAGAAAATTCAACAAGCTTGACATGAACGCCTTGCTTTTCTACTTCATTGGCAACGCTTTGTAATAGCTCAGCATAAGGCGGGCTAATGCCAATCGTTAAAACATCGTCGACTTGTTTATTTTTAATATAACGGTAACCGACGAGGCCCAGAACTACGATTAAAATCGTAATTCCGAGTAACCAAGGCTTATGCTGTTTGAACTGAATCGCCATAATCTTTCCGTTATTACTTCCAGCCAGGGAACCAAAGTTTTGGCCCAATCTCAGCGTCTAAAACAGCTTTAACTTTTGGCGAGTTTTGATAGATCTCAACAAATTTCTTTAATTTGTCGCCCTTATCTTGATAGTCATCACGCACTACAAACAAAATGGCATAACGTTTATTGGTATTGTCATCAAGTAAAAGCGCACTATTAGGGTCTGCTGTTTTTGCTAAGCGCAAGTAATGTGGATAGCCAAAAGCCAAGTCAACATCATCAATCGCACGAGCAGTCTGTGGTCCTTCAACCTCTATAAATTGCAAATTTTTAGGGTTTGAAACTACATCTTTGAGTGCAGATAAATGATTGTTTGAATCTTTAAGCGTAATTAATTTAGCTTGCTGTAGAAGTAGTAGGGCACGACCTTGATTGACCGGATCATTTGGAATGACTACACGTGCGTTTTGTGGCAATTCCTCTAAGCTTTTATACTTCTTTGAATACAGTCCCACATGTGACGCTGCACCCACTGCAAATGCCTTTAGTTTAAAGCCAGTTTCTTTAATTGCATTGTCTAAGAAAGGTTGATGCTGGAAAAAGTTCGCATCAATATCCCCATGATTTAAGGTAATGTTTGGGGTATTCCAGTCAGAAAACTCAACCAGTTTTACATTTAAACCTTGTTTTTTTGCTTCATCGGCAGCAGCTTGTAAAGGTTTTGCAAATGGTGGACTAATGCCAATCACAAGTTCATTTGAGCCACTTTGACGATGTTTATTCCATAAGAATAAAGCAACAAAAAGGACTACAACGACTAGGCCTACGCCTAGCCATTTTTTAGAGGCTGTTTGAGCCATGTCTATCTCCAAATTTAAGCAGTTATTTCTTCAATTGTTGTTAAGTTTTTGCTGTTGTTATAGGGACTACATCGGAACGCTTGAACAGGGTGGTGTTCTGGTAATTGATCACCCCGATTAAAAATTTTGTTCCGTAATGAACCCGTTTTATATGCAGTTTTATAGCGACCACGCTGTTGTAGCTCAGGAATGACCAAGCGAATAAAGTCGTGGTGAGACTCAGGCGCAACTGTACGTGTCAAATTAAAGCCATCAATATCGGTCTCATCTAAAAGATGAATTAAGTATTCAGCAACTTCTTCACCACTACCCACTATGAGGGGATAACGGCCGCCTAAAACATGTTGAGCTTTTAAGTCATTTTTTGTGATTTGCTGTTCTTTAAATTTTTCGGTAATCGAAACAATGCTGTTACTTTTTTGGTAAGGAATCGCTTCATCGTCAGCAAATTTACTTAAGTCAATGCCTGTTGAACTCGCATAATGCGCTAAGCCTGCCTCAGGGCTGGCATACTGACGATATTCATTAAGTTTTTGTACAGCCAGATCATGTGTGTCGGCCACAACAACGGTTATACCGACAAAGACTTTAATGTCATCTGCTGCACGTCCTTGCTGTTCGGCAAGAGCACGAATCTTTTTCACTTGTTCGCGTATTTTTTCCGGTTTGTCGCCGCCAATAAATACACACTCAGCATGACGAGTCGCAAACTGCATGCCTTTTGGTGAAGCACCTGCTTGAAACAGTGTTGGGGTGCGTTGTACGGAAGGAGACACCTGAAACACACCTTCACTCTGGTAATATTTTCCGTGGTGGTGAATAGTGTGAACTTTAGATGGATCTGTAAAAACACGCTGTACTTTATCTTTTTTAACTGCGTCGTTTTCCCATGAACCTTCCCAATATTTATAGCAAAGCTCTAAAAATTCTTCGGCTTGTTCATAGCGAGCATCGTGGTCTTTTAAACCTTTTTGCCCAATTAGACGTTCTGCACTATCTAGATAACCTGTCACAATATTCCAGCCAATACGACCTTGAGTTAAATGGTCGAGACTCGCAAAGCGGCGTGCAAACTGATATGGATGCTCATAGCTCAAATTCACAGTGACACCAAAACTTAAGTTTTGTGTAACTGCTGCCATAGCTGAAATAAGTGTAGACGGGTCATGGCTCGGAAGCTGAATGGACTCTTTTAAAGTCAGATCTATACCATTTTGATAGACGTCATACACACCTGTAATGTCCGCAATAAACAAACCGTCAAATAAACCACTTTCTAAGGTTTTGGCTTGTTCTGTCCAGTAGCTCAATTCGTTAAAACGATGTGATTCATCACGTGGATGTGTCCATAAGCCATGATTGATATGACCAACACAGTTCATGTCAAAGGCATTTAGTAGAATTTCTTTTGCTTTAAAGTCTGCCATTACAATGTCCCCCGACGAGGTAGTACACCGTTAAGAACATAGTTCCCAATAAAGTAATATTTCCATCGTGCAGCATCGTGTAAGGTATGTACGCGTGCATTTCGCCAAAAGCGATCTAGACCATCTTGCGACTGACTACCACGGCTTCCTGCAAGTTCAATCAGCTTAGACGATGCTTTGAGTGCGATATCGGTACTATGAGCACGTACTTTGGCAACATCGATGGATGCTTTAGCAATGCTTTCAGGTGTGGTTTCAATTTTTGCGGCATCAATTGATTGAGCTGCCTGTTTTAATAACACTTCACTAGCTCGTACATCTACCGCAATGCGTCCTAATTCATAAATTGTTAAAGGATCTTGGTTTGCAGTTTCTACATCTGAATCAATCCATGGGCGGGCTTGATGCACTCTTTGCAAGCTTTCTTCAAAGGCTCCACGTGCAATGCCTACCTCAATTGATGCATGCATAATTTGAGCAAAAGGGCCCACTAAGGTTGGTTGTAAAAATGCAGTATCAAAAGGAATGACATCATCTGCATCGACAAAAACCTGATCAAATTTAACCGTTCCGCTGCCTGTGGTTTTCTGTCCAAAACCAGACCAGTCATCAACAAGTTTCAATCCTTGTGAACCACTTTTTACAAACGCTAGATATTCTCGGCCTGCATCATCTAAAACTAAGGTTGGAATACGGTGAGCAAATAAACTTCCTGTGCAGTAAAACTTTTCACCCTGAATGAGATATCCATTTTCATGCGGACGAATATTGGTTTGTTTATGGGTTGAAGTTTTGGTTTTAAACTCAGCAAGTGCATTACCAAAGCGAGTGCCATTTAGCACTTCGCCATATAAACGTTGTTTCTGAGCTTCTGTGCCCGTATTACGTAATACCTCTAATGCATAAAAATGGTTTTGTGGAATTTGTCCGATTGAACCATCGGCACCACTTAAAAGCGCAATTACTTTGGCAACGGTATGGCTTGAAACTTCCGCACCTCCATATTGCTTGGGTACTGTAATTGCCCAAAGTCCAGACTGGCTCAAAGCATCAATTTCGGTATACGGTAAAATTCGCTTAGCGTCTCGCTCAACTGCGGTTTTTTTAAATTGTTCGGCAAACTGTTTTGCAATTTCTAATGCTTCCGCATCAGTTTGAATAATATGTGCTTGACCAGATGCCGATGTTTGTTTGGTTTGAACTGATTGATATGAAGTCATGACAATTGCTCCTTAAATCCAGGCATGGCGGGCAGGGAAATGACCATTAAGGTAATAATTGCCAATGGCATGTAATTTCCAGCGAACAGGGTCGTGTAAGGTATGTACACGGGCATTTCGCCAATGTTGATCTAAATTGTGTTGGCTTAAGCTTGAACGGCTACCACCTAGCTCTAGTAGTTTTTCAGAGATTTGTAGAGCTGCATCATTGGCGTAGACTTTTGCTTCAGCAACCAAAATTGAAGCTTTAGCTACTTGTTCATCAGTCACATTTTCAAGTTGGTCAAGTTCATCTAAATATTCAGCAGCTTCATCAAGCAGTAAAATTGCTGCGTCGAGTAAAATATTTAACTTACCCACTTCTTGCAGTGTGTAATGTTCAAAGCTGGCTTTTTCAACATTTGCATCAATAATTGGACGTGCTTTATGAATAGTCGATAACGTATCTTCAAACGCGGCTTCTGCAATTCCGACATCAATAGCCACTTGTAATAGCTGTGAATACGCACCGCGATAGGTAGGAACTTGTGTTAATAATCGCTCATCAAAAATAAGATCAGGATTAACTTCAACTTGATTTAATTTAACCGTACCACTCGCTGTAGTACGCTGACCAAACCCATTCCAGTCATTAATGACTTCAATGCCTTGAGCATCTCGGTTAACAATCACTAAAACAACATGACCTTTAGGATGAACCGCTTTAATTGCGAGCCAATGCGCAAAGCTTGTTCCTGTCGAATAAAACTTTTCGCCGTTTAAAATATATTTTCCATTTTCAATGGTAAGGGTAGTTTTTAGTGTTTTTGAGTCATGTGTATTACGCTCTGGACCACCGTTGGCAAGACGTTTGCCAGCTAATATTTCTGAAAAGATAAATTGTTTTTGTTGTTCTGTACCCATGATTTCAATCAGGTTCAACAGGCTAATCTGATTTTGTGGAATTTGACCAACATTGGCATCGCCTTTACTTAAAATACGGAAAACTTGTGCCAGTGTTTTATTGGAAACAAATGCACCGCCATATTTTTTTGCAATGCGAATTCCACCTAAACCTTTTTGGCTAAAACTTTCAATTTGCTCATAAGGAAGTTGGCGTTGTTGATCACGTGTATTACGACCCTCTAAAGCAAAATCAGCCACTTGATAAGCAGCATTAATCGCTTGTTGATCATTTTGAATGACTTGGACGTATGCCGTCGTTTTAGATAGAGAATTAGACATAATGACACCTTGTATTGCTGTCATTACCTTACAAAAGAAATATTTTTCCACTAAACGAAGACTTATGCTCAGCTTATGAATAAAAATGCAAAGCACTTTTTTTGATTTTTAATAGATAAATAGAGATATAGAAACATATTAAAAATCAAAGAATTATAATTTTTATTTGCAAAATGAATTACTAAAGCCTTTTTAATATGAAAAAGAGCTATAAGTACGGTAAAAAAAGATATAAAAAATATAGACCTAACTGTCAGTGAAAAATGAGCACAATATCCATTGTTTTCATTAAAAATAGCTTCTAAAGTATCTATTTACCGAAGACGATTTTTGTACGAATAGTCAAATAAAAATAAACGTGGAGATTTTATGCGGGTTTTGTATCAGTTTCCTTTATCTCATTATTGTGAAAAAGCTCGCTGGTTGTTAGACCATAAAGAACTTGATTACGTTGCACATAATTTGATTCCTGGCTTTCATCGTGCTTTTGCACAACTCAAAACAGGGCAAAACTTATTGCCGATTTTGAAAGATGACCATCGCTGGATTGCTGAATCAACTAAAATTGCGCTTTATCTGGATGATACTTATCCAGAACATGCACTTTTACGCCGTGATGAGCAACTTAGGCAGCAAACACTTAAGATTGATAGTTTGGCAGATGAACTGGGTGTGCATGTACGTCGTTGGGCACTAGCGCATACTTTAGCCCATGGCGACCATGCTCTCGAGATTATGATGGGCGAACAAGGTTACTTGCGTCAGTTTGAAAAAATATCAAAACCTTTCCTCAAAACTTTAGTAAAAAAGAACTATAAGCTTGAAGAAGAGGTTGTGAGTCAGTCAAAAGAGCGTATGGATGAACTCATCAGTGAGCTGAATCAGTACCTTATTGAAAACCAAGGACGTTATATGGTTGGAGACCGATTAAGCCTCGCTGATATTTCAGTATGTTCTATGCTTGCACCTTTATTAGAAATAAAAGGTACGCCATGGGAACCCGAAGAGGATGAAGAGGTGTCTCCAGAGTGGAGCAATTATCAAAAAAGTTTACTTGATTTGCCACTTGGACAATATGTTTTAAGAATCTATCAAACTGAAAGAAATGCCCGCGTTGATTGGCGAGGCATTTAATTTATAGGTTTTATAAAAAGGCTCGAAATAAATCGGGCCTTTTTTATATTTCTAAAAACTTTTTAATTGTAAAAAATATTACTATCAATTTTATAAATGGATTTTATTAAAACATTTATAAATATTATTTTGATGATTTATCTTCTTTTTGAGAAAATTAATCTACGTTGCTTTAACTATTTAATAAGTTTGCTTTTTCTTTTTATTAAAAAATAATCTTTTTCTAAAAACAGTTTTTAGAAAAATTTAAGCGACTTTATTGTGCATATGTTTACATTGTAATCAATATTTGCCACATTTAAGTGTAAATAGATGAGCTTAATAATAGACAGAAGATTAAAACATAGATTAAAGTAGAAACATGTGAGCAGTTTTAAAGGTATTAATTCTGCGAAACAGATGAATAATAAGTGAAGCAAATGGATGGAGTCCTGCTTGGAAAAGTTGGCTCGATAATTGCAATTTAATAATAAATCGCTCTATTTCTCTATAAGAATGATTCTTTAGACAAATAGAGAGAATGATCATCAAGGAGTTCTTATGAAACGTTCTGCAACCTCTCTCATTGTTTCAACAATTATGCTTTGTACGGTTGGTGCTACTTCTCAAATTCAGGCAGCAGATACATTAGCTAAAATTAAAAGTACTGGAAAAATCGTTATTGGTCACCGAGAATCATCCGACCCGATTTCATACGTTGTTGGAGGTAAACCGGTAGGTTATGCAGTCGACATTTGTAACCAGTTCGCAAATGATATTAAAAAAGAATTGAAAATGCCTGGTTTAAAAGTTGAATACAAGGCTGTAACTTCATCAACACGTATTCCTGAGCTTTTAGCCGGCAATATTGATATGGAATGTGGTACCACCACAAACTCTAAACAACGTCAGCAGCAAGTTGGTTTTTCAACAAACTACTATGCAACAGAAGTTCGTATGGCTGTTAAAGCCAACTCTGGTATTAAGAGTCTAGCTGATTTAAATGGTAAAGCGGTCGTTACGACTCAAGGTACAACATCAGACAAGTACATTAAAATGAATGAAAAAGGTCAGTCACTTAATGTACAAAACATTTATGGTAAAGACCATTCTGACTCGTTTGCCATGATGGCATCTGGTCGTGCCGCGGCATTTGTTATGGATGACAATATCTTAGCTGGACTAATTGCTAAGTCATCTACACCAAAAGCGTTCGCAATTGTAGGGCCAGTACTTTCATCAGAACCTTATGGCATCATGATTGCAAAAGATGATCCAAAATTTAAAGCAATTGCCGACCGTACCGTAAATAATTTATGGAAAACTGGTCAAATGGACGCTTTATATAAGAAATGGTTCTTATCGCCAATCCCACCAAAAAATACTAATTTGAACATGCAACCAAGTTCATCTTACAAAAAACTTAAGGCTCACCCAACAGATGCAGGAATCTAACCAGATCCTTTTGTCCTAAATTTACTTGTGCAAGTGTAAAACTTCATTTGCACAAGTGGTCTATTTTCTAAGATATTCATTTAAGGGGCAAACATGTCAGTCGGCTCGCTAAACTGGACTATATTCTGTGCGGAGTCTAATGAATATGGTGTCGATAAAGCCGCATGGGCAGAATCAGTTTGTAAAGTCATTGGTAGCTCTAGCTACAATGCCTATTCTGAGGCGCCCACATGGTTACAAATGTTAGGTTCTGGTGTCTTTACTATGGTATGGACTGCTGTTGTAGCCTTTCTTATCGCATTTTTATTAGGTTCTCTCCTCGGGGTAATTCGTACTTTACCCAACAAACCGCTTGCTTTTATCGGCAACTGTTATGTCGAAATATTCCGTAATATTCCTTTAATTGTACAGTTATTCTTCTGGGCTTTTGTATTCCCGGAGTTCTTACCAGATAGTTTAAGTGCCGGAAGTGGGGACGTCGTAGCAGGTGGCTGGTGGAAAAATATTTTAAATCATCATCCTGCTGTTATTGGCGTTTTTGCTTTGGGTCTATATACCGCAGCACGTGTTTCTGAGCATGTAAGAGCGGGGATTAACACGGTTTCTCGTGGACAAAAATTTGCAGCTTCGGCAATGGGTTTTACAACAGCGCAAAGTTATCGTTATGTGATTTTACCAGTTGCATATCGTACGGTATGGCCAACCATTACTTCAGAAGCAATGAATGTCTTCAAGAACTCGGCTGTTCTATATGCATTAAGTGTTTTGAACTTCTTTGCTTATACCAAAACCATGCGAGAAGAAACTTCTCAGGACATTATCATTCTTATTCTGTCTACGCCGGTTTATTTAATCATTACCTACACCATTAAATTTGTGATGGCATGGATTGAAAAACGTATGTCTGTACCAGGTTTAGGTTCGGGAGGAAAATAATTATGGATTTTTCTCTACTACATAACCCTGATGTTATTGCTGCATTAAAAGAAGGTTTTATCTTCACGCTTACGGTAACGGTGCTTGCGATGATGGGGGGGATCCTGATTGGAACTCCATTAGCAATGATGCGTTTATCTAACAGCACCATTGCAAGTAACTTTGCAAAGTTCTATGTAGATCTATTTCGTGGTATTCCATTAATTCAGGTCATCTTTATTTTCTATTTTTTGTTACCAAAAATATTTGAGTTTCAATCAGATACTTATTGGGGACCATTATTTTCGAGTGTTGTAACCTTTGCTATTTTTGAAGCTGCATTTTTCTCGGAAATTGTACGTTCCGGTATTCAGTCTATTTCAAAAGGTCAGGTCAATGCAGGCTACGCTTTAGGGTTTACCTATGGACAATCTATGCGTTATGTAGTGTTACCGCAGGCCTTCCGTAATATGCTCCCAGTATTACTCACTCAAACTATTATTCTGTTTCAGGATGTGTCATTAGTTTATGTTATTAGTGCTCCGGACTTCTTAGGTCGTGCAGATACATTGGCTAATACATATGGCCCTGAAACGAAAGCAACATTCTACTTAATCGTCGCTGTGGTGTATTTCTGTAGCTCGTTTGTGCTATCGCAATTAGTCAAACGTTTACAGAAAAAAATTGCCATCATTCGCTAATTGGAGATTTTAAATGCCAATGATAGACATCCAACATATCTCTAAATGGTATGGTGATTTTCAGGTTTTAACAGATTGCACGACGAGTATTGAAAAAGGTGATGTCGTTGTTGTTTGTGGGCCATCTGGTTCAGGAAAATCAACGCTCATTAAAACTGTAAATGCTTTAGAACCATTTCAGCAAGGTGACATTATTGTTGATGGGGTTTCCTTAAAAGATCCGAAAACTGATCTTGCAAAGTTCCGTTCTCGTGTAGGAATGGTGTTCCAGCACTTTGAGCTTTTTCCGCACATGACTGTTTTGGAAAATTTAACCATTGCTCAAGTGAAGGTATTAAAACGTTCAGTTGCCGAAGCGCGTGAAAAGGGACTTAAGTATTTAGAACGAGTTGGGTTACTTGCTCATAAAGATAAATTTCCAGGACAACTCTCTGGTGGCCAGCAGCAACGTGTTGCAATTGCTCGCGGTTTATCGATGGACCCAGTCTGTATGTTGTTTGATGAGCCTACTTCCGCACTAGACCCGGAAATGGTAGGTGAAGTGCTTGAAGTTATGGTGCAACTTGCTCATGAAGGTATGACCATGATGTGTGTTACCCATGAAATGGGCTTTGCTAAACGCGTATCTAACCGTTTAATTTTCATGGATGAAGGTAAAATTCTTGAAGATTGTCCAACCAATGAATTTTTTGATAATTTAGAAGCTCGTCATGAGCGTGCTAAACTTTTCTTGCAGAAAATTCAGGCAATGCATTAAATACAACAATAAAAAAGAGCCTATAAAGGCTCTTTTTTATTTCTAAGTTTTTAGAAATTATATTTTGCTAATAAATTTATGCGTGAGTAATCGCCTTTATCATCTGCAAATGTTTTGCGCTGGCCATAAGTATATTCTGCACCTAAGTCAATATTCTTAACAGGGTTCCAGATTAGGTTTACCAGTGCATTATAAATTTCCTTGTTATAACTGGTATTATTCAAATTACTATTTGCGTATGTGTTGTCATCTTTATATTGGACTCCGCCAATTGCGAAAGTAGAGCGTAATATTGGATTCCATTTACGTTGATAGCCGATCACTGCGCTATCAAATTCACCTAATTGGATGTCTTGAGCCGCCGTGTCATATGCGTAGGCAGAGTTGCTATAAGACAAATATCGTCCATCACCTTTAACATGATAATAGTTGGCAACTACGCTATCTTGAGGGGTAATATCATATTTTCCACCTATGCCGACACCCCAACCAAATTTTTCTTCAGATGTACTATCCTTAGGTGCTACTCGGTTTTCATGAACAAGTCCATGAAGTTGTAATAAGCCTTTATTATCAGCAGTTTTAAAATCATATCGAGTGGTTAGAGGGGGGAAGCGGCTCCCCCCCGCCACATTTCCTACTTTTTCAACATCACCACCTTCTAAAGCAAATAATATTTTTTGTTGTGCATCAATAGGCTGTGTATAACGAACTTGTACTGTACGCGTTGTTCCTGTACCAACTGCGCCAGTAAAGTCTAATGTTTCTGGGGATGTGTCCGTATTTACAAAGGGTGAAGTGGTTTGACCTGCTAACCATTTACCTAAAGACATATAGGCATGGCGTACACGGAAAGTTCCACTACCATTGTCACCATTACCGCCCATAAAGTCGGCTTCAATTTTTCCGGTTAAATCGCCATATTGCGTAGGTCGGGTGATATCTAAACCAATACGTGTGGTTGCTGCAGATACATTTAGCGAGTCCTGTCTTGGATCATCTTTGTTTAAAGGATAGTTGGCTGCATTTGAAATACTTCCATTTGAACCTTTAAAATCATAAGTGGCATCTACTCGTACATTTCCATAAAGCTTAACTTGAGTCTGTCCATCAGGCATTTGCATCCAACCTGGTTTGCTCTGAGGAGCTGGTGAGCTAGCTACGGTTGTCGTTTGTGAAACTGTTGGAGTATTTACTGCAGGTGCTGTTTTTTGTTGATCAGATAGTTTCTGGACGAGTTGTTTCAACTCCTTTACTTCATCGCGTAAAGCATTAACTTCTGCATCAGTAGCAGCATGAGCAGGCATAACTACACCTGTTAGGCTAATAGTAGTCATCGCTAGAACTAAAGTTTTGATATTTTTCACAAGCATTCCCCACATCGGATAAAGTTTTCCCGTATGTGCATAACAAAAACAGTGCCAACTTTTTAAAAAATTTTAAAACTATTGATTTTATTAAATAAAGCTTGAGATTTTTGAAATAAGATATACTTTTGCTGATGTGCTAAGTGAAACATTGAAAAAATATAACGCTATAGCGATTTCAAATGCGCTATAAATGCCATGCTACTGCACAGTTAACAGGCACAGACTTGATTCAAGATATTAAAGGAAAGCTTATTCCTACTTTTAATCGGGTTTGATTTTTAAAGTGGGCTTGGCTTTAGGATATACTGTTAAGTTATATAAAATGCTATTTGGAGAAAAGGATGGAGCTTGACCGTTTTGATAAACAAATTCTGGAAATTTTGTCTCATGAAGACCTGAATTTGAATGAGCTCTCAGAACGGATTAATCTTTCAGTTAGCTCTGTCCATCGCCGTATTAAGCATTTGATTGAAGCTAATATCATGGGGCAGCTTAAAAGAGAAATTAACTTTAGCAAACTAGGGTTTACTTTGCATATTTTGCTACAAGTCTCTTTAAGTAAACATGATAGTGAAACATTCGATAAATTTCTTTCTGAAATTGAAGCCATTCCTGAAGTTACAAATGCATTTTTAGTTACGGGTCAAAGTGCTGACTTCATTCTTGAATTAGTGGCGCGCAATATGGATGACTATAGCGAAATTTTATTAAGACGCATTGGTAAAATTGACAATGTAGTCGCTCTACATTCGAGCTTTGTCATCAAAGAGTACAATGTATTTAACTGTTATAACTTATTAAATAAACTATAAAAAAACGCACCAATTGGTGCGTTTTTAATTTCAATGTTTGGTTTAAGCATCTAATTGAGCTAAAACTTCTTCCGAGAATTCAACGTTTGTATAAACGTTTTGTACATCATCAAGATCTTCAAACATATCAATCATTTTAAGAATTTGTTTTGCTTGGTCAATATCTGTAATCTCAGCTTTTGTTGATGGACTCATCACAACTTCTGCATTATCAGATTTTAAACCTGCGGCAGCAAGAGCATCTTGAACTTCACCAAAAGTCTCTGGTGAAGTAATTACTAAAATTTCATCTTCTGAAACTTCAATATCTTCTGCACCTGCTTCTAAAGCTACTTCCATGATTTTGTCTTCTAAAGAAACATCTTCAAAAGTAATTTCACCACGTTTAGTAAATAGATAAGATACAGAACCAGCAGTTCCTAAGTTACCATTTGTTTTACTGAAACAGTGACGTACATCTGGAACTGTACGGTTGAGGTTATCTGTCATTGTTTCAATAAGGACAGCAACACCACCAACGCCATAACCTTCGTAAGTTACTTCTTTTAAATCGTCATTGTCTTCACCACCCACACCGCGTTGGATTGCACGGTTAATGGTGTCACGTGTCATGTTGACTGAAAGTGCTTTTTCAACAACAGCACGAAGGCGAGGGTTGCTAGCAGCATCTCCACCACCAAGTCTGGCAGCAGTCACAATTTCACGAATATATTTAGTAAAAACTTTACCGCGACTTGCATCTTGTTTAGCTTTACGATGCTTAATATTGGCCCATTTAGAATGACCCGCCATGGAAGTGAACTCCAAAAATTAAAAAATGCAAAAGTGACAGAATATTATCATAGGCATGGTTTTCTTGAAAACTGTTGTCCTATGTTTTGTTAACCAATTAGCAACGCTTAGAAGGCCTAAATTTAAGTAAAAAATTAGTCTTAAAAGCGCTTACAGAACAAATTAGTTAATCTTCACATCAATATCATATTGCGCATAAAGTTCTTTAATTGTTTCAAGATCTTTTTGCAAATCTGAAGGGTAAATTTTACCTAAAATACCACCTTTCTTTGTTCTTGCATTTGCATACATCAGTACAATTGGAACATTCGCAGCTTTTGCAATATGCCAGAAACCTGTACGAATAGGTTTGCGCTCAGATCCATCTTTTGCACGAGTTGCTTCAGGAGCAATCACTAGGTTGAATGAATCATTACTTTGAAATTTTTCGACCATTTGAGAAACAATATCTTTACTTGCTTTACGGTCTACCGGAATACCGCCTAGATTTTCAAGTATGGGCTTCATTGGGCCTTTAAAAAGCTCTTTTTTAATTAGCGTATGAATTTTTAAATCTAAGATTTGAAACAGAGCGATTGATAAGATCGCATCAAGGTTAGAAGTGTGCTCGAACCCAATAATTACTTGTTTTTTTTCAAGAATTGTAGGATCTACATCATAGGTCCAACCAACTGCTTTGAAGATAGAATTGCCTAAAAACTTTTTCATAGAGACGTGGGAGACAATAAGGTTGCGGAATTCTAATATGAGTTGGTCTAAAAGGGTAGAAAATTATCAACATGTTAAACTTTATTTATTTTAATTTTTAAATTGAAATATTTAATAAAATTTATATTTATTAATATTATATTTTAAATCCGTAATAGGAAAATATATAATAAATCAATTTAAAGTAATTTTTTATATATTAAAAATACTATGAATTCTCGGTTTTAATTAAATACTCGATATATCTCCATTTTTTTACAGGATCAATCAATTCTTTATCAATGGTTCCATCAATAATAATCCCATCAATAATCGAGATGATGATATGAGTAAGTGGAGTAGGGTCTTTAATATCTAACTCTACTAATAAACTATTGAGTAAATTGATAAGCCAATTTGTATATTCCTGAAATGGTTCACGAATTGAAGTGTATTGTTTAGATACTTCAATAAATGCCTTCTTAAACAAGCAACCGTTAAAGTTTTCACTATTGATCCAGTCAATGTACCAGTTAAAAATAAGATGTATTCTTTCAAGCGGCTCAGCATCTGGATGTAAATTTAATTTTTCATAAATTGAATTTTGTATATTAATATTTCGATGATGCAGACACTCCATAATTAAACTTTCTTTAGAGGGAAAGTATTTATAGAAAGTCATCTTCGCGACGTTTGATTCAGCAATAATTTTATCTACGCCTGTAGCGTTATAACCAATTTGGTTAAAAAGATCCAAAGCAGTATTTATAATATCTTCTTTTTTTGACATTACTATTCCATTTAGTTAAAACTAATTATTACTTTACATAGATTTTAAATTTTTAATCAATTTGATCATAATCAAAAACATAATTTGATTCAAGTTAATATTATAAAAATAATAGGCATTATTTTTAACTTTTTTTAAATATTCTATTTGATTTCGTATGATTTTAATTCTAATATGGATTTTTGATAAAAGGAGTTTTATTTTTGGTATAACTCTTTGTTTTTAAAATAAAATATGGAAAACCAAAAAACTTTAATAAGTTTAACGAGAGTGGATTATGCCTAAAAAATTTGAGAACTTTAATAATCCTAGGAAAAAGGCACTCGCAGGGATGAAACAAAGCATTTCAGCTGAACTTTGGGATAAAAATCTTAACTTTTTAACTCAATTAAGAGCGAAGATTGCGCAACATCCAGTATCTCATCATCCTGCAATTGAAACTTTAAATAACGGAGAAATTAATAAAGAAAATTTAAAGCGTATTCATTTAGAGTATCGTCATGCAATCGTACAAACATTTACAGATGCTTTATTAATGGCTCAGTATCAAACTAAGCAGTTAGAGCCGAGATTGCATGCCGGTGCAAAGATGTTCCCGCGTTTTCTTTTAAGCCTGAATATATTTGATGAGTTTGGATTCCGTCCTGGAGCCGATCGAGATGGTTACTATCAGGGAAACCCTGAATATGCCCATTATCCTTTATTCGAAGATGTGCTTAATGATTTTGGCGTAACTGAGGAAGAGCGCCGAAGTTATAAACCGACCAGCATTGCACATCAAGTAAGAGAATTTTTAGAAAACTCTTATAACGACTATAAAGCTGTTTCAGCTTTATTGGCAGTAGCTGAAGAAGAAGTCATTTTATATAGTCCACCTTTACGTAGAGCAACAAGTGCTGTTGGTATAGAGGTTGAGGGGGGTGGATATTACCATGTTCATGGCGTCTCTGAAGACAAAACTGCTGAGGCAGCAGATGATGACCATGAAGAAGACCTTTGGTTTATTTTGATGCAAGCTTGTACAGAAGAAGACTATATTCGTTTAGAAAACTTATGTCTCGAATACTGTGATTTATGGAAAAAGTTTTGGGATGTTCAAATGGAAAACTCGAAATCAATGCCTCAACAAAATTTAGCCTAAAAATAGATCAAATAATTAAGTTAATAATTAATAATAATCAAAATATTAAAAGGAATGTTTAAGAATATGGAAATAGGAAAAGATTTCTTTAAGTTTAATCGAACAATTTTTGAATAATGTAGTGATAGTGGACTGTATATCTAAAATTAAAGAACCCCAAAAACTTATAGTTTTTGGGGTTTGTATTTGGTGGGCCCACACAGACTTGAACTGTGGACCAACGGATTATGAGTCCGCTGCTCTAACCAACTGAGCTATAGGCCCTATAAATAAGAAAAGCTTTTAATCTCAAGGCTTTTCAGTGCCTGCAATACTAATCAATTTTTTTATTAAACACAAGTATTTTTCAAAAGTAGGTGTGCAGTAGACCTGAAAAATATTTTGCTATATTGTTAATTATCACAAGCGCTAGGGATTCTAGCTTATGAGCACTTCACGAGTAAAGCTAACTAAGTCATTTATCGATCAACTTAAACTCATTCCAGCAATTTATAGAGACAGTGAGATTATTGGTTTTGCTATTCGTGTAAATAATTCATATAAAACCTATATTGTAGAAAAGAAAGTAAAAGGTAGAGCAATACGTTGTAAATTAGGAGATTACGAAAAAATTACTCTTGAAGAAGCTCGTATACTTGCTCAGCAGAAGTTAAAAGATTTAACTGAAAACAATTATTTAATTAGCAAAAATAATAAAATATTAAAAAATAATTTAGATAAGAAAATTAACCAGCCTAGTCTCGATGAAGCTTTTCAAACATATATCAATCAACACAAACTAAAAGACAGAACACTAGTTGATTATAGAGATGTCATAGAAAAATACTTAATGGATTGGAGGGAGCTTAAACTTACTGATATTACTGAACAGATGGTTGAAGATAAGTATATTCAATTATCTAAAATTAGTTATGCCAAAGCGAACTTATCTATGCGAGTACTTCGAGCTATTTATCGTTTTTCGGTTAAGTATTATCAAGACAGAAGTAAAGAGCTCATCATATCTGCGATGAACCCAGTTAATTTTTTAAATTCAAAACAACGTTGGCGAGCAGTTTCAAGACGAAGTAACTATATTCATAGAGAAAATTTAGAAAAATGGGTACACGCAATTATTGAATATGAGGGTCGGGGCCAAGAAAATGAAACAAATAAGGACTTTTTATTAACTCTTGTTTTAACAGGGCTTTTTAGAAATGAATGTGAATGCTTACGTTGGGAAGATCTAGACTTAGATGAAGGAAGTCTTTCTTTTATAAATACTTATAATAATGAGTGCTATAAACTTTATATGGGTGATTTTCTTTGGCATCTAATGAAAAACCGTAAAATGAAAATTAATGAAGAATGGGTGTTCCCATCTGTGAAGTCTAAAACTGGCCATATTGTTAATATTTCAAAATTCCGAAAAAAAATAGAAGGGCAGTGTAATATCTCTTTTACTTTTCAAGATTTACGGAGAACATTTAAATTTTTTGAAGATAACTTAAGTGATAAACCACTATTTATTAGAAAGGCAGACGAGAAAGAGAAAATATTAGAATCTAACAATGTGGTTCACTTTCAAGATATGCGTAATAGAATGAATAGACTAGAACAAGTTATTCTGGGTTCATATAGAGATAAATTTATTAAATCTATTACTATCAATCTATAAAAATTTTGAAGTTCGCAAATTAAAAAATAAGACTACGACCGGTTCTAAAATTAGTATAACTTTACAGTAAGTTTTATCAGTAAAACACAGAATGAATATTCTTTCACACTTCCTACAACTATTTGTAATTGATGAATTTTATACTTGACTAAAACACTTGGAATTTATACAGTAGTGGAGTATTTTTGATAATTATTATTGCTTAGTCCTGAAATACAGTAAGAAGCCTATTCACCATGAATAGGCTTTTTGCTTTGTTTTAATTGATAACTCAAGTCTAAATCTCTTAAAAAATTAATCTAATAGAATCAAATAAATAGTTTTTTTGGTTTTTTTAATAAATTGAAAAAGATTGACACGTAAATTTTCATTATGAACAAAATTGATTTAAATAGTAGTCAAAGTGAAACACACCTAAATGCTAAGTTTAATTTTCACTAAACGAGGCATAGGAGTGTCATCATGTTAAAAGCAATGTTTTTCTTCAGCGCAGGTGCAATGTTTGGCTATTGTTATAAGCATAAAAATGATAAAGCTGAAGCTGATAAATCTAAATAAGCACTAAAAACCGCCTATAGGGCGGTTTTTAATAAGCAGCATGAGATAAATTTGCTTGAATCATTTGAACAAGTTCTCTTGCTGCTTTTGATAATGGTTTATCTTGGAGCCAGATGAGATAGATAGATAGAGGTAAATGATTTTTTGTATTTTTAAAATCTAGTTGAACTAAATGTCCTTGTTCAATTTTTTCTTTTACCAAAGATAAAGGAAAATTTCCCCATCCTAAACCAGCCTCAACCATATTAATCGCGGTCTGTAAACTATTGGTTTTCCAGTACATTGCTCCAACAATTGAACGTGAATCCTGTATGTTTAATTCACTACTTGCAACTACAATTTGTCGAACATTAATTAATTCTTCAATAGAGATTAACTTATCATTTTGTTTTAAAAGTGGGTGATGAACAGAAATTGTAGCAACTAGAGTTTCATTCATCACTAATTGTAAGCTTTCACGCATTTTTATATTGAGATCAGAACCTGCCAGACAAAGGTTAATATTTTCTGTATAGAGCAAATTTAGAATATCGTCTTGGGGGGCTGTAATAATCTCTACATTAAGTAAGGGAAATTTATCAGCCAGTTTTTTTATCGCTTTAAAAAGTAAATTGGTATTTGCATCTGAAACAACACCAATTTTTAATTTACTTTCAAGTCCTAGCGAAAGCTCATAGGCATGGGTACTTAATAACCTAAGCTGCTCAGCAATAATACGTGCTTGGGGCTCTAATGCTAAAGCCGCTGAAGTAGGAATGACTTTACGGTGAGTACGTTCAAACAAAAGGTAACCAAGTTCTGCCTCAATATTGGCAACAGCCATGCTCACGGCGGAGGGTACTCGATTTAACTTACGTGCCGCTGCCGAGAAAGATCCAGTATCAAGTACACTTAAGAAAAGCTCTATATTTTCGCTATTAAAATTCATTTTGATATCAGTGAAACTGAAAGCTGTTAACTTTATATGTGATTTTAACTGAAACTAAAATAAAAAGAAGTAAGAAAAGATGATTGGTTATGCAAGGTTTAAAGCGTCGTATTGTTTATGTGTCCTCATATGAAATTATTGGAATGGTGATTTCATCAGTAGGTTTAGCTCTTTTGGCCGGAGATAGTGTAGAGCACACGGGACCGCTCTCAGTCATGATTACGACAATTGCGGTAACATGGAATTTTATTTACAACATTCTTTACGAAAAATGGGAAGCACGACAAGAGAATAAGTCACGCACTGTTAAACGTAGAATCGCGCATGCGATCGGTTTCCAAATCACTTTAGTGATGTTCTTAATTCCGCTGATTGCATGGTGGATGGATATTTCTCTTGTTGCGGCATTTTGGTTAGATGTTGCCTTTATTATTATCATTCCAATTTATACATTTATATTTAACTGGACATTCGATAAATTATTCGGATTACCTGCTTCTGCACAAGTAAATACTGTTCAAGAATAGAAGAAAATTTTAAAGAGATATCAAAGTATTGTTGAGTTAACTTTGATATCTCTTGCAAAACTATTTGATTTGTTCAAGCTCAAGATTTTTTGAAACCTTTGTTTGAGCTCTTTTTGCGAGCATATAATATAAAAGTGCAGTCGATAACAATCCAACTAACCAGGATAAATCAATTCCACCTAACATTTCGGCAATTTGGCCTTTGTAAAATTTGCTATCGATAAAGGGCAGTTGAAGTAATATGCCAATAAAATAACAAGCTATACCAATGGTGTTCCAGCGCCCATATCTACCATTTGGGTCATATAGTGCGTCTACATCACATTCTTCTTTAGAAATAAAATAATAATCAACTAAATTAATTGCACTCCAAGGAATGAAAAATGTCAGAAGAAATAAAATAAAAGCTTTGAATGCACTTAAGAAGGTGTGTTCACCTACAACTGCAATAAATGTCGAGATCAGAACCATTGCAAGAACAATGACAAGTCGGGTCAGTTTTGAAATCTGTCCAGTTGGTTTAAAGCTATTCCAAATGGTTGCTATACACATAAAACTGCCATAAGCATTGAGTGTGGATAAAGTGACCTTTCCAAATGCAATACTAAAATATAAGAAAGTAATCACAAGAGCGATTGGATTCATACCTACAACATACTGAACTTCATTACCGACAAAACCACCATTTGATACTTGAGCAATCAATACACCAAGTGTCATAGAAATTTGTGAGCCAACTAAAGACCCAAGGCTAACTGCCCAAAACACCCGATTTGAAGAGGTCTTTGTAGGTAAATAACGAGAATAATCTGCTACATAAGGTCCGAATGAAATTTGCCAAGAAGCAGAAAGAGAAACTGCCAATAAAAAAGATGGCCAGCTAAAATGGCGTACAGCAAGCAATTCTGAAATATTCGAGAGAGCTAAAATTTGAGTAAGGATAATAATAAAAGCTATTAATCCTATGACACTTGCGACTTTTCCTACCCAGTGAATTAAGCGATAGCCAATAGTTGCAAATAAAATAATAAAACAAGCATAGATTAAAATACCTGTTGTATTACTGACTTGTGCAAGGTGTGCAATTGCTTTACCAGCGAGTACTTCACCAGTTGCGGTAAAGCCAATATACATCAGGCAAACCAGAATAATGGGAATACATGCACCATACACTCCAAATTGAACCCGACTGGAAATCATTTGGGGAAGGCCAAGTTTGGGTCCCTGAGCTGCATGCAAAGCCATGACAGCAGCACCAAAGCATTGTCCAATAAATAAGCCAATGATTGACCAAAATACATCACCACCTAATACGACAGCTAATGCACCCGTGACAATAGCTGTAATCTGTAAATTGGCACCAAACCAAAGTGTAAATTGGGCGAATATACTGCCATGCCTTTCATTTTCAGGAATAAAGTCAATACTTCGGTTTTCAACAAACCCACTTTTCGATGTTCCAGTTGATGAGTCCATAACACTCTCCTTATCCTTTAAGAGCTTTTCTTTTATTAGAATCCATTTTGTACAAACAAATATAAACATGTATATACAAGCTATTTCAAAAAGAAGCAATGGTTTCGGTAAATCATTGCTTTAATTTTTTGTACTCATAAATTTAGATGTGGTGAGAACAGTAGACTGGTGAGGTGAGTGTTTTTATAAAGATGAGAAAGTGAGCGGTAAATAAAATCTATAAAAAAAGCCCTCTAATGAGGGCAGATAATTAGACTTCAGCATCAAGAATGGCTTGAAAAAATACGGGTAACTCCGAAAATTGAACTAATTGGGTTTTATCATCGTGCTTATAGTAGTACTGATAATGCGGTGTTTGAAATGCACTATCTAGATATTGCGTCGCATCGGAAAATTGAGCTTTGGCAACTGGTTTATCTTTCTTAAATTTAACGATAATTGGGTTCACAGAGTTTAATTTAACGGGCACACCATTTTCAAATTTGGCTGTTTCAATCAATAAAGAAATTTTAAAATCACCAAATATGACACAAAATTGACCTCCTTTTTCTGTTTTAATTTCTCGATCGTGAAACAGTTCTTTAAATAAGTCTTTTAATGCTTCTCGGTGCTTGTCTAAAGCTAACTGAAAATCATGATCTTTCTGTTCTAATTTCTCTTGCTCTTCTTTGAGCAATTGGGCCTGTTTTTCGATTGTTGTAAAATCCAAATTCATTTTAATTTCTCCTTGTTGTGATTTTAAAACTATATATGGCAGCCATTTGTTAAGTTTTAAAGAAACATACATTGTTTGTTACAACGCAATAATTAAGATGAATTTGTGTGATCACTATTTAGTACAAGGCTTGGTTATAAGTGCAGGACGGCGTTTAATTTGAATAAAGCCGCTACTACTTAGCACGCCTAGCATAACTAAAGCAGTACCTATAATTTGCCAGATATTAAGTGTTTGACCAGCTAACATTGCAACTAACATACTAAAAACTGGAACAAAGTTAAAAAAGATTGATGCTCTACCTGCGCCTAGTTTTTGAATGCCATTAAACCAAAATAAATAAGCAATCATAGTAGAGCAAATAATGACGTATCCCATAGCTAAGTGTGCAGTAATAGGCGCCATAACAACTGCTTTAAATGGTTGCTCGAAAATTAGACTTAATATGATTAGAGTCAAAGCACCGAACAGCATAGAGAACGTTGTAGTTTCTAGAGGCGTAGCATTTTTTACATACCGGCGTGATAACACATTGGCTAAACAAAAACTGATACCACCAAGTAAGATATAAAAGTCACCAATTGCTATTTTTAAATGAAGTAACGTGGAAATATGCCCATGGCTAATAACGAAAAGCACACCACTTAAACCAAATACAACTCCGATAAATTTAGGAAGTGTTAATTTTTCTCCATCAAGTAAAATTGCTAGCAGTAGAGTGATCAATGGTGTGGTTGCCATGATTAAGGCACCATTGACTGCTGATGTTGTTTGCAAGCCATAGAAACAACCTATATTAAAACCAGCAATCCCTATAATTCCAATAATAAGATAGATAAATAAATTCTGCTGAAAAGTAGCCCAACGTAATTTTCCCATGGCCGCAAAAATAATAAATAGAGCAAGGCTTGCAAGCGTAAAACGCTCAGCTGCTGCCGAAAGAGGAGGCATCGATTGGATAATATAAGACATCGCATTAAATGCTGAGCCCCAAAAAAGCATCGTTATTACAACACCTGTGTAGGCATAAACCACCGTTTTATTCATGATAGGGCTCCGAAAAAAGAATGTCTCTATTCTGAGTAATCACTTAAAGGTGTACAATTCCATATTAATTCATCTCTAATGTGAAAATTTGCACAATGATAGATTGGGAAAATTTACATTACTTTTCAGTTTTTTCTGAAGAAAAATCACTTTCAGCTGCGGCAAGAAAGTTAAGGGTTGACCATGCCACTGTTGCAAGAAGAATTGCTCAGTTAGAACAGAGCTTAAAATTAAAATTAGTTGATCGTAGACCCCGCACAGAGGTGGTCCCACATGTTTGAACAACTAAAAGCTTATTTATAAGTGATACTCTGCTCTAGTTAAGCTACCTTATTTTGTTGTGGTAGCTGGTCATAGTAAAACTCATCTGGAGTCATTTTGTCCAGACTCGAATGAGGTCGTTTCAAATTATAAAATTCAAAATATGCGTTTAATTGCTTCTTCGCATCCAAAACATTGCTGTAGGCTTTGAGATACACCTCTTCATATTTAACGCTCCGCCATAATCGTTCAACCATCACATTATCAACCCATCGACCTTTACCATCCATGCTGATTTGGATGTCATTTGATTTCAATACATCAATAAATGCATCACTGGTAAACTGACTGCCTTGGTCTGTATTAAATATTTCAGGTCGACCATATTTTTCAATAGCTTCATTTAATGTTTCTATGCAAAATGTAACCTCCATACTAATCGATACTCTATGCGCAAGTACCTTGCGGCTATGCCAATCAATCACAGCACATAAATAAACAAAGCCTTTTGCCATAGGGATATACGTTATATCCGTAGACCACACTTGATTACTGCGCTGAATAGCCAATCCTTTGAGCAGATATGGATATTTGCGGTGAGCTTGATTAGCCTGGCTTAAATTTGGTTTGCAATATAACGCATTAATGCCCATTTTCTTCATTAAAGTACGTGTATGACGTCGTCCTATATGATGTCCTTGACGATTCAACAAATCACGCATCATACGGCTACCTGCAAAAGGGTATTGCATATGTAACTCATCCATACACCGCATCAGCTTCAGATCTGATGCACTCACAGGTTTTGGGCGATAGTAATAACAACCACGGGAGACTTTCAGCAGCTGAGCTTGCTTAGATACTGAAATCTGAAGTGAGTCATCGATTAACTTTTGTGGTTGAAGCGGCCCAGTTTCTTCAACACACCTTCTAAAAAATCAATTTCTAATGCCTGCTCACCGATTTTTGCATGTAGTTTTTTTAGATCGATGGGTGGTTCTGTTGGAGCTTTTGATTGATCGAAAGCTTGCGAGGAAGCTGAAATCAGTTGATTTTTCCAGTCGATAATTTGGTTTTGATGAACATCAAATTCAGCACTCAATTCAGCAAGTGTTTTTTCTGCTTTAATCGCAGCAAGTGCTACCTTAGCTTTAAAATCATTTGAATGATTTCTTCTTGGTCTACGTGCCATAAAATACTCCATATATTGATGTTTATAACATCATTTGGGGAGCAAAATATCACTTATAAGTGTTGTTCAAATTTCC
>NZ_JFXL01000024.1:0-53865 GCF_000588255.1 Acinetobacter sp. 1424608
TAGGGTTTGTTGACATTTACTGTTCATAATTAACCCTATAAAGGTAGCCATAAAAATATACATGCTAAAGCAACAGAACTTTGATAATTTCTTTTGAGCTTGTCATATCGAGTAGCTATTCCTCTAAATTGCTTTAATCTACAAAACATATTTTCAACTAAATGCCTGATTTTATATAAATACCAGTCCATATGGTCATTGTTCGATTGGCTATTTGTTTTCTTTGGTATATTCGCTTTAGTCCCTGTTTTCCTGATCTGTTCACGCAGTGGTTCTGAATCATAGCCTTTATCTGCACATACCACTTTTGTCTCTTTTAAATCTAATGTTGATATTAAATCAGGTGCAACTTTAACATCATGTGTGGTTCCATCGGTAATCATGAAATCAATAGGATTGCCATGTGCATCAACAATCAAATGTATTTTTGAGGAGTTTCCTCCTACACTTTTAGAAATAGATTGATTCGCTATGCCGGCAGAATGTTGATGAGCACGTACATGAGAGCCATCAATAAAAATCCACTCCATATCGGGGCATGAGGCTAGTAATTTGAATAATCTAAGAAACTTACCGCTGCTTGACCAACGATTAAAACGTTTGAAAATAGAGTTTGAATGACCAAAACAGCAAGGAATATCTCGCCACGGACAGCCTGTTCTAATTCTATAGAGAATAGCTTCAATAAAATTGCGTAAATTTGAGTTGTGGTGAATGGATAAATTACGCAGAATAACTTTCAACTTTTGCCAGTGTTGATCTGTCAGCATGGTACGAGGCATAGCGAATAGTAAAATTGGGTTTGGCGATTTGATTTTACTACTTCGCTATTTTTTTAAGCTAAAAGTGTCAACACACCCTAATATTATTAATGAATAAATTAAAATATTCTTGAGTATTAATATGACAATTAAAACTACTTTTACATTTGTCGGTTTACTTCTGGCTAGCAATTTCTATATATCTTTTGTTCATGCAGGTGTAGCAGTACGGGGATATTATCGCAAAAATGGAACCTATGTAAGTCCACATATCCGTTCTAACCCAGATGGACGACTTTATAATAATTGGAGTACAGTTGGTAACGTCAATCCATATAATGGAAAGGTAGGTACAAAAACTACATCTTCAAGTGGCAGTTATCCTTATAATTATTCTCAACCAAATACAATTTATGATCAGTCATCTTCTAGCAATCAAAATGAAGTTCCAAAACAAACTGTAGATGAGAATTTAAAAAAAGATAGTAGAGAAGTAGCTCATTACAAAACAGATCTTGTCCCACAGCATATTAAGAATGAATCTATTGCAACTTATCTTTCGACAAATAAAGCTGAAGAAAAAAATATTATCGAAAATGATATTACATGGGTATTTTTAACTAAAAACAATTCAGATGCTACGTATATTAGACCTGGTGTACGTGAACATTATAGTGATGGATACCCCATAATTTCTATGATGTTTACTGGAGTTATGAAGCCCAATGGTCGTCCCACTTGGTTAGGTAAAAGATTTATTAAAATGAAAATAAACTGTAATACTCAACAAGCGGCATTGGTAGCGGATGCTGTCATTAACTCGGATGGCACTGTTGTTAAAGATATAATTTATAGAGAGAAAGATAACGTAAAATGGGGAGAAATTAGTATGTTTTATAATACAAAAGACTTTTTTAAAGTGGCAAAAGTATGTAACTAACTTTAGCAGTTTATTGAAGCTCAACCGTAAGCAATACAAAGAAGGATAATTAATGGTTATGCTTCTTTTCTTGAGAAATAATTCTAATTTTTTTATTACACATTGCTTAAAAAATATACAGAAACCTCGTTAAAACGAGTTGGAAGGCTACAAACGCGGATGTTAAGTTGAAGTCCACTCTTCCCAATAAGTGAGGTGAGCAATGAAATTGTTAGCTTTGATTAGCATGGGAGTTGCAGCAAGTTATTGGTATATAACTATAAAAGATAGCAAGCCAACTCTTCTGAAACCAAATTTTGATGAAATAGTAAAAAACTTTGTAATAGCAGAATTTAAAGTCTAATACATATTATGAAATTTAGTTAAATAAAAAGCTCATCGGAAGATGGGCTTTTTTTATTATAGTAAAGACAGACAAACTCATAGTTTTCATATAAAAATAAGAAAATATTGATTCATCTTAGCATCTATATATTTGTTATAAATAAAAAAGAGACCATTAATGGGCCTCTTTTGATTAAATTTTTTATTTCTAAAAGCTAAACCACTTTTTGAACCTTTTGTGCTTTCGGTAAAGTTGGTTTTCTTCCTAAATACAATGCAATCATGGCGCCAATAAAGGTAAGAATACATAACGGTAGAAGTGAAACAGGGAAACTACCTGAGTAATCTTTCACTATGCCCATAATAGAGTTCATAAGCCCAGTACCGATATGCGCAATCGTATTTACCGCTGCAATACCTACAGCCACTAAAGTAGGCGGTAAGCGCTCAGAAACCAACGCCCAGAAAGGACCTTTAATGGCATAGTTACCCATCAAAACGAGTGAGAATAAAAGTAAGCTCAAGGTTAAAGATGAAGTAAAAATAGTAAGGAGCAAACCAAAACTCGTCACAAATAACGGAATAGCTGTGTTAAGGCTCTTATTACCACTTTTATCGGCATGTACACCCCAAACAATCATGAAAGCGGCAGCTAAACCAAACGGAATCATATTTAAAAGACCCGTCTGCATAGCAGTTAGATGGAAGGCTTTTAAAATCTGAGGCATCCATAATGATAAAATATTGCTGGTTGCAGAGCTTCCTGCATAAATAATTGCGAAGAACCATAAATATTTATTGGTAATCAGAAGCTTAAACTTACTTTTTTTTCTGCTCGGCACTGTCTTGTTTTTCAGTATTTAACTGTTGGTTTTTTTCAAAAGTTAAGGTGCTCGATAGCCATTCTCTTTCCTCAGAACTTAACCATTTCACATGATTCGGTTTATTTGGAAGCCAAACTAAACATAATATGCCAAGAAGAATAGCAGGCAATGCTTCAAAAATTAAAAGCACTTGCCATCCACTTAAACCAACTAAACCATGTAAGCCCAACAGTAAGGCAGATAATGGTGAACCAATAAAATTAGATAAAGGAATGGCAACCATAAATACGGCAACAATTCGAGCCATATATCGTTTAGGGAACCATAGGGTTAAATACAGTAATACACCAGGAAAAAATCCAGCTTCAGCAGCACCAAGTAAAAACCGTGAAATTGCATATGAAATCGGGCCAGTAATGAAGGCGGTACAGCAACCGACAATGCCCCAAGTAATCATGATTCTGGCAATCCAGATACGTGCACCTAGCTTTTCCATGGCCATATTACTTGGAATTTCAAATATGACATATGCAATAAAAAATAATGTCGCACCAAAACCAAAGGCAGTCGCGGTTAAACCAATTTCTTGATTCATGGTTAAAGCGGCGAAACCAATGTTTACTCGGTCAATATATGAGATGAAATAACAAAGAATGAGGAAAGGAAGAATACGAAAAGAGAGTTTACGGATCGTTGACTTTTCTACTTCCGATATAGATATATCATTTTTCATACATACTCCTTATGTACGTGAGAAACCAAACAGCTCGGTAGGGTTCTGATTTAAAATTAAACATTGCTCGTGTTTATCAAACACAATCTGTTTAAAAGCTCTAAATGCATTTTCATAAGTAATTAAAGATTCATGTTGGGTATGTGGCCAATCGCTTCCCCAAATGAGTTTGTGTAAAAAGCCTTTTTCTTTAAAAATGTTATAGGCCTGTCGTGCCGTATTTATGTTGTTTGGAGCGGCACCCAAACGGTAGAAACCGGACACTTTAATCCAGTGCTGTTTTACGTTAAGTAAGCTTAAAAATTTCTGATAATCCGGATCTTCAATCCCTTTAACAGGGTCAACTCGGCCAAAATGGTCAATTACCACATCAAAGCTGTATTCATCTAATTGTGGCAAAAGCTGTACCAGATATTTTGGCGGTGCGTGTAGTTCAACTTGCCAGTTGAGGCTTTCCACATTACGTAAAAATTTTTGCCAGTCAGGCGTATTTAGCGCAGGAGGGTTAAGACCGAATAGATTTAAGCGAACACCAACGATGCCTTGTGCCTTGAGATTCACTAGCTCCTCAAAAGTCGTCGTATGTTCAATAACGGCGATCCCTTTTAAACGCTTAGGGTATTGCTGAATTGCGTTTAACATCGCTTGGTTATTGGTACCCAAAAAGCTGGGTTGAACCAAAACACCATGCGTGAAATTGTGTTCATCAAGATGAGAGATAAAACTTTGTACAGTTGCATCATAATCAGGTGCATAACGTGCTGTTTCGATACTGTGGTCCTGAGTCGAAAAAACATGTGCATGTGTATCTATACAGTTCATTTTCATCTCACATTACAAATTTTAAAGCGAAAATAGCGATTAAAGCGGCAATGACTCCTACAGGAATTGCTTTAAATAACAGATGATTAAAGAATTTGGTTTTGTCGATGTCTGCTGGTGCTGAAGCCATAATGAGACTACCGCCAGAGGAGAAAGGAGAAATCGCTGTAGACTGAGCGCCAACCACAATACAAATGAATAGCACTAGTGGATTTAGGCCAGAGGTAAGTGCAAGCGCTGGAACAATTGGGAATAAGGTAGGAGCAACTACACCTAGAGTGCTTGAAAATACAGACATAATGGCACTGATCAGACATAACAGTACTGGAATAACCCACACAGGAACATTGTTTGCTAACCATTCAGATAGGGTCGTAATAATGCCAAGCTTCACACCTAATGCGATGAGCATACCGACACCGCAAATCATGATCAGTGTTCCCCACGGCACAAGTGCAATGACCTTTTTCTCATCGGCAAGTTTCACAAGTAAACTAATGAGCGAGAAGGTAATGGCAAGGAAGGCAATATCAATTTTGGAGTTTAAAAAGCTAATCGTTTTTACATCGGGGAAAACAAGGTGCAAGATTGGAAAAACTAAAACAATCGACATCATTAAAACAATAAGGAAGATGGATTGTTTCTGTTTTTTGTCGAATGGTTCAGGCTTTTGATCTTCAATCACAATTGAATTACTTTTTCTATTCCAGAGGGTATAAATGCCCAACACCGCAATTGGAATAATTAAAGTTAAGACAAAAATTCCACTGCTATATGAAAAAGCGGTTTGTGAGCTAATGCTAGTATTTTCCATTAAGCTTCGGAAAATAATGCCACTTTGCGATGTCATAAAATTTGCGCCAGCTAGAGCGCCGTAATTTGCAGCCATCCCGCCAATAACCATATTCATATTGGTTTTTTTACACAGCAGCAGTGTAATGGGTGCCATAAAGGCAAGTACCGTATAAAAACCAGCACCTAGGCCTGCAATAATGGTTGCTGCGAAAAAAATCGCTAAAGGTAAAAACTGAGGAAACTTACGGCATTTATATAAAAGATGGCTGGCAAGCTTCTCTAGTGCGCCATTTGCCAAAGCAAAGTTATAAAACAGAGTGACAGATAAAATAATAAAGAAAATTTTGACAGGCCATAATTCAATAACTTCGGAAGGTTTAAGGCCCATGCCAAAGCAACCAATCAGGTAAGCAAACACTATCGTAAAAAATCCGATATTGATTTTTGTTTTATAACCTAAGCCTATAGATACAGCTAAAGCTATCAGCATCAATGCGGTCATATTATCTTCCTTGATAAATATATAAACATCTAAACATATATATGTTTAATTTTTTGTATTACACAGAACTATGCTAATATTGTCAAATCTATTTCATAATGTTTAACGCAAATGCTTGATGAGACTGCATTTAAAAATTTTAAATTGCCAAGATATGAAAAGGTCCGTTGGGAACTTCAAAAACTACTGATTCAGTCAAAATGGACAGTTGAAGAGCCTATTCCAAGTGAACAAGAGCTTGCGCAAATGTATAGCGTATCGGTAGGAACCGTGAGAAAGGCGGTTGAAGGACTGGTTGAAGACGGCTTATTGGTTAAACAGCAAGGAAAAGGAACTTTCCTCAAACAACCTAATTTTGAAAATTCACTCATCCGTTTTTTTAGATTACGTAATAAAAAAGGTGAGTTCATTCAGCCACAAGGACAAATCAAAAAAGTAGAAGTGTGTGATGCAATTCCGGAAGTAAATGCCGAGTTGGGGCTTGGGCACACCGAAAAGTTGCTTTATATTGAGCGTGTCCGTAAGTATGAAGACGTCGTTGTGTTAAGCGAAAGAATCTGGTTGCCTGAACGCTTATTTAAAAATCTGGAAGAAATTCCAATCGCTGAGTTTGGGAATTTACTTTATCCTTTTTATTATCAGCACTGTGGCCAGTTTATTTCTTATGCAACCGAACGGTTAACTTTTGTGAAAAATATCAAAGATAGCCATTTAAATAATCACCTTGAAGACCCTTTAGTGAAGGTATGCCGTATCGCAAAAAATCTTGAAGGCGTAGCAGTCGAATACCGTGAGTCTTATGGTTTGGCCGATAATTTTCATTATGAAATATCGATTAATTAGTATCTAACGGTGATCCCTGATTTCAGAGTTTATTTGATTGCTGCAATCAGGTGTTTTTGTCTTTATAAATGATGATTAAAAGAAAAATTTAATTCTGCCAATACGGTGTGTCTCCATAGATTTCTGCGAAATAATCTATCACTGCTCTAATGTTTAGCGGTGGATGACGGACATTGGGATAAATGGCTGCGATATGCTGGGGTTGTGATTTAATCGCGACTTCATATTCAGGTAAAAGCTTTATTAAATCACCTTGTTTTAAAGCTTCGCCAATTAGCCAATCAGGAAATAAAACAATCCCCATGCCATGAAGCGCAGCTGTCATTAAACTTTCGGCATTGTTTGAAGACAGCAATGGAGTAATTGGATAATGTACCCATTCTTCATTGGGCTTTCTTACTAACCAGCGGTTAGGACCTTCAAAACCTTTATAGACTAGGCATTTGTGCTGATTAAGTTCTGTCGGATGATCAGGCGTACTGTATTTGGCAATATATTGAGGAGACGCTGCCAAATGATATTTTTGTGTACCAAAAATACGTGCATGAAATGATGAATCAGTCAGTGCTCCAATACGAAATATTAAATCTGTGCTTTCGCGTAATGGATCTATAAATTCATCGGTTTGAATTAGTTCTATTAGAAGTCTTGGATAACGCTCTGATAAACCCGCTAACCACGGCGCAATATGTCGTTGACCAAAAAACACTGGTGCATTGATTCGGACGAGTCCCGATGGCTCTATGGTTTTATCTTGTAAAGCCTTTTGAGCTTCATCAAATTGTTCGGTAATTTTTTTCGCATACTCAAAAAATAATTTGCCCGATTCGGTCGGTGTGATTGCTCGCGTATTTCGGTAGAAAAGTTGCTGGCCTAACGCATCTTCAAGTTGTTGAATGGTGCGTGAAATCATAGATGCAGACACATCTTCTTTACGTGCTACATTTGAGAAGTTTTGAGCATTGTAAACACTAATAAAGAAGCGAAGCATTCGGATATCAATCGAATTTGTTAAATCCATTTGTGCAATTTCTGCAAAAGTGATTCATGAATTATGCTGTTTTTCTGATGAATTGGCTACCTTAGTATTCGTTGCCTAAATACAGATGAGGCAATGTAGATGCAAATTCTATTACTACTCCTAACCATTTTAGGGGGTATGGGGCTATCGGTCGAAGCAGGGCTTCTAGGGCCGTTAGGAAAGGAAGTGGGTGAGTTATGGGCCACGTTTAGTATTTTTGGTGTGGGAGCAGCACTTACTTTTCTACTCATGCTGTTTTTTAGCCCACGGAATAGTCCTTCATTTTTTACACTTCCATCTTGGCAATTACTCGGCGGTGTTCTTGGTCCTGCTTACGTCATTATTCTGACCATTACCACTCCAATTATTGGCATTGCCATGACGATGATAGGCATTTTAGCGGGACAAGTGTCTAAAAGTCTGATCATCGACCACTATGGTTTGTTGGGGACTCCGCACCGAAAGGTAGACCGTAAACGAATATTGGCACTCATCTTTATTGTTGCTGCACTTGTACTTGTCGCAAAAGCATAGGAGACCCGCATGACAATTTTAATGATCCTTCTCGCCGTCATTGGTGGTGCTTTATTGAGTGTACAGGCCGCAATTAATGGTCAACTTGGAGCAAAAGTTGGTGTATTTCGTAGTGCTTTTCTGACTTTTTCGGTCGGAGCTCTAATTACGGCTCTCCTTATTTTTTACTTTGAACCTAGACAAACTTTAACGTTACTAGATGTTCCTAAATGGCAGTTATTAGGTGCTATGTGTGGCGTACCTTATATTGTCATTATGGTACTGGCTGTACAAAGAATCGGAGCTGCGGTTGCCACTGTGGCTGTGATTTTTGGACAACTTTTGATGAGTATATTGATTGATAACTTTGGTTGGTTCGGTAATGAAATGCTTCCTTTTTCACTGTATCGATTAGGAGCGCTAATTTGCTTAGGGATCGCTTTGTACTTTATCTATTCAAGTAGCAAAGATAAAAAGGTAGAAGGGTAAAATACGAGCCAAATTTGGTATTGAATTTGATGAAGCCTCATTAGGTGTAAGACTAACAATGAGGCTCATTTAAAGTTTTTAAGTGTTCAGTTGATTCCCTTTATTTAGTGGTATCCACAGAAACTACAACAGATAGGCCAGGACGCAACAACTTAATATCCGGCTGGTTCTCAAGGAGTTTGATGCGTAAAGGTAAACGCTGAACAATTTTAGTAAAGTTACCCGTCGCATTTGTAGCCGAAATTGGTGAGAAAAATGCGCCAGTCGATGGTGAAAAACTATCTACCACGCCTTTTAACTCAACATTGTAAGCGTCGACATAAACAGTGACAGGCTGGCCGATTTTAATTTGTTTTAGCTCAATTTCACGGAAGTTGGCTTCTACATACACTTGATCTAAGGGTACAACCACCATGAGTGGATTACCTGCGCCAACAAAGTTGCCCACATTTGCAGACTTTTGCCCAATCATGCCATCAATAGGCGCTCGAATTTCTGTATAACTCAGATTCAGTTTTGCTTTATCAAGCGCAGCTTGAGCTTGTTTCAAAGCCGCTTGTTTAGCTTGAACCTGAATCTTATATTGGTTGAGCTGATACTGTGCATCTGTGACTTTTTCTTTACTGCTGTCCAAGTCGGCATATTGCTCGGTTAATGTGGTTTTTGACTGTTGCGTAATCAATCTAGACTCAGCACCAAGCGCCTGTAGTTGCTCATAGCGTGCGGTATTATCTTTAGTGAGTTTAATGCCAGCTTCTACTTTTCTAAGCTGGGCTTCTGTTTCTCGAATAACAGTGGGTTGTCTTTCTACTGCCAGCTTTGCTTCATTTAAGTCAGCTTGTGCTTTAGCATAATTAGATTCTGCTTCAGCTAAAGCCGCCTGATAATCTCGTGCATCAATCCGTGCCAAAAGTTGGCCTTTTTTTACGGTCTGGTGATCTTTAATATAAATTTCTTCAATATTGCCTGACACTTTAGGAGCAATGGTTGAGTACTCGACATCTACCCGTGCATCGTCAGTTTTAACCACTGAAGAAGGTAAAAATATAACTTTTAAAATCCATAAAATGGAAACTAGAACGATAATAAATGCAATAACCATAACCCAGTGTTTCTTAAGATATTGCATCTTTGTTAACTTGGGTGACTCGGTCATGGAGTGATCTTGGGCTTCGAGAGTACTCATAAAGATTTTCCTGAGTTATGACTATTCATTAACTTAATGAGAGCAATGCGTGGTGGATAAGTTCTAACTGGCAAAATCAGCATAACGATAAATAAAATTGCAGTAAGTCCCGCTAAAATCAGATATTGATCGCTAATGACTAACACTGATTGCTGTGCCTGAATCGCAGAATTTAAGGCAGATAAGCCACCGGGAACACGTTCGGTACCATCTGCACTTAGCACAGGCGGGGGAAGAGAATGAATAACAGGGCCTTGAATATTTTGAAAAACATGTTGTGCGGTATTTTCAATCAGTCGTGTTGAATGGTATTCACCACGTACTCGATTGACCCAGTCCAAAAGGCACACACCGAGTACGCCGCTAATAGCACGCGGGGTATTAATCATAGGCGAAGCATAGATTGCCATAGTTGGATGGACACTATTTGTACCCATCATGAGTAGCGAAAGCACTACACAGGTTTGTCCCAAACATGAGATTGCATGCCAAAAATAGAATTGGTCTTGGTTCCAAGTCGTATCAAGTTGACTTGCACCTAAGCAGCCAGCTATCACCAAAAGCAAACCAAACCCATGTACATATCGGCTATCAACCCAAGCTTGGTTCAAAACTTTAATGACAATTGGAATATAGATAAACTGTAATGCGGCAATTTGTAAGCCAATCCACATGGTTTGAGTGGGCTTATAACCATGCACAGCACTTAAGTAATTAAGGGGTAAGGTACTGGTCGACATACCAATAATCACAAAGCAAAACAGCGCAATAACAGCATAGCCAAAATTTCGTATTTCGAGCATTTGCGGTTTAATTAATGGTGTTGGATAGCGCCATTCATGTATTAAAAATAAAGGTAGGGTAATGGCACTCATTAAAGCCAAAACACAAATCAATTTTGAATTGAACCAGTCCAAATGATTGCCATGCAAAAGCATGGTACTTAAGCTTGCAAAGCCAATGATGGCTAGAACCGCACCAGTCCAATCATAAGTTTTTATTCTTGAGTAATTTAAAGGATCTTGGGGAATACCGAAGTAAACCAGTGCAGCACTTAAAGCACAAAAAGGAATGGTTTGGAAAAATATCATCTTCCAACCAATCACATCTAAATAAAAGGCAGCAAGTGCAGCACTTAAGTTGGGGAAAAAAGTTGCTGTTAATGCATAGCAGGCCAAACCCCATAGACGAATTTCAGGTCCTAGGAATCTAAGGGCACAGGCCATAAGTAAAGGAATGGTTAAACCATTAGCGAGTCCTTGCAAGCCCCGTAATAAATAAAATATTTCGATATTTGGGCTAAAAGGAATTAAAACGCTAGAGAAGAGGCAAAGTCCTATCGCAAAAAGAAGAACCCGACGCATGGAAAAAATAACGGCCCAACTGGTGGACAGGATCATGCCAATAATCATGGCACTGGCATAAATACTACTGACCCAATAACCAGCGTCGACACTAATGCCCATTGCACCGCGAATATCGACCAAGGTAATGCTGCTAATTCGGTTATTAAATTCGACAGTCATGGCTGCAAAAATTGCACCTGCCAAACCGATGAGTGGTCGTATATTCATCTTTTACCTTAAATTTTAAAATGAGCTTGTTGCACCGAGCAGGGCAAATCTTAAGCTCAACTGTACCGATCGGTACTCTACTATCTTATTAAAATTACGTCAATTCTCGATTTTGAACTTTTCGATGAGTTACACTAAGAATGAAATTGCTAAATATGTTTGTAGGTTCGTATGTCAGATTGCACTAAAACCAAAGAGAAAGATCAAAAAATTCTAGATGCAGCAACAAAGTTTTTTTTGATCCACGGATTTAGTGGCACAACCACAGATATGATTCAAAAAGAAGCAGGTGTTTCAAAAGCGACCATGTATGGTTGTTTTAAAAATAAAGAAGCGATGTTTGCTGCCGTCATTGAGCGCAAATGTGCCAATATGCAAGAACAAATTATATTGGTTGAAACAAAGGCCAAAAACTTACGTTCAGCTTTAACCGAAATTGGGAAAACTTATTTGTGTTTTATTTTATCGCATTCGGGTTTGGCATTCTTTAGAATCTGTATTGCAGAAGCCGTAAGATTCCCGGAATTATCTGAAAAGTTCTTTGAAGTGGGGCCACAACGTCTGGCAAATATTATTGCGGGTTATCTTGAAAAGTCGGTTAAACAAGGAGAAATTGAATTAACTTCTTCTTCGGAAGTCGCAGCAAATATATTTTTATCACTGTTAAGAAGTGATGCTCATCTAAAATGTTTGACTCATCCTGATTATTTAATATCAACCGATGAAATTAGTGCTTGGGTTGATTACGCGGTTGATTTATTTTTAAAAAATATCAATTACAAAACAAGTTAATTTGGCAATTTATATTATATACGTAAGATTTGAATATCGATAAAAAAGAGACCATCATCTGGTCTCTTTTATTTTTTTAGATCGCTTCTCTAGTCATCTCACCATTCACCAGTCTTAAAATCTGCAATGGGTTGCTGTCTTTTAAAGCTTCTGGCAATAAACTTTGCGGATAGTTTTGGTAACACACAGGACGTAAGTAACGGTCAATGGCCAAGGTTCCAACTGAAGTACCTCGTGCATCTGAAGTGGCTGGGTATGGCCCGCCGTGTACCATCGCATCACAGACCTCAACACCTGTTGGGTAGCCGTTTATGAGTAATCGACCGGCTTTTTCCTCTAGTACAGGAACCACATCTGCAAACTCGGTTAAGTCAACTTCATCGGCAATTAAAGTCGCAGTCAGTTGACCATTCATACTTTGTAGCGCCTGAATGAGTTGGGCTTTATCTTCAACTTCAATAATGACTGTGGTTGGCCCAAAGATTTCTTCTTGCAGAAGCTGGTCCCCCGCCAATAATAACTCCACATCAGCTTTAAACAGTTGAGGCTGCGCCTGATTGCCTTGTTGAGCCTGACCTGCCAAATGCTTAATGCCTTGATGCTGGGTTAAGTGCTCAAGACCAGCGGTATAGCTTTTTAAGGTTCCGGCATTGAGCATAGTTTGTGCAGGCTTAGCCCCCATAATGTCGGTTAGGTTGCTAATGAGCTGACTAAATTCGACCGATTTAATACCCAAGATTAAACCCGGATTGGTACAGAACTGACCACAGCCTAAAACCACTGAATCAGCCAAGTCCTGTGCAATTTTTTCACCACGATTTTTTAAGGCTTCTGGCAACATCAACATCGGGTTAATACTGCTCATTTCCGCAAACACCGGAATCGGTTGTGGACGGGCTGCGGCCATGTCACATAAAGCGCGACCACCACGTAATGAACCCGTAAAACCTACAGCCTGAATTAAAGGATGCTTCACTAAAGGTTCACCTACGCCATTACCGTAGATCATGTTAAATACACCTTTAGGCATATTTGATTTTTCGACTGCACGCTCAATTGCCTGCGCTACGAAATCTGCTGTCGCCATATGCCCACTATGCGCTTTTACTACCACCGAACATCCAGCCGCTAGTGCCGAAGCAGTGTCACCGCCCGCAGTTGAGAATGCTAAAGGAAAGTTACTTGCTCCAAACACTGCAACAGGGCCAACACCGATTTTAATCTGGCGTAGATCTGGTCGAGGTAAAGGCTGACGCTCTGGTAAAGCAGTATCAATACGGGCACTTAAAAAGTCACCACGGCGCAACACTTTGGCAAACAAACGCATTTGCCCACTGGTACGGGCACGTTCACCTTGCAAGCGTGCAAGTGGCAAAGCAGTCTCCTGTGAGACGATTTCAAGAAAATCTGTACCCAATGCATCGAGTTCATCGGCAATGTTTTCTAGAAAAACAGCACGCTGTTCAGGAGACGTATGACGGTAAGTTTTAAAGGCTTGACTGGCTGCTTCACAGGCCTGATTAACCTCTTGCTCGGTTGCATGGTGAAACTCATAAGGCAAAGTTTCACCAGTTGTTGCATTTACACTTTTCAATAAGCTTGTACCTTGTGCGCTACGTGAACCGCCAATAAAGTTGTGTCCGATAATGGTCATAACAAATATCCTGAAATTAATGAGAGTGTCTTGGAAGGTTGTCTTGGTTTACGACTCGCATATATAAAGTTGCGGGTTCCAAACAACCACCAGTAGATAATTGACCTACCATGTTGCGATACATTTCTTGCCAAGGTGTTTGAGATGGAGATACCGTCGGTTTCCATTCACGGCGGCGTTGTTCTAACTCTTCGTCAGAAATGAGCACGTTGACAGAACGTTTATTTAAATCAATACGTAAACGGTCATTGGTTTTAAGTAAGGCAATTCCACCGCCTACCGCCGCTTCGGGTGACATATTGAGAATAGATGGGCTGGCAGAAGTTCCACTTTGGCGGCCATCTCCTAAGCAAGGCAGTGAATCAATCCCTTTTTTAATTAACTCCGCTGGTGGAGCCATATTGACGACTTCAGCACTGCCCGGATAACCCACTGTACCTGCGCCACGAATGACTAAAATACAATGTTCATCAATGTTTAAGGCAGGGTCATTGATACGTGCGTGATAGTCTTCGGGACCTTCAAAAACAATCGCTCTTGCTTCGAAGCTATTTTCATTGTTTGGATCTGATAAATAGGTTTTTTTAAATGCTTCGCTCACCACAGACATTTTCATAATGGCACTGTCAAAGAAGTTGCCACTAAGCACAATGAAACCGGCACCATGTTTAAGAGGTTGCTCATAAGGAAAAATGACATCTGCATTTGAAGTTTTTGCATTTTTGGCAATTTCCCCAATTGTTTTACCGCTAACCGATGCACAATTTTCGTGTAATACACCAGCTTTTTGTAATTCGTGTAGAACGGCAGGGACACCACCCGCACGGTGGAAACCTTCACCCAAATATTTACCCGCCGGCATACAGTTCACAATAAGCGGAATATTTTCCCCAACACGTTGCCAGTCTTCTAAACTCAGCTCAATCCCCATATGACGGGCAATTGCAATGAGGTGAGGAGGGCAGTTACTCGATGCGCCTAAAGCTGAGGCTACTGCGATTGCATTTTCAAAAGATTGTTTGGTCATAATTTTAGAAGGACGTAAGTCTTCTAAAACCATTTCACATATTCTTTTTCCGGTCATATAGGCCATTTGCCCACGTTCACGATACGGCGCCGGAATACTGGCACATGTCGGTAAAGACATGCCCAACGCTTCTGCCAAAGCATTCATGGAAAGTGCTGTACCCATAGTGTTGCAATGTCCGACCGAAGGTGAAGCAGAAGTGGTCATTTCCATGAACCCTTCATAGTCAATTTCACCAGTCGCAAGTAAATTGCGCGCATGCCAAAGCACAGTGCCGGAACCAATTAACTCACCTTTAAAATGACCATCCAGCATTGGCCCACCAGACAACACAATTGCAGGTATATCTGTTGTGGCGGCTGCCATTAAACATGCAGGAGTAGTTTTATCACAGCCAGTGGTCAGCACTACACCATCAAGCGGATAACCATGCAAGATTTCAACCAAACCTAAATAGGCTAAGTTGCGGTCAAGTGCAGCAGTTGGACGACGGGTTTGTTCTGCAATCGGGTGGACGGGGAATTCCATTGGAATACCGCCTGCGTCTCGAATACCCGCTTTAACGCGTTCAGCAAGTTCTTTGTGATGACGGTTACATGGGGTTAAATCACTACCAGTTTGTGCAATTCCAATAATCGGACGACCTGATTGTAACTCGGCACGGGTCAAACCATAATTCATGTAACGCTCAACATATAAAGCGGTCATGTCGGCATGTTCAGGATCATCTAACCATTCTTGGCTACGTAAAAAAATCCGTTTATTTTGATCATTCATTTTTTGATCCTTTCACTCATACTTTTTGAAATTTAGTTTATTTACGAGATGAATCTTGCAATTCAATCGATCGATAATACGTGAAAATTATAGTAATTCACGCTGCTTCAAATTACGCATCAAAGCATTTATTCCAAAATTCCACGGCGTTGCTTTGTCACTGGTCATAACCGTGTTGTACAAAGTACCAAGTTTAGGTGAATGAATACGGACGACATCTCCGACTTTATGGGTAAAGCCAGCCCCAGCTTGTTCTCGATCTTGAGTAGGTGCAAATAAAGTACCCAAGAACAAAACAAAACCGTCTGGATATTGATGGTTTTCATTAAGAGTTTGTTGAATTAAATCTTCAGGATCTCGGCTAATTTGCGACATAGAACTCACACCATTTAACACAAAGTTATCGGTGCCTTGAATTTGCAGTTCAACATCACAAGCGCGAATATCATTTAAAGTAAAAGTATGATCAAAAAGTCGAATAAATGGGCCAATCGCACAAGATGCATTGTTATCTTTCGCTTTACTCAACAGTAAGGCACTACGGCCTTCAAAGTCCCGTAAATTCACATCGTTACCTAAAGTCGCGCCTAAAATTTTACCTTGGCTATTGGCAACTAATACGACTTCCGGCTCTGGATTATTCCATTCAGACTTTGGATGAATACCAATATTTTGTCCTGTGCCTACAGCTGCTAAAACAGGGGCTTTAGTAAAAATCTCGGCATCTGTACCAATACCCACCTCAAGATATTGAGACCACATTTTTTGTTCGATTAAATATTCTTTGAGTCGTAGCGCTTTTTCAGAACCGGGTTCGATTGTTTTTAAATTATCACCGATTACGCCTTGTACAACTTCACGAATCGATTGAGCTTTTTGCGCATCGCCACCAGCTTGTTCTTCAATCACACGTTCTAACATACTTGCAGCAAAGGTAACGCCTGCCGCTTTAATTACTTGTAAATCAATTGGGGCTAAAAAGTATGCCTTGTTTGTATCTGGCTCGGCGACAGTATTGGCAAACAACTCATCAATTGAGCCAACTAATTTTCCTTCAATTTCAGCTAAAGCTTTTAAAGGATCTGAACTCTCAAGTAACTGGGAAATAGTGTGGAACTTTTCAGAAATATCAAAAACCTGATCACCTTTTAAAAGAATCGGAGATGGACCGGAAATTTGATTTGGAATCCACGCGCGACCAATTAAGCATCCTTGGGTAGCGTCGTCTGGTAATGAGTTCTGGGAATTTAACGTAAAGTTCATTTAAAGCATCCTTCTTTTATTTGAAATCATGATATGTTTCTTATTTAATAAACACCAATCGTAATAATTTAATTATTAATAACGAAAAGTTATCGAAAAGGATTTTTGAAAATGGCGGATTTGACTTATACAAGCTTAAATAATTGGTTGAAATTTAAACACTTAGTGCTATTAGAAACTTTGGCTAGAACCAATAACATGCATTTGGCCGCCGAGCAGATGAACCTAAGTCAGCCTGCGGTGAGTAAAATGCTAAAGGAAATAGAAGGATTACTGGGCTTTCCTGTTTTTGAACGGTTACCCCGAAATATGCCAGTAACAGCCTTGGGTGAACATGTAATTCGATATGCGCAGCGTGTGTTAAATGATGCAAAGCATTTTGTGGAAGACATTGAAATTTTACGATTAGGTGGTCACGGTTTTTTAAAAGTTGGTGGTATCTTTGCCGCAACCGCAGTGGTGATTCCAAACTCAATTATTGAGATTAAAAAACAATGGCCCTTACTTTCTATCGATGTTGTTGAGCAAACCAGTGACCATTTAATGGAAATGCTAAGTGAGCATACTTTAGATTTAGCCATAGGTCGTTTTACCGATGTAACGCAAAGCCAGTTTTTTGATTTCCAACCTTTAGGCCCAGAGCCGTTTTGTATTGTTGTTAATAATGCTCATCCATGTGCTAAGAAGAAGTTTTGTACATTAGAAGAATTATTAAATTGGCCGTGGGTACTCTATCCTAAAGGGACACCAATTCGACAACGTATGGAAGGCGCATTTGCCCGAGCTAAAGTCAAAATTCCTTTAAATACAGTCAATACCATGTCGATGCAGACCTTTTTGCAGATATTAAAAGGTGCGCCTATGGTAGGAATGTTGCCCGAAGCTATGGTGATCGATCAGGTAAAAGAAGGGCAACTACAGATTTTAGAAACAGATCTAATTTTAGATGCACAGGATTATGGAATTTTGACGCGTAAAGATGAACCAGTGTCTGATATTGCAGCAGCATTTATTAATATCTTACTTAAAAATGCAAAACGTAAATAAACAATTCAGCCTCAAACTATGATTAGGTTTGAGGCTTTAAAATAAAAAGAAAAAACCTGTTTTGTTTTATAAATTTATAAATATAAAACTGATATTAAAAAGTTATCAATATTTAGAAATTATTCATTGGAAATTATTGAAAGGAGTCCTTATCGTTTAATTCACGACAATTACAAAAGTTTTTAAGTGAATAAAAACTAGGAAAGGACCTCTGTATGAATGTGCTAATCACAGGTGGAACTGGTTTTATTGGAAAACAAATTGCTAAAGAGATCTTAAAGGCTGGCAGTTTGACTTTAGATGACAATAAACCGCAGTCCATCGATAAAATTATTCTGTTTGATGCATTTGCTGGCGATGATGTGCCACAAGATCCAAGAGTTGAAGTGATTGTCGGTGATATTACCGATAAAACTACAGTTGCTCATATTACAGAAAATATTGATGTCGTTTGGCACTTGGCTGCTGTGGTGAGCTCGGCAGCGGAGGCTGATTTTGATTTAGGTATGGATGTTAATCTGTATGGACTCTTAAATTTATTAGAAGAACTCAGAAAGAAACAAACCACGCCTCGAGTCATTTTTGCTAGCGGTTGTGCTGTATTTGGTGGCCAATTACCAGAGGTTGTGACAGATGAGACAGTGGTTACACCAAAGTCTTCTTACGGCATGCAAAAAGCAGTAGGAGAATTGCTGGTCTCGGATTACTCAAGAAAAGGCTTTATTGATGGCCGTATTTTAAGACTACCGACTATTGTGGTTCGTCCTGGTAAACCTAATAAAGCGGCATCGACATTTTTTAGTTCAATCATTCGCGAACCGTTAAAAGGTGAAACGGCCGTTTGCCCAGTCCAGTCAGATACTCCAGTTTTTATTACTTCACCGCGACGTTGTGTTGAATCAATGATTAAAGCGGCATCAATTTCTTCAGATGTACTTCAAGATAACCGAATTATTCCTCTACCGGGATTAACCGTTACCGTAAAACAAATGCTTGAGGCACTTGAAAAAGTTGCAGGCAAACAAGCAACTGATTTGGTGCAATGGCAAGAAGATAAAACCATTCAACGTATTGTTCAAAGTTGGCCTGTTCAGGTGAAAGCTGAATATGCCGAATCTTTAGGTTTCCAAGCAGATAAAAATTTTGAAAGCGTGATTCAGGCACATATAGAAGATACCCAAAATTAATGGCAGTGATCGCCAGTTGATGTGAGAGTTATTATGGAAGATATCAAAAATGTAACTGCTCTCGAAGAGCAGACAATCAAACGTATTTCGAACCGAATTATCCCGTTTCTCATTATTTTATTCATTATGGCATTTCTAGACAGGACCAATATTGGTTTTGCTGCGTTACATATGAATGATGCACTTGGAATTACTCAAACCATTTTTGGTTTAGGTGCAGGTGTATTTTTTCTAGGTTATTTTATTGCAGAAGTGCCGAGTAATATCTTGCTTCATCGGTTTGGAGCGCGAATCTGGATTGCCCGAATCATGATTACTTGGGGAATCATTGCAGCACTCATGGGTTTTATTCATAGCGGTACGCAGTTTATTGTTTTACGTTTTTTACTGGGTATTGCTGAAGCAGGTTTCTTTCCCGGTGTGATCTTTTATTTAACCTTATGGTTTCCTGCAAAGTATCGTGCCCGAGTTTTTGCAACGTTTTATCTTGGATTGCCAATTGCTCAAATTATTGGAGCACCAATTTCAGTTGGCCTTATGCAATGGGGTAATACCATTGGTTATGAAGGTTGGCGTTTGATGTATGTGCTAGAAGGGATCCCTTCCATTATTTTAGGATTAATCTGTCTTAAATATTTAACCAATAACCCGAAAGAAGCAGAGTGGTTAACGGCTGAGCAGCGCCAATGGTTAATGTCTACACTAGAGCGTGAAGAAAGAGAAAAAGAGCAATCTGCCGATGCCGCTTTAACTAAAGGTGAACTCATTAAACAAGTGTTTAAAAATCCTTTGGTTTGGATTATGGCGGTTGTTTATTTTGGTATTACCTCTGGTTCAAATGCGATGTTCTTCTTCTTACCAAGTGTTTTAGAGTCATTCCGTAACACATTTGGTATGCAAATTAGCCTTATTCAAAATGGCTTACTCACCGCAATTCCATATGCATTTGCAGCTGTTGGGATGGTTTTAGGGAGCCGCCGTTCTGACCGTAAACAAGAACGTTATAAACACGGTGCTTGTGCTGCACTTATGGCGGCGTTAGCTATTGCGATTGCACTTATTGTGAATCAGCCTTGGGCCATTATTGTGGGCTTTATTCTTCTTGCGATTGGTGTATTTAGCGCAATTAACATTTTCTGGACCATTCCTGGTCAAACTCTAACAGGTGTGGGTGCTGCAGCAGGAATTGGATTAATTAACTCGGTAGGTAATTTAAGTGGTTTTACTGGTCCATATTTAACCGGATATTTATATACCACCACAGGCACCTATACAGTGGCATTCCTTGCGATTGCTGGCTTTGTAGCAATGGGTGGTTTGGGCTTGTTGTTATTAGCAAAGTTAAAATCGAATAGTTTAAAAGTAGAACAACAGCAACTTAAAGTTCGAACTGCTACGGAGATGAAATAATGGCGACCATCGGATTTGTGGGGACAGGCATTATGGGGCTGCCGATGGCTATGCATTTACTCAAAGCAGGCCATCAAATGAAGGTTTGGAATAGAACTTTATCTAAAGCAGATAATTTAAAAGAAGCTGGTGCCCAAGTTTGCTCTGACCTTGAACAAGTCGGGAAAGATGTAGAGATTCTAGTCTGTATGCTTAGCGATGGAAAAACCTGTGATGAAATCCTGTTTAAAGAACACGGCGCGACTTCACAGCTAAAACCTGAAAGTACGGTCATTGTCATGAGTTCGATACCCGTTGATGTTGCAAAAGCACAAAGTGAAAAATGCAGAGAAAGAGGATTTAAATATTTAGATGCTCCAGTCTCTGGTGGAGAAAAAGGCGCCCAAAATGCAAGTCTTGCTATTATGGTAGGTGATGAAGCTAAAACATTTTCACAAGCTGAAACTATTTTAAGTGCAATGGGACGCCCAATTTTAGTGGGCGGGGCTGGCTGTGGAATGCTCGCAAAACTTGTCAATCAAATGATAGTAGCAACTACCATTGCAACTGTAAGCGAGGGCTTATTGCTTGCCAGTAAAGCTGGAGCTGATCCTATTAAGCTCAAACAAGCGCTCACAGGCGGTTTTGCAGATTCTCCAATTTTACAGCAACATGGCGAGCGTATGCTAAGTCGAAATTTTAAACCGGGAGGTACAGCTCGAAACCAGCATAAAGACATTCATACAGCCGTTAGCTATGCGAAATCGCTTGAGTTGAATTTACCTATTGCCCAAAAAGTCAGCCAATTATTCGAAAATATGCTTGCTGCCGGAGACGGTGAGCTTGATCATTCTGGCTTAATTCGTGAATTAGAACGCATGAATCATGTGTAATTATTGCTTTACTTAAGATCGGTATATTTTAATTTATTTATAAAAAGCAGCAGATTCGTTCTGCTGCATATTCAAACTCATTTGTAGTGCTGGCATTTTTATTGCTTAATCATAATTATCTTCTTCACAACTTTTAATTTGCTAACGTATTAATGATCATTCAAATAGTCTTGCTCACTTATGGTGTTTTTTTACATGAAAAATGCACTAAATAAACACATCTTTATATTTTGCACTATGTCTGTGCATTTGGGGCCATCATGAGGTTGTTGGCTCCCATACTCACATTATTGATTCTATGCGGATGCTCTTCATCTGAGCAAAATAGAAAAACTCAAGAAAACTCAACTTCCCATTCGATATGTGTTTTTGATAGTACAAATACAAAAGTCTGTGTAGTCAAACCTGCCCAAAGAATTGTTTCTTTGTTTGAGTCGGGTTTAGATGGCCTCTATATGCTAGGGCAAGGTCATAAAGTGATTGGCATACCGGCCGAAGTATACATCCAACCTTTATTATTTAATGCCTATTCAAAAATAGATAAACGTATCGCCAATAAGCAGCTTGCGACGCCTTCACAAGGGGCAAATGCAACCAATATTGAAAGTCTTGTGTTGTTAAAACCTGATCTGGTGATTGTAGGGAGCGGGCAGACTCAAACAATTGAACTGTTGCGGCAGTTCGGCATTGCTGTATATGTCATGGAGTCTGGTACCTACCAGCAAGTAAAAGAAGAGTTATCTGAAATTGCTATTCTTAGCGGTGCCCAAAAGCGAGCTCAAGAAATTTTAAGTTTTTCGGATGAAATTGTGGCAGAAGTTGCAGCCAAAACTGCACGTCAGCCAAATAAACAATCGATTTACTATGCTTGGTCTGGTGGCCGAATTTTTTCTACCTCGGGACGTCAGTCGATTACCAACGATTTTATTGAGCTAGCGGGTGCGTACAATATTGTTCAGACCGCTGCTAACCAACCCAACGTAAACCCTGAGACATTAATTGAATGGAACCCCGACAATATTGTGCTTTGGAATACCAGCCCTAAACTGATTTATGAACGAAAAGAATTACAGGGTTTAAGCGCTGTACAAAACCGAAAGGTATTTAATTTGAGTCCTGCATTTATATATAACCCGCACACCATCAAAATTATTATTACGGCGATTTATTTGAATCATAGTATTTATCCTGAACAGTCTGATTTACCTGTAAGTGCTTTACAACAGCGTATTTTAACTAAGTTGTATGGTGAGCAGCTTGCCAAAGCGTTGGTGCAATGAATATGGAAAAACTGAAATATTATTGGTTTTACCCGTTACCTTTCGTCATGATTTTTATTTCGTTGCTCATTGGGCCAACGCAGACCTTGAGTGCATGGGACTATTTGCGGTGGGGTGTGCAAGCAGTCTTTGCTACACCATATTTTGATGCTGAACAATTTAGGCTAATGCAAAACATACTGGTCAATGTCAGATTACCCAGAATTTTACTGACCTTTATGGTGGGAGCTGCGTTAGCAACAGCGGGTAACGGTTTACAGGCATTGTTTCGTAACCCTTTGGTTGACTCGTATGTACTCGGTATTTCTTCTGGTGCCGCGTTTGGTGCAGCTTTGGCACTTTCTCTAAGTTGGCTTTCACCAAATCTATCCGCCTTTGTTTTTGGCGTGTGTGCTGTTGCTTTAACGTATTTATTTGCACATCAAAAACATGAAAGCCAGACGTCTTTAGTGATGGTAATTTTATCGGGCATGATTGTTTCGGGGTTGTTTTTAGCAGGACTTACGGTTATTCAATATTTAAGTGATCCATTTAAATTACAAGCCATTGTGCAATGGACGATGGGCAACTTACATCAGGCGTCTTGGCAAAAGGTTCAATACGCCGTGCTTCCTATTTGTATTGGCCTTGCTGGATTATTTGCAATGCGTTGGCGTTTAAACTTAATGGCACTCGGTGCTGAAGAAGCGCAGGCGGTGGGTGTTAACCCAAGGTGGGAACAGCTTCTTTTAATTGTTTTAGTGACTGTATGTACATCAACTTCTGTGGCTGCTGCTGGCATTATTAGTTTATATGGACTCTTTATGCCGCATATTGTGAGAATGTTGGTGGGGCCAGATCACCGCTACAGCATTCCTGCCAACATGGTGTTAGGCGGTAGTTTTCTACTCATGATTGATAACTTTTCTCGGGTTTTACTAACCTTTGAAATACCGATTGGTATTTTTACCATGCTACTTGGTGCGCCATTTTTCTTATTATTAATGAAAACACAGAGGACTCATTGGGCATGATTCAAATTGATCAGTTAAATTATGCCTATGGGCATAAACAGGTTCTCAAAAACATTCATCTGGAGTTTCCTGAAAATCAGTTTTCCGTCATTTTAGGGCGTAATGGTTGTGGTAAATCGACACTTTTTAAATTGATGGCGGGCCTAGAGCCCTTAAAAGATGGACTAATCCGTTACTCTGGAAAACCATTATCGGACTTTAAAGGTAAAGATCGGGCTGCATTACTCGGCTTTTTACCGCAGTTTCATAAAACTGTATTTCCTTTTTTAGTTAAGGATGTAGTAATTACGGGACGTGCCGCTTTCAGCAGATATAGACCTTCTAAATCAGATTGGGAACGTGTAGATCAAGCTTTACTTGATTTAGACATCGAGCATTTGCGTGACCGTCCTTATACCGAACTATCGGGAGGTGAGCGGCAATTGGTTATGATTGCCCGCATTTTAGTACAAGCACCGAAAGTCATTTTGCTTGATGAGCCAACCAACCATCTCGATGTTTATTACCAGTCTTATTTAATGAAAAAATTGCGTCACTTGTCGCGGCAAAATTTTACGGTGATTGCAATTATGCATGATCCTAACTTGGCTTTTTTATTTGCAGATCATTTGTTTTTTATGCGCCAACATGAGGTGGTTAAGCCTGAGTCTAAGACACGAATCACCGATCCGAAGTTTTTAAAAAGTGTCTATGATGTTGAGTTCCATGAAGCCATGATTCAAGACAAAACCATTGTTATCCCTGATCATTCTTGGCTATAAATATGACTTTTCACTATCATCTAGCAGACAAATCAGACTATGCATCTGCTGTAGAGTTTGCACTTTATACAAGACATTTATTATTCCCAGAAATCTATCATGGGCAAGTTCCCAAAGATTTAAAAAATTTTGGGCAATATTATGTTAATGATCCACTAGGTTGCTTTATTACGGTAAAAGATAAAAGCCGCATTATTGGCACCATTGCATATCGGGCTTATGACCATCGTTTTGATTTAAATTTGCCATCTAATACAGTGGAAGTGGTTAAGTTGTTTGTATTGCCTGAATACCGTCGTAATGGCATCGCAACCATGCTATGTGACATGTTGTTTAGCCATGCACAAAAGAATGAAATTACCACTTTGTATTTGCATACCCATCCATTTTTACCTGCGGCTGAAGAGTTTTGGCGGCTTCAAGGCTTTGATGTTATTAAAAGAGAATGGATCGATACCTATGACACCATTCACATGAGTAAATCTTTATAGCGCTTTATCATGCGTATGAAATCTTTTTTGAAAATGGGTAGGCGGATAACCCATAATTTTACTGAACATTGCAGTAAATGCTGCCGAGTGCTCATAGCCCAAACTAAAGGCAATTTCAGTAATCGAGATATCTGCTTTTAACGCATTTAAAGCATAGATGATGCAGACTCGATTACGCCAAGCCTGAAATGACATGCCCGTTTCTGACTTAAACCAACGATGAAAAGTCCGCTCACTTTTATTGTGGCCATGTGCCCAATCTTTAGGGCTGCTATGAATATCGGGGTGCTCCATAAACTCAGCACACTGTTTTGATAGTAATGTGTTGTGAGGCAATGGAATAAACAGAGGCAGGGCTGGTGCAGCTTCTAACTCATATAACAATAAATCGATAACAGCGCCGTCACGGCCTGAACGTTGGTAGTCAACAGGCAGTTGATTTGCTTGAATCAGTAACTGATGCATTAACGGTGAAACTTGCACGACCTCGCAATAGTTTGCCTGTCTTGGGGCATTACTTACTTCTATATACAAACTATAAGTACTGACTTTAGATAGCCATACCTGATGTGGTTTGCCTGCGGGTATCCATACCCCACTGTACGGTAACACGAGCCATTGTCCATCTTCAGTTTCAACTTTCATAAGCCCTTCGGGTGCATATAAGAACTGAGCACGGCGATGGCTATGCGTATCTAACAAAGTATCAGCAGGATAATCTGACCCTAACGCTAAAACCACTTGCGGTAGATGGTCTACATCGTTAATTGGAATATTACGCATATATTTTTGGCTGAAATAAATAAAAAGATGGCTTTTCTACGTTAGTTTGCCATAGAGCTATTTTATATCATGCCTCTATAAATGTGAGGAAGATAACGATGCTATATGAGCTATTTTTATTTGGACTACTTTCCGGTGTTACCACTTGGTTATTTGGTTTTGGCGGCGGTTTTGTTGCTGTACCTTTGCTTTATACAGTCATTATTCAAAAGTACAGTAACGAAAGTATGGTTGGGATACATGCGATGCAAATCGCCGTAGCTACATCAGCTTTTGTGATACTGTGTTCGGCAAGTTTTGCAACTTTTCGACACTATCGGTCCGGACAGATTGATTGGCAAAAAATCCGCTTTTTATGGAGTGGTATCGCATTGGGTGGAGTTGTCGGTGCGGTCATGGCTTCATTATTTAATGGAAATTGGCTTCGCTGGATATTTATGGGTTATGTGTTCATAACCATTATTGATTGTTATTACCGACCAGGCTTTATGGTGGCATCAAGACAAACGCAAAACTATGGTCAAAACAGTGAACTCATTAAAGGCGGAATAATTGGCTGGGTTGCAGCACTTTTAGGTGTGGGTGGCAGTGTAATGACAGTTCCTTTGTTGCGGCGGCGGGGTAGTTCTATGGCAGAGGCTGCGGCTATTGCAAATATTCTCACGCTGCCTTTGTCTTTAACTGCAACGCTAACCTATTGTGTGTTGTCACTTTGGCAATCTACATGGGCACCTAGTGGATTTATCGGTCTAATCTGGTTTGAAGCTGCTTTATTCTTAGTTGATGGAACATGGATCGGGTTATATTTTTCAGAAAAATTTATCTCAAAACTACCTGATTTATGGCGGGCAAGATTGTATCCGCTACTTTTAATGCTGGTTTTGTTCGTGATGCTTGTTGGCAGTTAATTATTGATTTAACTACCGTAGCTAGCACATATAAATCAACATACTACGTATTTATAAATGCTAGCTATAAATAGATGGTTATAGTGCAATTTTACTATAGATCGCTTTTGCTTCTGAGGTGATTGCTGTCATGTGAATCGCACCGTGAATCATTCCGTCTAACAAATGAAAGTTCACCTGAATACCTGCATCCCACAGTTTTTGAGCATATCTTTCACCATCATCTCGAACCGGGTCATATTCACACACAAAAATGGTCGCATCTGGCAGTCCATTTAAAGACTGAGCGAGTAACGGACTTACAAGTTCATTCTGTTTTTCACTTTCATCTTGCACATATTGATCCCAGCAATAAACCATTGTGGATGACTCTAAACCATAACCTTCGGCATATTGGTCATAAGATTTGCTACTCATTGTGGCATCTAAGGCAGGGTAGAAAAGAAGTTGATGGCTCACCTTAATTTCTGGGTGTTGTTTTGCCATTAGACATGCAGCGGTCGCTATATTTGCGCCCGCACTATCTCCACCTACAGCTATACGGTTTGAGTCAATTCCAAATAGTGAAGCATTCTCATGAATATAGCGTAATGCCGTAAAAAAATCATTTAAGGGTGTTGGGAACTTAAACTCTGGCGCCAAGCGATAGTCCACAGAAAATACAACGTGTTGAATATATTCTGCTAACAACCGACAAGTGCGGTTCCATGCATCTAGACTTCCCAGACACCAACCGCCACCATGTGCAAAAACTAAAGCAGGCCGTTGCTCAACATTTTCGAGCGAATAGGGAACATAAACACGTACTTCAATTTCGGCATCCTCTGACACAGCAACATAAAAACTTTGTTGATAGCTTGCATCATGCTGAATACCTTGCTGATCAATAATGTCTTTATCTACTTGTTTTCTTAACGCTTGTAATGAGTTTATACCTTGTGGGGTAGGTCTGGACTTAAGCCAGTTTTCAATTTCAGCAAGTAGAGGCATGGCTTTTTTCCTGCTGCAAAAATTCTAAAATGAGTGAGCTAAATATTTTTGGCTGTTCTTCCATAATGAAATGACCGCAGTCTTTTACAATCGCACTAGTTAAATGCGGTGAAACCTTTTTCATGGTTTCATACGGCGCATTATCCGTAGCATGTTCAGCGCCTATGGCTAAAACTGGCATATCTAAATTTTTAGTTTCTCTGATTTTATTTTGACGAATGGTCTCTGGAATAGAGCGGTAATAATTAAAACCCGCCGTTAAACGACCCGGAATTTTATAGGCTTCAATATAAGTTTCAGTTGCAACTTTATCTTTGTGCCACGACCATTTATCAAACATATAATTTAAATAAGTATCTTCACGGCCCGCGATTAAGGCTTCGGGTAAATCTAGGGTTTGGTTAAACATGAAATGCCAAAGAAAAATATTTTCACTCGGCTCAACAAAAATAGGAGGTGCGGGCGCTAAACCGGGAATCACAGCCTCTGTGACCGCAAGACGAGTGACTGACTCAGGAAAGTCCGATGCAAGTGCGTAGGCAACCCACATGCCAATATCGTGGCCAACAACCGAATAAGTTGGATATTCAAGTTGAGTCATGAGCATTGATAAAATTTTGGCAATACGCCCCGTATCGTAACTTCCATCCAGTGGAGCTGAATTTCCTGTTCCGGGTAAATCAACCGCGATTGCTCGATAACCCTGTTGGGCCAGTTCAATCATGACTTTGTGCCACGCGTACCATGTTTGTGGCCAGCCCGGAATTAATAATACCGCAGGACCTTCACCTAAGGTGACGTAGTGTAATTTTTTGCTTTCGATGTGAATGTAATGATGTTGGAATTCGTTATGTGAGTTTTCATTGAATAGCTGAGTTTTCATGTTGAGTTCTCTTACGGTTCCTTAAATCCCTAATAACAGATTAATTTGAGTCTGATTCACAGGGGCAGCCGCAAAGTCATCAAACACTTTATCGGTGACATGAATAATGTTTTGCTTAATGAACTCGGCACCTTCGCGTGCGCCATCGTCTTTATTTTTTAGGCAGCATTCCCACTCCAACGTTGCCCAGCCTTCGTAGTCGTAATGCGCCAACTTTGAAAAAATCGCTTTAAAGTCAACTTGACCATCACCCGTAGAACGGAATCGACCCGCTCGATTTTCCCAGCTTTGATAGCCGCTATACATTCCTTGGCGGCCTGTTGGGTTAAATTCGGCATCTTTAACATGAAACATGCGAATGAAATCTTTATAGATATCGATATATTCCAGATAGTTCAGTTGTTGCAAAACAAAATGGCTTGGGTCAAAAAGAATATGGCAACGAGAGTGGTTATGAGTTCGCTCTAAAAACATTTCAAATGTAATGCCATCATGTAAATCTTCACCGGGGTGAATTTCATAGCAAAGGTTTACGTCATGTTCATCACAAGCATTCAAAATCGGAAGCCAACGACGTGCTAATTCATCAAACGCTGTTTCAATAAGCCCTGACGGTCTTTGAGGAAATGGAAATACATAAGGCCATGCTAAAGAGCCAGAAAATGTCCCCATGTCTTTAAGCCCTAGGCGGGCAGATGCCTGAATTGAAGCGAGCATTTGTTGTTTTGCCCACACGGTTCTAGCTGCTGAATTACCATGTAAATGAGAGGGGGCAAAGTTATCGCAGATTGAGTCATAAGCAGGGTGTACAGCCATTAATTGCCCAAAAATATGAGTCGTTAACTCACTAATTTTTAAGCCATGATTGCTTAAAGTACCTAATATTTCATCGCAATAATCTTGGCTTTCTGCTGCCAAATTGACATCAAATAAACGCTTATCCCAAGCAGGAAGTTGTACCGCTTCAAAGCCTTGGTTTGCTACCCAAGCAGCAATATCTTCTAGACGGTTAAAAGGGAAAACATCATCACTAAATTGAGCAAGATGAATACTTGGGCCTTTGATGGTTTTCATAATAAAACCTAATTGGTTGTCGATCGACAAACAATAGGCTTAATTTTGGATAAAAACAACTTTTTATTTGAAAATCAAAACAAAACGAAAGTATTTTGACTAAATCTCATTGATTTATTTGTGAAAATATTTTTTTCGAATAATAATAAAAAGAGGTACTAAATTGGATAAAGGGTCATTATGGCTGGCAGACCAAGAGAGTTTGATCGAGAAGAAGCCCTCGTAAAAGCGAGAGATTTTTTCTGGCTTCACGGCTATGAAGGCACATCTATGTCAGATTTAGTTGAAGTTTTGGGGATTGCCTCAGCTCGAATTTATAAAGCGTTTGGCTCAAAAGAGGCCTTGTTTAGAGAGGCCGTAAATCACTATGAAAACAACGAAGGTAATTTCGCGCTAAATGCTTTAAAGCAAAAAAATATTAAGGATGCAATAAACCAATTATTTCAAGATGCACTAGCCCTTTACACGCAAGCCAACCATTCGTATGGGTGTATGGTTGTGTCGGCAGCGAGTGTGTTAGGTGAAGAAAACCAAGCTGTTTTGGAATGGATGAAAGCACAGCGTATTGCACGGGGCCAAAGTCTGGTCGATCGATTTGTCCAGGCAAAATCAGACGGACAATTGGTGGCAGAGGCGGACCCTAAAACCTTAGGGCAATATTACGCGCTTGTTCTGCATGGATTATCAGTTCAAGCAAGAGATGGATATTCGAAAGAAGAGTTAGCGACAGTAATCAACTTTGCTTTACAGAACCTTGATCGATATTTGGCAACCTAATTCAGATGCATATTAACAAGTCTCTGATTAGAGTTAACCCATCTGTATAGAGTATGAGGAGACCTAAATGGTTTCCTTTTTTTATTGAAAAATTTATTTCAAAACTGCCGGATTTATGGCGGGCAAAGTTGTATCCGCTACTTTTAATAATAGTTTTACTCGTCATGATTTTTGTAAATTAACTTTTTATTTCAATTAATTGAAGAATAATATCTCTTAAAAATTGAATCTCTAAATGCTCTAAAACCCCAAATTTTTATGTCTTAAATGGCTTTGAAAAAAGTTTGAAAAATAGACTTGAAATATATAGTGGCTTTATGCCACTATATATTCATCGAAGGTCATCAGACAAAAAGAGGATGATATGGCTATCCAGCTTTTAGATGCGGCAAGAAATGAAATTCCAGTGAAATTCACGCAGTTTTCTGGTGGCGAGCGTCATGTTCAAATTGATGAGACAACGTTAAGTTCACTATCTGGCAAGGTATTGGTCCGTGCCAAAATGACCTCAAGTCACGATGTGATGGACTATTTGTTACTTGAAAATATATTGCTGAATCAGGGTTTAACCGTTGACTTAGAAATTCCGTATTTTCCATATGCACGTCAGGACCGTATTTGTGCAGTAGGCCAAGCGTTCTCGCTTGATGTGATGACGAAGTTACTTAACATCAACGCAGACAAAAAAGTGGGCAAACAAGGCAAAATCACTGTTTGGGACTGCCATAGTGAAGTAACAACAGCATTGCTTGCTGCCAATACTTCTTTTAGCGAAGTTGTAAATGTGAGTTCAGCCGAGATCATCAAAAAGAGTGAAGCGCTAAGCACATTATTAAAAGATGAAAAAACAGTGTTGATTTGCCCAGACAAAGGCGCAAAAGCACGTACACAAATGGTTGCAGACGCTTTTAACCGCGAGCGCAAACAACTCATCACTATTGTTCAGTGTGATAAAAAACGCGACCCAGTGACTGGCAAAATTTTAGGTACGCATGTACATGCGACTGATTTATCGGGTTTAACAGCTGTTATTACCGATGACATTTGTGATGGCGGTGCGACTTTTATTGGTATTGCCAAAGAACTCCGTCGCCTCAATTGCCATAAGGTCGTTCTATACGTGACCCACGGTATTTTCAGTAAAGGAATAGAGGTTTTTGATGGACTGCTTGACCAACTATTTACCTCGGACAGCCTTCCACAACAACCATCAGACAAAATTTCAGTAATTGCTTTTGCAGCAAAATAAAGAGAACAAAGATGACTATTAAACTTAATCCATTAAACGCTATCGATTTTTATAAAGCCGATCACAGACGTCAGTATCCGGCAGGTACAGAGTACGTGTACGCAAACTTTACGCCGCGTTCATCTCGACTCGCTAAAATGTTGCCTGACTTCGACGATAAAGTTGTGTTCTTTGGTCTTCAGGGTTTTATTAAACATTTTTTAATCGATACATGGAATGAAGGCTTTTTTAAACAACCTAAAGATAAAGTGGTGGCTGCATATAAACGCCGTATGGATAGCTCATTAGGTGAAGGTGCTGTACCGGTTGACCACATTGAAGCATTACACGACTTGGGCTATTTACCTTTACGCATTAAAGCATTGCCAGAAGGCAGCCGCGTCAATATGCGTGTACCCGTGCTTACTGTAATTAATACCGATTCACGTTTCTTTTGGTTAACTAACTATATTGAAACCGTGTTAAGTGCTGAGCTTTGGAAAAGCTGTACTACCGCAACGATTGCCTACGAGTACAAACGTTTATTAACTCAATATGCCGTCAAAACTGGTGCACCACTCGATTTTGTACCTGTGCAAGGACACGACTTTAGTAGCCGTGGCATGAGTGGAATTTATGATGCGGCGCAATCTGGTGTAGGCCACTTAACTAGTTTTATTGGAACAGACTCAGTTGCTTCAATCGACTACGCAGAAGAATATTACAATGCAACAGGTGTGATTGGCGTATCTGTACCAGCGACCGAACACAGTGTGATGTGTATGGGTACAGAAAACAGCGAGCTAGAAACCTTTAAGCGTTTAATCTGTGAGCTTTATCCGTCTGGTGTTGTCAGCATCGTGTCTGACACTTGGGATTTTTGGCGAGTGATTACCGAGTTTACGGTAGCTTTAAAATCTGAAATTTTAGCAAGACAACCCAATGCTTTAGGCTTGGCTAAATTGGTTTTCCGTCCAGACTCTGGTGACCCTGTTAAAATTATTTGTGGTGACCCAGACGCCGAAGTCGGCAGCCCAGCTTATAAAGGCGCAGTTGAATGTTTATGGGACGTGTTTGGCGGTACAACAACTGACCAAGGCTATAAGGTGCTTAATGAACGTGTCGGTTTAATTTACGGTGACTCCATTACCCTAGACCGTGCACAGCGTATTTTGGAAGGGCTAGAAGCCAAAGGCTTTGCTTCAAACAACTTGGTGTTTGGTATCGGCAGCTTTACCTATAACTATTTAACTCGCGATACCTTTGGGTTTGCTGTGAAAGCGACTTGGGGACAAGTGAATGGTGTAGGCCGTGAGCTGTTTAAAGACCCAATTACTGACTCAGGTGTGAAAAAATCTGCGAAAGGTCTATTACGCATTGAAGAAAGTGAAAATGGTTTTACCTTGTTTGATGAGCAAACAGCCGAACAAGAACAAGGCGGAGCACTAAAAACCGTCTTTGAAAATGGTAAACTTCAATATGAGTGTACTTTGGATCAAATTCGTGAGCGTTTATCCATCGCATAACTGAGTTTATATGAGTCGTTACATGGGTATCGGCTCATCATTTTTATTGAGAGGCTGAACGTGACTATTCAAACTGAACAAGAATTCCTTGCCAGTTATGATCGCCGAGATTATGACGCACCTTTACTCACGGTCGATATGGCTATTTTCTCGGTATTTAATGGTGAGTTGCAGGTATTACTCATTAAGCGCCCCAACTTTCCAGCCAAAGGCCAATGGGCTTTACCGGGTGGTTTTGCCGATTTAACTCATGATCAAGACTTGATGGCCACGGCTTATCGTAAGCTGGTCGAAAAAACAGGAATTAGTTCACCTTACTTGGAACAAGTTGCCTCTGTGGGTAATGCTAAACGTGACCCGCGTGGCTGGGCCGTAACCATTTTGTATTTTGCTTTAATTGATTTTAATGCCTATCAACACCAAGCATTGGCTGAATACAGTGAATGGGTGCCTGTAGCAAAAGCAAAAGATTTAGCATTGGCGTTTGATCATAATGAATTGCTCAGCTTGGCTTTAGAGCGTTTAACCAGTAAAACTCGCTATACCTCATTGCCAGCTAGTCTCATGCCCGAGTTATTTACACTGACCGAGCTACAAACTATTTATGAAATTATTCTTGGACAATCTTTAGATAAAAAAGCGTTTAGACGCCGTATGATAGAAGCGGGCGCAGTTGAAGAAACCAACCACAGTAAAATTGTAGGAAAACGGCCAGCTCAGCTTTACCGCTATGCACTCGATTCTTTCGATTTTATATTTCCTCGCTCACTCGAATTACCTAGAAATAAAGAGAGTGAAGATAAGCAAAACAATGAGCTTTCTGACTAGCGCATCTTTATGCACTTTTGATTTATAATGCCGCGCTTATGATTGATGTCATGTTTTGATCAGCACTTTGCCTATGTCACACGTTTCTCCCTGCTTCCAGCAAAACCAGTTTTTTGTGTTGGTGGAATATCTCACTTCACTGCATGAAATTTATCCTGTGAAACATGAGTTTGCAGGATATCCGGCTGCAATGACATTGGCAGATCGTGTACATTCAGATCATGATATTGCACCGCTTGAGGCCAGCAAAAGTTACCCTGACTCAATAGAGAAAGTCTTACACTTTTCAGGTAAGGCCCGAGACATACAAGACTTTGAGCAATTTTTAGAACAAGCTCAAACAGCCAATATTCAAAACTTGTTATTGCTTACAGGTGATAAACTTAAAGAACACCATAATGGTCGAGATGGACAGCCTCGTAGCCGTTACCTAGAGTCGGTAAACGCCGTAATGGCAGCTAAGCAACATGGCGGGTTTCGTATAGGGGTTGCTTTTAATCCGTTTAAATATGTTGAAGCTGAGCGTGATGCACAGTATTTAAAACTGCATAAGAAAATTAAAGCAGGCGCTGACTTTATCATTACCCAATTGGGCTATGACATTGAAGCTTTAAAACAAGCCAAAGCATTTTTAACCAAAAACAATTATTCGCAGCAAATACTGGCTTGTGTAATGCCACTGACTTTGGGCCGTGCTAATTTTATGGTGAAGCATAAAGTTGCAGGTATTGTAATTACTCCTCACATGCTAAAAGTCTTGGCAGAAGAAAAACAGGCAGGGCACACTGACCGTGTTTATTTACGTTGTGCTTTGCAAATTTTAATATGTAAACATTTAGGGTTTGCTGGAATTCACTTATCTGCCTGCCATAAGCCAGAAGAACAAATGCTGCTTGAAAGCTACATTGAGCAATACAGACATTTGGAGCTTAACGTTTTAGAAGAGCTTTGGAATTCACTTTGGCAAGTCACGACAGGCAAAGAGTTTTCACCTGAAATTGTTCGGTTTTCGCGTCAGCCAACATCTAAACAATTAATTAAATATCGTCAGTTACATGTTATGCATGAAGCAATGTTTGGATCAAAAATTGCTAAAGGCGTCGGACGGTTTATTTTTAAAGCGTCTTTTTGGGAAAACGCTTTGATCGCCAAACTCTTACTAAAAACAGAAGTACTGAGTAAACATAGCCTAGTCGGTTGTGAAAGCTGTGGTCAGTGCCGTTTAGGTGACACCTTGTATATTTGTCCTGAAACATGTCCAAAAGGTTTAGCCAACGGACCTTGTGGCGGTACAACTTTAGACCGCTGCGAATTTGGTGACCGAGAATGCATTCATTCCGTTAAAGCAAGACTTGCTAAAGCGGTTGAACAAACTGAAATATTAAAAGATAAATTGATTCCAACTGTATCAATTGAAACTAGGGGAACCAGTTCTTGGAAAAATTGGTATTTAGGAGCTGAGGCTTAAGTTTTATATTAACTGGATACGTTTACGACCCAGTTAATTATGGCAAAGTACACGATCAAGAGTTCCAAGACCACCTCAGGCAAAACGGTTAGTAATAAAAAGCCCACTATGAGTAGATGTTACAATCCTGCAAAGAATCTTTGTGATGAACTCATGCATTACCACTTTGCAGACTTAACGTATGTGATAAATATTAAACACGTGAACAGTTAGATTTCCGAAATTTAGGGTCGCTGGTTCGATGCTCGCCAGGCACACCATACCAATTGAGTGACAAAACAGATTCATACCTTCGCTGAAAAACTCTCACAACATCCTGAGTTCGCAAGCTAGTTTGCAGCTGCAGAAGAAAGTTACGATCAACAAAACTCAGCGATCTAGCTCAGGCCAAGCAATGGGAACCGTATCTCAAGCAAGTCGGGTTCAAAGGCACATTGCAGGGGGCAACATGACAGACCTCTACGATGTCAACGTAGCGCTCTTGGATGGTGAGCTCTACGCTTTTGAAAGGGGCTTGTATGTCTAGCATGAGTTTAGCTGAATACCGTGAATTATTTCCAGTGAAGACAAAGAAGCGCCGTTCAGCAAAGCAAGGTACCAGACAGCCAAGTGAAGGCGAGACGGTACTGGCAACACACTTAAAAGCTTGCAAGATCGGTTTTGAACAGGAATATAAATTTCATCTAAAACGGAAATGGAGAGCAGATTTTCTGATTACCGGTACGAAGATTTTGGTTGAGGTGGAAGGGGGGATCTGGATAGCAGGTGGTGGGCGTCACACAAGAGGCAAAGGCTATATAGGGGATATGGAGAAATACAACTCGGCGGCAATGATGGGTTTTACAGTTTTACGGTTCAGTACAGAACAAGTTAAGTCAGGTTTAGCGGTTCAGCCGATAGAGAAAATGGTTGGGGGAAATGAATGACAGTAATGATCGATAAGAAGCATGTTATGCACTCAGTGGACTGGTCTCGGTTCGATCTGGAAGGTTGGTTATATCAGTTCGGTGAATGGCTAGATCAAAAGAGTTTTACCGGTATTCCTTCTGGCGCATATAGCAATCCAATTGCCTCAGCGATGGTGCAGGCCGAGAAGCAATGACGTCTAAAACGGTTGGGTAAGAAGAAACAAAGAGAAATTATTGCCAATTACTTTGTGAGTGAATTAGACCCATTTCGTAAAACCAAATCTAAAACCCAGTGCCAAATTGATGACAATGAAGCCCGTGCTGTGCAGCGCTTGGTTTTAGATTTAATGGGGCAGAGCGAAATCATGGACGAATGGATGGATGCGATTATTGATCGTTACTTCCGCGGGCAGTCATGGCCGGAGATGGTCAGAGAGGATCGTTCGCAATCAGATGCACGTAGTGATGTGAAATGTGGCTTGGCTGTGTTGCATTGTCGGTATGGGTTTATTGAGATAAAAAAGTGTTGATTTTTAAAAATTTTTTTAGGATATTTATGTTAAATACTTACTTAATCAAATATAGAAATTCTAACCATGACATCAAATAGTGCAAAGTCTTACAAAGTTGAATATTTATGTACAATTGATTCAGATGGCGATTTTTGTAAATCTATCTCTAGTTTTAAATCTTTGTTGAAGTCATACGATAAACTAAAAATAGAAGATAAAAAAATTGTTTGGGATAGTAAAGAGTTTGCATTTGAAATTTCAGATGGTAAGGTTTTAAACTCAAATCATAAGTTTTTTCATTTAAAATTCGTTAATGCTAATGCTAACAATAAGCAAGAGTTTTTATCACTTTTGAAAATAATTAGAACAATATTAAGTAAGGTTAATAATAATCAGCCACCTGAAATTCTTTGGGATGATATCAGTAGTGAATATGCAATACAGTCTTATCCTGTAATTCATGAATTAGAAAATCTTATGAGAAAATTAATAACAAAATTCATGATAACGAAGGTTGGCTTATCTTGGACCAAAGAAAATATTCCGAAGGAAGTAGCGGAATCAATCAAAGGTACAGGTACTTCAAAGAAACAGAATTATATTTATGATACTGATTTTATACAACTATCAAGGTTTTTGTTTAATGAATATACAACAACAAAAGTTGAAGATTTAGTTAGTAAAATTAAAAAAGCTAACAAAATAGATGAATTAGATTTTAACGATCTAAAGAAAGTAGTACCTGTTTCTAACTGGACCAGATATTTTAACCCTATCGTTGAATGTACTTCTGAAGAATTATCAACAAAATGGGATAAATTATATAAATTAAGATGTAAAGTCGCGCATAATAATTTTATGGACGAAGATGACTTTACTAATCTAATTTCTTTATCTAATGATGTAAAGTCTATTATAGAAGATGCGATAAATAATCTTGATAAAGTTAGTGTTACTGAAGAAGATAAAGAGGAATTAGTTGAAAGCGCGGCGATTAATCTTAATAAATTCTACGGTGAATTTGTTTTAAGATGGAAGAAATTAGAAAGTTTGTTAATGTTATTTAGTAAGAATAGCTATCGTATAAAAAATAAGAAATACCCATTAAAAGCAATGTTTCAAGAATTGGTACAAAAACAATATTTGACAATCAAGGATTATGATGAGTTTGATAAATTAAATAATATTAGAAATATGATAGTTCATGAAGCTAATTTTGAATTAGATGAATTCCAATTAAACTTGGCATTGAAAGATTTAGAAATATTAATTAACAAAATTAGTAATATAAGCTCTTCCTTTGATTCTTTAAAAGGATGGTATGAAATTATAAAATATGGTGATAGTTATTCTTTTTATCTAAAAAATCATGAAGGATTTACTTTAATTTTCAGTGAATTATACATGGATAAGGAAGCGGCTTTACAAGGTCTTGAAAAATTTAAGATTAGATCTTTAAATATTAATAATTATATAAAGTTTAAAGTTGACGGTCTTGGTTTTTCATTTAATTTATTATCAGAAAATGGTTCTATTTTAGCAAAAAGTTCATTTTATACTGATTCAGAGCTTAGAGATCTAAAAATAGATGAAACTATAAAAATTTCAGAAACAGATATTATTATTGATCCTCCAAATAATGATGAAACTTATGCGCTTTCATCATAATATTATTTTATTAGGTTGATATATTTTATAATTCAGTCGAAAATCTTTTACTAAAAGAAGCACCTTAAGGTGCTTCTTTTAACTTTTTAATTCTTGAAATCGGTTGTGCAGTTTGTTCTGGTGGGTAAATAATAGCTTCTTTATTATCTAAAGAAATTCCATAGCATTTGTTGTAACCGCATAAAATAGTTTTGACTCTTACTTTTGTATTGTTGGAAGTTATATATCCATCTGAAGCATCACAAGCCTGTGAATTAAAAATTTCTTGAACTTTATCTTCAATCTCTTTTATCCCTAATTTATAGTAAAATAGAATTAATAAAAAAGTAAAAATAAATATGACAAAGTATAAGCCTAAAATTCCAAGGAAAGAATTAATTGCTTTTATTAAATCCTTTTTTTGTTTATCTAAGCAGATTCTTACTCTTTTGAAACTTTTTTGAATATATTCACGATATTCAATTTTTGTGCCTTTATGCTTTTGTAACCAGCGAATACTGAAAGTCACAAACACAATACATAAGATCAAAGTTATAGATATTGCTGACCAAAGAATAAATTGTAGTACTGGTAGAGAAATATATAAATATCCCATTAACACTACTTCTGGGTAATTTAAACCCAAAGAAGTAACGTGAATATTTAAAGGCTCGCCTAATCCTGCATAATAGGCAAATTGACAGGCATATACTAATGCGGGTAAGTAGATAAGAAAAAAAGATATACGTTTTAAAAACTGTTCCATTATTTATCCATTACTTTTTCTATGAAATGAGTATGTTTTAAGAATGTGTTTGTAAATTTCTTGTCTTTAATAAGAGCTTTTCCCGATCTGCCTCAGCATTCACAACATGCATTTTCTTATGGCAATTCGGGCAAAGCGCTACCGTATTTTCGACGGTATCTGGCCCGCCGTGCGCTAACCATTCAATATGGTGGGTTTCTAGGTAGGGCTCACCATTGAGTAGATGGATATTGAGATGATATTGGTAACGATGATCTAGCAGCAGACGCCGTTTCTATATTTTTCTCAGCAGTAATCGTTTCATTTATTTCATTCATTACATTTGAAGGTAGTGTTCTAGCGTTAGAACTCCACTGAGCATACATACCTTTAAAGTCATAAAATCCAGATACTAAAATCAAAGCATTTATCTTGTCTGAGTTAGCTACAACATTTGCTATAGAGGCGCCACAACTAATCCCAACTACGGCAACTTTGTTTGGGTCAACGTTTGGCTGTGATCGGGCAAAATTAATGGCTTGTTCAAGATTATTTTGTGAGGCTTTACCACAAAAGTCTGATTTTCCAGATGACTTACCATATCCACTCATAGATACAGCAAAACTGAAAAAGTTCTTTTTAGCATATTCATTTAACAAGCCTGAGCGTACAAAGGCTTTTGCACCTTTTTTGTCTTTGTGAATGCCATGTAAAAAGATAATTGCTGGATACTTTTTATCGGCTAAGAGGTCTGGTTCTTTCCAATAAATTTCAGTTGATTGATTATTTGCTGTTAAAAGTTGATGCTGTGCTTGCTTGGTATAAATATAAGGAAGAATAGATACACGGAAAAAGGCATAGAAGCCAATAACTAAAATCAAAGGAAGAATGTAGCAAAGGGCTATATTCTTTTTCTTATTAGGAAGCATGAGAACTCTTGTAGTTATTTATGATTGCGAGTGATTTTCTAATTATTGAAATTTAAAATCAATATATAAGTTTATTAATTGTTTTTGCTAAATTGAATACTCAAGACAAGATTTGGAAAGTTTCCCTGCTTGAGAAACTTTCCAATTTATGAATTAAAGATGTTTTTGAAAAAATGGAATAATTTTTTCTAAGGCTTGAGCAACAGGTTCAGGTTGATCATATAAGTCATAGTGGCTTGCATCTTTAACCACAAAGAGATTTTTATCTTTAGAAGCCGCTTTGCTATATAGCTCGTAACCATCGCGATATGAACCGAAGCCTCCCGGAATTCCACCAATCACAATTTGTAAGGGTTGAGTGAGTAGGTGATCTGCCAAATGAAAGGCATCAAACCCAACAGCAGCCGCTAAACCTGAAAAGCGAAGTTTATTTGGTGAACCTTCTGCCTGACCGCGCGGGGTTTTGTAGTAATCTATAGCTTCTTTAATATCAATATCATGAATGCCAGCTTGCTCACGCTCTTGTTGTGAGTTTGGAATGTACTGGGTAATAAACGGTTCAGCACCACGTGCTTCGGCAGTTCGCTGCGCAGCAATTGCTTCTAAAGTTTTAATCGCAGCTTCAGGTGTTTGGTCGCCTTCACGCATTAAACGACCATAGTTTGCTGCAACCACAGTTGCGACTGCTTTAAAACGGCGTTCAGTCATAGCAGCATTAACTGCATAACCACCGCCACCACATACGCCTAATACACCAATACGGTTTTCATCGACATAAGCAAGCGTTGTTAAATAGTCAGCTGCACAGCGGAAATCTTCTACACGTGTTGCAGGGTCTTCAAGGAAACGTGGTTCGCCACCGCTAGCACCTTGATACGATGCATCAAATGCTAAAGTAATAAACCCAGCTTCAGTAAGTTTTTCACCATAGATTGCGCCGGCAGTTTGTTCTTTACAGCTACTAATTGGGTGGGCGCATACAATCGCTGCATATTTTTTGTTTTCATCAAAATCTTTTGGAAAACGTATGGTTGCAGAAACATCAATATCTTTATTTTTAAAAGTTACAGTTTTCATCATTTTTCTCCAAGAGAAGAACTATCTCGATGAAACCAATATACCCCTAGTGATTCATTATGATAATCCACTATAATGAGATAGCACTTATATTGAATACTTATAAATAATGAAAGAAAATCTGAATGATTTGCATACATTTATTGTGGTTGCACAGGAGCGAAGCTTCACTCGTGCGGCTGCAAAACTCAGAACTTCACAATCAGCCATTAGCCAAACACTCCGTAATTTAGAGGACCGAATTGGTATAAAGCTATTATCACGAACTACGAGAAGTGTCGCACCCACAGAAGCCGGTGAATATCTGCTCAGCTTGATTCAACCTGCCATCGAAGAAATAGAACATGGCATGAATCAGCTTAGTGCTTTAAAAAACGATCCGGCAGGAACATTACGTATTAGTGCCGATGAATATGGCATCCAGACTGTTTTATGGCCCGCCGTTGAAAAAGTCATACAACAATTTCCAAAAATCTCAGTCGAAATTACCTCTGATTATGGTCTGGTCGATATTGTAGATGGTCGTTTTGATGCAGGGCTTCGAAGAGGCGGTTTGGTTTCTAAAGATATGATCGCTTTACAAATTAGTGATCCTATACAAATGCTCACTGTTGCAACCAAAGAGTTTTTAGCTCGTTATGGTCACCCAAAGCATCCAAAAGATTTAGTGGAATACCAGTGTATTAATTTAAGATTACCCACACATGGTGAATTCTACCGTTGGCAATTTACCAAACAAGGTAAAACACAAACAATTACTGTTAATGCTAAAGTTATTTTTACAACCTTATCTCCAGTGCTTCAAGCCGTAAGGAGCGGTGTAGGAATCGCTTATCTACCTATTGATATGGTTCAGTCTTATATTGAAAGTGGTGAACTGGAAGAAACGCTGAAGGACTGGCGACATAGCTATGAACCATATCACTTATATTATCCCCATAGACGTGAGCAAGCACCTTTATTAAATATCTTAATTGATGCGTTAAAAGAAAATTTTAATAAAAAATAGCTGCGCATAAGACTTATGGTTTGAGTCAATGATTAGAATTTTGCTGCTAATTAAATAAACACGGATATCTCAAAACATCCGTGTAAGAAAATTAGGTAAGGGAAAAGCTGCATTAGTCACTATTCATCGTTTAATGCACATTCAAAGTTACTTGGATTTTCTTTACATCTTACCTTTTTCAAAAAGTTCATCATTTTAGGATCGTAAATACCTGCTTTGGTTAGCTGTATACGAGCCTCGCGCATCATTTTCATATAGTTTAATTGTTCATTTTTAGGAATATCCATCCAATATTTTGAAGGAATATCACTTTCATATTTGGCAATAATACCAAATGTTCTATTGAGTTGGCTGGCGACCCAAGTTCGAGACTTTTGCCCAAAACCTGCCGGAAACTGGTCTTTACGAATAATGAAGTTTGCTGAAATTTGAGTTAAAGGAAAACGAACAATTGCTCCTTTCTCACCTAGACCTTTGTGTAGTTCAAAAGGTTTAAATGCCACAATAGGAGCGGGCACAATATCAATTTCATGGTTATTAAACTTCGCACCGGCATTGGTGACGTCTACCGATACAGCCTGACCACCGACATGTTGCACAAGCTTTGGTTGGGCTTCATCATATTTAAATACCCCAATTTTTTTACCGGCAGCTTTAGCGAGAGTATTGATACTTCTATCATTTACAAATAAATATGCAGGGCCAATTGTGCCTAAACCTGCAATTTCATAAGGACCTACCACCATGTTTTTTGCTGCCATAGGTGAGGACAACAGCTTATAGGCATTAATTGCCGTTTTCATATTTGTTAATGCACCAACTGCATCTAAAGATCCTGTATATTTATTAAATTGACGACCACGTAAACCACTAATAATAGCGCCATCACATTTGCCGACTTTTAAATCTTCAGCTGCAACGCGTTCATCAACATATGCTTTTAAAGATAGATCAGCTCCCCAATTTTTAGCTTCAAGTGCATAATCTTTGGCTAAAGCGAAAGCGTCTCCTGACTTACCAATCGGGTCAAAAACACAGACAACTTGTTGTTTGGCATAAATAGTTGTTGTTAAACATGCGCTTGAAATAAGTAGAATAGTTTTAAAACGATCCATATTTAATTATCCATTATTTAAATTATAAAAATTATTTTATGAATCTTGGTTAGGTTAGATATGGCATTTCAATAAAAATTTTAAGGTAAAAAGTCAAAAGACAGCTTGGGATCAGGAAGTCATTTAGTTATTCATAGAAATTTTTATGGTGAAGACACTTTTCGAGCCTTGATTACTATATTGAATGGTGCCTTTCATTGCCACAATAATTGCGTGTATAACAGCAAGTCCTAAGCCTGTACCACCAAACTCTTTATTTCTTGATTCTTCTAATCTAAAAAAAGGTTTAAACAAATCATCTCGGAATTCGGTTGCAATTCCCGGGCCTTCATCTTCAATTTTCAATGTCCAGTTTTGTGAATCAACTACTGAAGAAATTTTAAGTTTACCTGCATTTGAATAACGAATAGCATTGTCAATTAAAGCAATTAAAACTTGCTCTATACGACGGCGGTCACTAAAAACAGGAGTCGTTGTCAGATCTAGTTCTGGTACTAGGTTCGCTTGTTGCAAGCGATCTTCAAAAGCCTTGAGAACCTTTTCAAGTACCGACTTAAAGTCAAACAATTCATAATTTAATCTGAGTTGCTGGTTTTCGACCAAACTTAAAGTTCGTAGGTCTTCGACTAAGTGTGATAATCCTTCAACTTGGTTTAAAAGGCTTTTAAAAAGAACTTCATCAGGTTTAAAAACACCATCAATAATTCCCTGTAATCGACCTTGTAAAATGGTTATAGGAGTTCTTAGCTCATGGGCTATGGCAGCATTCCAAACTTGCGCATTTTTAACAGAAACTTCTAGCTTTTGAGCCATATTATTAAAGTTATATAAAAGTTCCGACATTTCGGCAGAATGAACTCGATTATCATAAGCTCTAGCAGAGAGATCACCTTGACTAATTTTTTTGGCTGCTTCTGCTAAGAAATTAATCGGTATAATGAAACGCTTCGCAAGATGCATACCGATCACCAAGGAAATCATACTGCCACAGAAGATTACAGTACATAACCAGATCCAATCTACGAGGTGGAAGCTTGTCCAGTCTTCTTGAATTGAGCTTAAAGTAATCCAGCCTTTTTCAAGCGCATAATTATAAACCAGATACCCCATTAAAATAGAAAATAGGGTAACACTTAAGTTAACGATACTTAGTGCGATAAAAAGCTGTTTGCTAATTCCTAACTTATATTTCATAACATATTCTCTAGCTATATTTTTATATTATTTAGACATCATCTTTCACAGCTAGTGGATTATCTAGTCTATATCCCACGCCACGTACATTAATGAACATTTGAAGTATTCCTTGTTCTTCTAATTTTTTTCTAAGTTTACTGACGTGGCTATCTACAGTTCGTTCTAGTGCATCGCTATCATTCATACAATGATTCATGAGTTCACCACGTGTAAAGACTTTATGTGGCTGGTCAATCATGAAGGAAATAATTTTATATTCGGTCAGCGTTAAATTAAGCAAGATTTTCTTATTCTCAGAGTGTATATAAACACTATGAGTGTCAGTATCAATTTCAATATTTTTATAGATCTTGTTTTTATTCGTTGCCTTGTTTGCAAATTGAGTTCTTCTTAATACGGCTTGAACTCTAGCGACCACTTCATTTGGGTTAAATGGCTTAACCACAAAGTCATCTGCACCTATACGTAGTGCCATTACCTTATCAATATCTTGATCGAGCGCCGTTAGCATAATCACGGGAGTTTGAGCTTTTTGGCGTATTTTATTTAATACTTCCCAGCCGTTTAGCTCGGGTAATTTAATATCAAGTAAAATTAAATCGATAGGTTGGCTAGCGTGCAATTCAATGGCCTGTTTTCCATTCATGGCACGAATCACGCTCATTCCTTCACGTTTTAAATAATTTTCAATAATGTCGCCAATATCGTAGTCATCTTCTACCACAAGAATCACTTTATCTTGGCAATCAAAAGAAAAAGAATGATCGAACATAGAAAATCTATCTATTAAAGCGCTTCAATCCATCATACGCTAAATTATCCGTGTTTCTCCACACTTCCTCCACACTTTAGCGATTATCCCTACACACTCATCAAAAATAATACGACCATCAAAAAACTCCCTAGGTTCGGACAGTATGCAAAAGCATCTTTTACTTCCTTTATTTTTATCTATTGGGCTTATATTACAGGGGTGTGATTCAAAAGAAGCAACTCAACCTGAGCCACCGCCGGCTAAAGTCAGTGTATTAAGTATTCAACCGCAATCGGTAAACTTTAGTGAAAATCTTCCTGCACGGGTCCATGCGTTCCGTACGGCTGAGATCCGTCCACAAGTGGGAGGCATCATTGAAAAGGTTTTATTTAAACAGGGTAGTGAAGTTAGAGCAGGGCAAGCTTTATATAAAATTAATTCAGAAACTTTTGAGGCAGATGTAAATAGTAATCGGGCTTCGTTAAATAAGGCTGAAGCAGAGGTTGCGAGGCTCAAAGTTCAGCTAGAACGTTATGAGCAGCTGTTACCAAGTAATGCAATTAGTAAGCAAGAAGTAAGTAATGCCCAAGCTCAATATCGTCAAGCTTTAGCTGATGTCGCTCAAATGAAAGCAGCATTGACTCGACAAAACTTGAATCTGCAATATGCAACAGTTCGAGCGCCTATTTCCGGTCGAATTGGACAATCTTTTGTTACTGAAGGTGCATTGGTTGGTCAAGGTGATACCAATACCATGGCAACCATCCAGCAAATTGATAAAGTCTATGTTGATGTAAAGCAATCAATTAGTGAATATGAGCGTTTACAAGCTGCTTTGCAAAGCGGTGAGCTATCAGCAAATAGTGACAAAACCGTTCGTATTACTAACAGTCATGGACAGCCTTATAACGTAACAGCAAAGATATTATTTGAAGATATTAATGTTGATCCTGAAACGGGCGATGTTACGTTCCGTATAGAGGTAAATAATACTGAACGAAAATTACTTCCTGGCATGTATGTGCGTGTCAATATTGACCGTGCTTCTATTCCTCAAGCGTTATTGGTTCCGGCACAAGCGATCCAACGTAATATTAATGGTGAGCCGCAGGTATATGTCATCAATGCCAAAGGCACAGCGGAAATTCGTCCTATCGAAATTGGACAACAATATGAACAATATTACATTGCCAACAAAGGCTTGAAAATTGGCGATAAAGTTGTTGTTGAAGGCATTGAACGCATTAAGCCAAATCAAAAATTGGCAATGGCTGTATGGAAAGCCCCAGCCGTTGTAAATAACGCTCCAAGTATAGAAAAGAAAGCTTCTACAACTGAAGGAGCTCAATCATGATGTCACAATTTTTTATTCGTCGTCCTGTTTTTGCATGGGTTATCGCGATCTTTATTATTATATTTGGATTGCTAAGTATTCCTAAATTACCAATCGCGCGCTTTCCAAGTGTAGCTCCGCCACAAGTAAATATTAGTGCGGTTTATCCGGGTGCTACAGCCAAAACCATTAACGATAGTGTCGTCACCTTAATTGAGCGCGAATTATCGGGTGTAAAAAATCTACTCTACTATAGTGCGACAACAGATACCTCCGGTACAGCAGAGATTACTGCTACGTTTAAACCGGGCACGGATGTCGAGATGGCTCAGGTCGACGTTCAAAATAAAATTAAAGCTGTAGAAGCTCGTTTACCGCAGATTGTGCGTCAGCAAGGTTTACAGGTGGAAGCTTCATCGTCCGGATTTTTAATGCTGGTCGGGATTAACTCTCCAAATAATCAATATTCCGAAGTTGATTTAAGTGATTATCTAGTTCGAAATGTTGTAGAAGAGCTAAAACGTGTCGAAGGTGTAGGGAAGGTTCAATCTTTTGGTGCCGAGAAAGCTATGCGTATTTGGGTCGACCCAAATAAGTTAGTTTCTTATGGTTTATCAATTAGTGATGTAAATAATGCAATTCGAGAAAACAATGTCGAAATTGCACCCGGTCGACTTGGTGATTTACCCGCTGAGAAAGGGCAACTCATTACTATTCCACTGTCTGCACAAGGGCAATTGTCTAGTGTCGAGCAATTTAAAAATATCAGTTTAAAAAGTAAAACTAACGGTAGCGTTATCAAGTTATCTGATGTTGCAAATGTTGAAATCGGTTCCCAAGCCTACAACTTTGCCATTTTGGAAAATGGTAAACCTGCGACTGCTGCAGCAATTCAGTTAAGTCCCGGTGCGAATGCCGTGAAAACTGCCGAAGGTGTTCGAGCAAAAATTGAAGAGTTAAAGTTAAATTTACCAGAAGGCATGGAGTTTAGTATTCCTTACGACACCGCGCCGTTTGTCAAAATTTCAATTGAAAAAGTAATTCATACATTACTTGAAGCCATGGTTCTGGTTTTCATTGTGATGTACCTATTTTTGCATAATGTCCGCTATACGCTTATTCCAGCAATTGTGGCGCCTATTGCCTTACTCGGTACTTTTACCGTAATGCTACTTGCCGGTTTTTCAATTAACGTACTCACCATGTTCGGTATGGTGCTTGCCATCGGGATTATCGTCGACGATGCCATTGTCGTGGTTGAAAACGTAGAAAGGATTATGGCGACTGAGGGATTAAATCCTAAAGAAGCAACATCTAAAGCAATGAAAGAGATTACCAGCCCGATTATTGGTATTACGCTGGTATTGGCTGCAGTATTTTTACCAATGGCATTTGCGAGTGGTTCTGTAGGGGTAATCTATAAACAGTTTACCTTGACCATGTCGGTGTCTATTTTATTTTCAGCGCTATTGGCACTCATTTTAACACCTGCACTTTGCGCTACGATTCTAAAGCCAATTGATGGACATCATCAGAAGAAAGGCTTCTTTGCATGGTTTGACCGTAGTTTCGATAAAGTCACTAAAAAGTATGAATTGATGTTGCTTAAAATCATCAAACATACAGTTCCAATGATGGTGATCTTTTTAGTGATTACCGGTATTACCTTTGCTGGAATGAAATATTGGCCAACTGCATTTATGCCAGAGGAAGATCAGGGCTGGTTCATGACTTCATTTCAATTACCTTCAGATGCAACTACTGAACGTACCCGAAATGTAGTCAATCAATTTGAACATAATTTGAAAGATAACCCCGATGTAAAAAGTAATACCACTATTTTAGGTTGGGGCTTTAGTGGTGCAGGACAAAACGTAGCGGTGGCTTTTACTACCCTTAAAGACTTTAAAGAACGAACTGGTACGGCATCCGAAATGACGAACGCCGTGAATACCTCGATGGCAAATAGTACGGAAGGTGAGACCATGGCCGTATTACCACCCGCTATTGATGAGTTAGGTACTTTTTCTGGTTTCAGTTTACGTTTACAAGACCGTGCTAACTTAGGTATGCCTGCTTTATTGGCTGCTCAAGATGAACTTATGGCAATGGCAGCCAAGAATAAAAAATTCTATATGGTTTGGAATGAAGGGTTGCCACAAGGTGACAATATTTCTTTAAAAATTGACCGTGAAAAGCTGAGTGCACTTGGTGTTAAGTTTTCTGATGTTTCAGACATCATTTCTACATCGATGGGTTCAATGTATATCAATGACTTCCCTACTCAAGGACGTATGCAACAAGTCATTGTACAAGTTGAGGCCAAATCACGTATGCAATTGAAAGATATATTGAATCTAAAAGTCATGGGTTCAAGCGGTCAATTAGTATCTTTATCTGAAGTCGTGACGCCACAATGGAATAAAGCACCGCAACAATATAACCGTTACAACGGACGTCCATCTTTGAGTATTGCCGGTATTCCGAACTTCGATACGTCATCGGGTGAAGCAATGCGTGAAATGGAACAATTGATTGCGAAATTACCGAAAGGTATTGGCTACGAGTGGACAGGTATTTCCCTACAGGAAAAACAGTCTGAATCTCAAATGGCCTTTTTACTTGGTTTATCCATGTTAGTTGTTTTCCTTGTATTGGCTGCACTCTATGAAAGCTGGGCAATTCCACTTTCTGTGATGCTGGTTGTGCCACTTGGTATTTTCGGTGCAATTATTGCAATTATGTCTAGAGGCTTAATGAATGATGTGTTCTTCAAAATTGGACTCATTACCATTATTGGTCTATCAGCAAAGAATGCAATTTTGATTGTTGAATTTGCAAAAATGCTGAAAGAAGAAGGTATGAGTTTGATTGAAGCCACTGTTGCCGCAGCCAAACTTCGCTTACGTCCAATTTTGATGACTTCTCTTGCGTTTACCTGTGGTGTAATTCCTTTGGTGATTGCCTCAGGTGCAAGTTCAGAAACTCAACATGCTTTGGGTACAGGAGTTTTTGGTGGCATGATTTCAGCAACCATTCTGGCTATTTTCTTTGTTCCCGTATTCTTTATCTTCATTCTGGGTGCAGTAGAAAAGCTATTTTCCTCTAAGAAAAAAATCTCATCTTAAGTTCAATGCATCAGAGGGAATACTAAATTTCCTCTGATGCCACACAGCTACTCAACTCATTTTGTTATTTGGAGAATACTATGTCGAAATCGGCAACTGTATCTCGTGGACTTGTTATTTCTACACTTTCAATTGCACTCGTTGCATGTGTCAATATGCAAGCTCCACAACCTGCGATTACATCTCATATTCCACACAATTTTTCTCAAAATGCTTCTGGTAAAACGATTGCTGAACAAAGTTATAAAGAGTTTATTTCTGATTCGAAATTAGCACAGGTTATTGAAATAACTTTAAATAACAACCGTGATTTACGTACTGCCACACTCAATATTGAACGTGTACAGCAAGAATACCAAATCACAAAAAATAGCCAGTTACCCACCATTGGTGTAATGGGAAGTGCAGCAAGACAAGTTGATCCGTCTATTAATCCTAATAACCCAGCTTCTACATTTCAGGTTGGTTCAGGAATGACCGCATATGAACTAGACTTTTGGGGACGTGTGCAAAATTTAAAAGATGCGGCATTAAATAATTATCTAGCAACACAAAGCGCTAAAGAAGCAGTTCAAATTAGTTTAATCAGCAATGTCACGCAAGCTTGGTTAAACTATGCTTTTGCTCAAGCTAATTTAAATCTTGCCGAGCAGACCCTAAAAACACAACTCGATTCTTATCATCTTAATAAAAAGCGTTTTGAAGTTGGTATTGATAGTGAAGTTCCGTTAAAACAGGCACAAATTTCGGTTGAAACTGCACGAAATGATGTTGCAACGTATAAGACCCAGATTCAACAGGCAAAAAATTTACTGGATTTGCTGGCAGGTCATCCTGTTCCGCAAAACTTACTTCCTGATCATTCAATTCAAAATATTACCTTTGAGAAAACCTTTGCAGCCGGTTTACCAAGTGATTTATTAAATTATCGTCCAGATCTTAAAGCTGCCGAATATGAGTTACGTGCTGCCGGAGCGAATATTGGTGCTGCCAAGGCACGCATGTTCCCGACCATCAGCCTGACGGGCTCGACGGGTTATGCATCGTCTGAACTGAAAGATTTATTTAAAACTGGCAATTTTGCATGGTCGATTGGACCTACTATTGATCTACCAATTTTTGATTGGGGAACACGAAAAGCTAATATTAAAATTGCAGAAACTGACCAGAAAATTGCATTGGCTAAATATGAAAAAGCTATTCAATCGGCATTCCATGAAGTCAATGATGCTTTGGCTATGCATGCACATATTGGAGAAAGGTTAGGTGCGCAACGTCGCTTAGTCTCTGCGACAGATGCAACCTATAAACTCTCCATGGCACGTTATAGAGCAGGCGTTGATAGCTATTTTACGGTTTTAGATGCGCAGCGTTCTGCCTATGCAGCACAACAAGGCTTACTTGCACTTGAACAGATGAAACTCAATAACCAAATCGAAATATATAAAGCTTTAGGAGGAGGAATATCTAAAAGCTAACTAGTTGTGGTCTAAAAAATAAGCTGATAGAGAGATTCCTGATCAGCTTATTTTTACTTTAGATAATTAAATGTTGCTATGACATCATATATTCAGCGCTTAAGTTCATATGAACTATTAGGTTAAATTTAAGCAATAGCTGTACACACGTACTATATCAGTTTTTCCAAGCGTGTAAAGAAGTTTTTGAAAATTTATTATTAAATTTCAATGTATTAAAAAAATAATGTTTTAAGCTTTAGCGTGGGCAGGCTAAAAATTTTGAGATTAAAAGGCGATTTAGAAAAAAAAATCTGTATAGCAGTCAGTAGCCATAATACGGCTCGTAAATTTAGAATTTAGTAAGGTAGCTCGGCTCACTAGGGTAAATATAAAAGTGTAATTACATTTTGTAGAAAGCTGCCAGAACTATTTTGGCTAAGATTAGAAATAGGGTTAGCCAGTTTAAGTCTTTAAGAGTGGCACGGCTTGGTAAGTTGCTTGAGCAACAGATACCAAACTAAAAATTTGCTGTAGTAAAGAATAAAACGGCGTAGCAGTAATGTAGAGTAGCTATAGTCATATATATGGCAGGTTTTAGATATCCTATTTAACATAATATACATTATACGAAGCGGTAAAAATAACTATGTGTAATGTATAGCTTTATTTCGGTTTTCCGAAGATTTCAGGATGTGCAATGTTACTTGCACCATCCTCGTCCAAGACATCAATCATTAAATTACCTTTGGCAACTCAACTTGTTTAACGACATACTTCATAGATTTTCCTGAAGTAACCATTTCAAACGTAATATCAGCTTCTAACGGAAATTTATGTTGCTTAAGCAACGCTAAATTAGTTCGGTCTTGCCAGTTAAATACTTCACAAGCATTACCAACCGCATTACCTTGAGATTGATCAAGCGGAACCTCACAGTACAAAGCTACATGGTCATAATGACGACCATCGTCAGTTTTAAAATCAACAGCCTTAGCACCTAAGATTTTCACTTTATTTTTAAATTGCATCATTGCTACATTCTCCGAGCAGTTATAAGCACATGATCTAACCGCTTCGGATAAGCGAATTGATCAGAGCAAGAAATAATATTGATTAACTCTTCAGGTTCAAAAACCTGTTTAAAAACATTGATATACTTGCCATATTGTGTTTAAGATTCTTAATGGCAGTATCAAAGTTAATGCGTGCAACCTTTTGAATTGTTTCAATTCTTGCAGGTTGAATATCTTCAGATAGAAATGCGAAACATGGATATGAGGCTATAAAATACTCGCTTGGAGCCAGCAACATATCGAACGGTAAAACGCGATCAATTGACTTAAATTCAACTTCAGCACGTTGCCAGTTGTCGTTCGGATCACCCTCAGCTCGACCTTTCTCATACAAGCGAAGCATCTTGCCCGATTCACGTGCACCGACCATCAATGTACGTCCTTTACCGTTTGGACGCTTCCAATTGCCTTTATGCTCGATATTCGGCATACGATTGCCACAGCTAAAGCCACCTAAACCATCTTGCATATTGCCCCAGTCAACATTGATCTTTTTACCTTCAAAGTCGTCATGTGCAATATCAACTCGAGTTAATTTAGCTCGTTTGGCCATAGTTACTAAGAAGTTGTAAAGTCTTAATTCCCAACCACTTTTAGCAAAGTTGCAACCACGACCATTAATCATAATTAAGATCGTATTGCGCTGACCGCCAATGCAGACAAAGCCGAAATCTTCACCTAGTACATAGCTTTCTTTATAGAAATTAAGACCGCCATGACGACACGCAGTCGTTGAGAATCCAAAGATATGGTGTAACTGGTGATCAAGTTCTTCTACAGCAGCCGTCCAACGGTGTGTATCGATGATGTATTCATCTTCATTCCAATACTTGTCACCTAAAGTCTCAATTCCGATTGTGAAATTTACCCAGTCAATCACGGCAATTTCATTGTCAGCAGGAAGACGGCATTGAACTGGTTTAACACCTGAAGATGTCATCACCATGTGAGCGTATGGAATTGTGTATAGCGAATGCTCTTGATACGGGAGATCGGCGTCTTGCAGTTGCGTATCGGATGTCTTTACCCCCATCTTATTAATGGGGGTTACAACCATCGCATTTTTCAATCCCCCCGATAAAGCTGTGGGGTTTGGTTGTTTTTTATACTCACCCATTAGCAGATCCCCATTGAACGGAAATTATCATTCTCAGCTTTCAACATGTCGTAGTACTCCGCTACTTTGGCAGACTTATAGCCCCACTCCACCATGCACATTTCTATGTGACGTAGAACAAGCTCCGACTCGTAAGCAGGATTTCCCCCAACAACTAAAGTGCAGGCTCTATCGAAAATGATCTTAGCCACGATCTCGAATGCTTGTTCTTTATCCATGTATGATTTATCACAAATGATATTTTGTGGTTTTATAACATCTAATTTGTGATTTAGCAACATATCATAAAATATAAATCAGATATGATGTGTCACCTTTTAGGAGTAAGACAAATGGCAGTTACAGTTAGACTTAGAGACGAAGAAGAAGATATGGTCAAAGAAGCGACCTTAGAAATGATGTTCGAGACAAAAATCCGAATTAAAGAATCGGACGTACTTCACACTTTAATAAGAAAGTATTTAAAAGACATCAAAACTGAAGATGTGATGAAGT
>NZ_JFXL01000025.1:0-43695 GCF_000588255.1 Acinetobacter sp. 1424608
GGCCATGGCTGCGGATGTCACCATTGCTCAGGTTTCTGAAGTGGTGGAGCTGGGTGGATTAGACCCTGAACACATCATCACCCCGGGTATCTTTGTACAGCATGTTGTACAAGTATCGCCCGCACAGTAAGCAATAAGGAGAAATAACATGAGCTACCAGAAACTCAGCCGTGACCAGATTGCACAACGTGTGGCACAAGATATTCCCGATGGCGCCTATGTGAACTTGGGCATTGGCTTACCGACTAAAATTGCCAGCTACTTACCTAACGATAAAGATATTTTCCTTCATTCTGAAAATGGACTATTGGCATTTGGCCCACCACCAGCTGCAGGTGAAGAAGACCCTGAACTGATTAATGCGGGTAAAGAGTTTGTGACCATGCTTGAAGGCGGCAGCTTTTTCCACCATGGCGACTCCTTTGCGATGATGCGTGGTGGTCATCTTGATATTGCCGTACTTGGTGCCTTTCAGGTTGCAGCCAATGGTGACTTGGCGAACTGGCACACCGGTGCACCGGATGCGATTCCTGCCGTAGGTGGTGCGATGGATTTGGCGGTTGGTGCCAAGAAAGTATTTATCACTACAGACCACGTCACCAAACAAGGTGAACCAAAGATTGTGGCTGAGCTGACTTATCCGGTAACGGGTAAACACTGTGTGGATCGTATTTACACCGACCTGTGTGTGATTGATGTGACCAAAGACGGTTTAAAAGTAGTTGAGAAAGTTAAAGGTCTTAGCTTTGATGAGCTACAGGCTTTAACTGGTGCAACTTTGATTGATGCGACTCAAGATTAAAATTTAAAACAGCAGTAACTATCGTGACAGGCGACATGGATGTCGCCCGTTGGACAGGGAGGCATGGAAGCCTCCTCTGTTCAACAAAGGTTTTTGTTACTTTTGACCTTTCAAAAGTAAGGTATCGCTTATACGACAGACCTATGGGTATCACAGTAAATTACAGCTGTGATGTTATTCGTTGATATGAAAATTTATAAAGCATCACAACGGAGTCTTATCTGTTTAAGTCAGATGCCACCAGCTAATTCGTGTCACTTTTTTTAAAAAGTAACCAAAAACCTTTGTTACTCAGACACAACCTCCCTGTTGTGCTGAGCAACGAGGCGACATCCATGTCGCCACCGTGAAATACCTACGGAGAATGGCTAAAAAGGCCTGAAGTAAAGGACAAAAGTTAGAATGAAAAACGCTTATATCATCGATGCCATCCGCACTCCATTCGGCCGTTATGCCGGTGGTCTTGCACCTGTCCGTGCCGATGACCTTGGCGCTGTGCCGATTAAAGCCCTCATGCAGCGTAACCCAAGTGTAGATTGGGAACAGGTCGATGATGTGATTTATGGCTGTGCCAACCAAGCCGGTGAAGACAACCGTAATGTTGGCCGTATGTCAGCACTGCTTGCTGGTTTGCCGTATCAAGTACCAGCAACCACCATTAACCGTTTGTGCGGTTCATCACTCGATGCCATTGCCATTGCTGCCCGTGCTATTAAAGCCGGTGAAGCGAATTTGGTGATTGCAGGTGGTGTGGAAAGTATGAGCCGTGCCCCCTATGTGATGGGTAAGTCTGACAGTGCTTTTGGCCGTAGCCAGAAGATTGAAGACACCACCATGGGTTGGCGTTTCATTAACCCAAAACTTAAAGAATTGTATGGTGTAGACACCATGCCCCAGACTGCCGAAAACGTGGCTGAACAGTTCAACGTTAATCGTGCAGATCAGGACCAGTTTGCCTTGGTGAGCCAACAACGCACCGCAAGCGCGCAAGCCAAAGGCTTTTTTTCTAAAGAAATCGTGACAGTTGAAATCCCTCAACGTAAGGGTGATGCTGTTGTGATTGATACCGATGAACATCCGCGTGCATCAACCACGCTTGAAGGTTTAAGCAAACTTAAACCTGTAGTTAAAGCAGATGGCACAGTTACTGCGGGGAATGCTTCAGGCATTAACGATGGTGCAGCAGCTCTACTGATTGCTTCTGATGATGCAGTTCAGGCCTACAATCTCAAACCACGTGCCAAGATCATTGCTTCAACAGCAGTGGGTGTAGAGCCACGTATTATGGGTTTTGCTCCAGCGCCTGCAATTAAAAAATTACTTAAACAAGCTAACCTGACTTTAGATCAGATGGATGTGATTGAGCTCAATGAAGCCTTTGCTGCACAGGCATTGGCAGTGACCCGTGATTTAGGCTTGCCAGATGATAGCAACAAGGTAAATCCAAACGGTGGAGCAATTGCATTAGGCCATCCACTGGGTGCTTCAGGTGCACGCCTTGTGACCACTGCCTTAAACCAGCTTGAGCAAACAGATGGTCGTTATGCCTTGTGTTCGATGTGTATTGGTGTGGGACAAGGCATTGCTTTGATTATTGAACGTGTTGAAGCACTTTAAGGAGAAACAAATGCCATCTTTTCAATCTGCCGATGCACAAATTAACTATCAAACCTTTGGTGAGCCATCTTCCCCTGCTCTGGTGTTTTCAAACTCTTTGGGCACCAATTATGGTATGTGGCAAAAACAGTTCAATGAGTTAAAAGATCAATTTTTTGTGATCTGTTATGATACACGTGGCCACGGTTCATCATCTACGCCTGACGGCCCATACACTGTAGAGCAATTAGGTGAAGATGTTGTCCGTTTACTGGATCATCTGAATATTAGCAAAGCTGCTTTTTGTGGAATTTCTATGGGTGGTTTAACGGGCCAATGGCTGGCAATTCACTACCCTAACCGTTTTAGTCATGTGGTGGTGGCAAATACTGCCGCTAAAATTGGACAAGAACAGGCATGGCTTGACCGTGCAAAATTAGTACGTGAGCAAGGTTTACAGCCAATCGCAGCCACAGCAGCTTCGCGATGGTTTACAGATCCCTTTATCCAAAGTCATCCTTCTATTGTCAACAACCTGTGTAACGACTTAAGTGCTGGCAGCGCAATGGGTTATGCCAATTGTTGCGAGGCTTTGGCTAAAGCGGATGTCCGTGAGCAGTTAAACGACATCAAAATACCTGTATTGGTGATTGCTGGAACCCAAGACCCTGTAACGACTGTTGCAGATGGTGAGTTTATGCAGCAACGCATTCCACAATCACAACTTGCAGAGATAGACGCTTCTCATATTTCCAATGTAGAACAGCCCGAAGCTTTTAATAAAATCCTAAAGGATTTTTTATTAGGTTAATTTTAATGATTCAAAAAATGGCCTATAGAGGCCATTTTTTTATATCTCGTAGAATCTTTCAACTTAATACCGAATCATGACCGATTTTAATTCGGTGTAATCTTCAATAAATGCATCTGAAAACTCTCTGCCAATTCCTGAAGCTTTCACACCACCAAATGGAACCGAAGGGTCTAAGAACGTATGCATATTGACCCATAAGGTGCCTGCTTCAATTTTAGGAATTAAACGCAAAGCTTTTGATAAGTCATTTGTCCAGATACTTGCGGTTAAACCAAAGCGTGACTGATTCATAAGCTGAATAAGCTCTTCGTCAGTTTCGAATGGCATTATCCCGACCACTGGACCAAATGTTTCCTCTGAAAATAAAGGATCATCGGTATTTTTGAAGGAAATTAAAGTCGGCTGTACAAAATATCCTGATCGATCTAGAGCCTCACCACCAGCAATAATCTGGTTGTTGGCTTTAGCCATATCTAAATAATGTTTTACTTTATTAAAATGTGGCTGATTCGAGAGTGGACCAAACATACTTCCTTCATCCATAGCCGATCCAATTTTTAAACTAGAAAGTGCTTTAGAGAGCTTCTCGACTAGTTCATCATGTTTTGTATGGTGTACAAAAAAACGCTCTGGGGATGCGCAAACTTGACCTTGATGCACAAAAGTTGCTTGGAGCAAAGTCGGTAAAATCTCATCAATATTTGCATCAGCCAAAACAGCTATGGCATTTTTACCACCCAGCTCCAGACTTACACGGGTTAAATCACTGCTCATCGCGAGTATACCGATGGCAATACCTGTTGGAACTGAACCTGTAAATGAAACTTTCTTAACGAGTGGCGACTCAATTAAATATTGTCCTGTATCGCCCTTACCTGTAACCACATTAATCACACCCGCTGGAATACCTGCCTCAATGGCAAGTTCAGCTAAACGTAATAAAGATAAGCTGGCAAACTCACTTGGTTTAAGCACAATGGTACAGCCAGTTGTTAAAGCTGAGCCGATTTTCCAAACACCAATCATCAGCGAAAAATTCCAAGGCACGATACCTGCGACCACACCAATCGGTTGTCTTAAAGTAAAGGCCGTATATTTTTCACCTTGCATTGATGGAATAGAAGGTTGCATGGTTTGACCATTAATTTTGGTTGCCCAACCAGCAAAATATCTTAAGAAAATAACGGATTGTGCAACTTCAAGATGACGGGAAATATTGATAAGCTTTCCGGTGGATAACGTCTCAAGCTGAGCAAGTTCTTCACCATGTTGCTCAATTAAATCTGCCAACTTATTTAATTTAACGCCACGTTCATAGGGTGTCGTTTCAGCCCAACCATTTTGAAAAGCATGTTTAGCACTTTTGACGGCGCTTGCGACATCTTGTTGACTACCAATACTAATTTGAGCAACCACTTGTTCAGTCGATGGATTTACAATATCCACTTTATCTAAAAGCTCGGCAGCAACTAATTTTCCATCAATAAAATGTCCATGTTGACGTGCTATAAATTGCTGCACATTTTGTAAAATCTGAACTTCACTCATTTTTATTTCTCTCAATTCATTTAAAAGGATTTATTAATAGATGTATTGCAGAATCAACTGCGCATAGACATTGGTCTTGTCATCGTAGTTTTGAGTACCACCACTATGAATATCGTGTTTCGGTTTATAGAGTCCCACTAAAGGAATAACGTTGAATTTTTTATTGACCGACCAGACCGAAAACACATCTAACTCATGTCCATCTACATTAGTTAAAGATTTATTTACTGTTTTGAACTTATAAGCCAAAGCACCCAACATAAAATTTTCTTTCAAATTCATCATGTAAGAAACTTGATGAATATCTGCATTTTTATTAAATGGACCAGCATAGTTTCCGGCAACCTCCCCCTGAAACCACGTACCGAACCCGACCGTATTTCCATAAAACATAGGGTCATATTGGTCTGAAAAATGACTAAAACGGTAACCTAATGAAGGCGTATATTTTGAAGATAAAAAGTTATAGTTCAGTGCTAAATAGCCAGCATTTTCGTGGCTATCTTTTTTATCTTGAACCACAAACTCAGTTTTAACTTGTAGCTCTGGTAAAGGCTGATAATTCAAACGTAAAGCATAATTTTTGAGATCTTGTCGCCCTGAAACCTGTTCAGCATCTTTAAGGTCTAATACGTTTAAGTAAGTGAACCCAACGCCCTTATCTTTAAGTTGATACATCAAATCAGTCACAAACAGTTCAGGTGAAAATTGTGCTTTGTTGTTTGATTTTAAATAAGCCAGCTTTAGCGTTGTATTCTCTTGCGGTTTATATTGAAGCAAAGTCGTAAAATCAAAGCTTCGACGAGCTGCTAGATAATATGCACCGCCTCGATCGAGTGTGCCATCCGCAGGCACTCTACCGAGGTTTAATGCATCACCCGCAATGAAGAACCCATCACCAATCATGATATTTTGTCGACCGATACTTAAATCATAGGTCGTTAACTCATCTTTATTGGTGCCGTCTTTAAAACCAATGATCCATTCATTCACATCTGTTTTACGTTCTTTGCCATTACTATTTTGGCCTGCGTCGCCATCACCAAATGTTGCCGAGCTAATGCCACTTAAGCTTGCATAGAGCTGATTGTTTTTAAAGGTGTATTGTCCTTTAGCACCATATTTAAGATGACCTTCTTGCCAATTGATTCTTTCATCCTCTAGGTTTTCGCCGTTATAGCTTTTACCGCTACTAAAGGCCCCAAAAGTTGCTTCAAAAGTTGGCTTAATTTCAAGCTCACCAGCATGCACAGTTGAAAAAAATGAGACAAAGAGAGTCCCTCTCATAACCTGAGAAAATAAATTTTTCATTGAGAAATTCCTTTTTTGCGAACGGCCTAACCGTGCTCAGGTATGGGTAACTTATTCGTTACCCACCCTCGTTCATCTTGGTTTTTAGTGATGGTCGTGCTGCGTACTTTGCTCTTCTTCACCCAAGTTTAAAGTCGGTGTATTGTCAAAGAAGTTCCAAGGTTTGATTAGGGTATAAACCCATTCTGTCGGCATAATCGGCCATTCTTCAGCACGTGCCACATGGGTTGTGCCTGTTGTCATCCAGACCACAAGGTCTTTATTTTCGATATTTTCGTTGTTACCAATGAACTGTCCTAAGCCTGTATCATGAGTTGAACGGTTTGAATATTTCCCTTCAGGATAACGTTCATCCGGATTGTACTGAGTCACCCAAATTTGCTTATCCATAAAGTTCAAACGTTTAAATAACCATTCATCTTTAGAAAAATTGGCACCCTTCGCAACAGGATGTGTGCCACCTGCAAAAGGAATGAGTTGGTAAGAAACCGGATTGCCTAATTTATTTTCCTTGTTGAAATTCGTGAGTAAGCGAATAGTGGATGGATCAAATTTTTCAGCGGCATTTTGCTCATTGGTAATGACTTTACTGTCAATTTGCATTGAGCTTGTACGAACACCACCTTTGTCATTGGCTTTCACCACAGGGTCCATATGCATAAAGCTGTTATTTTCACCATCGACATCCATGTCTAAACGGAAGTTATAGATGTGCTGATGCGTTGTACCCACAATATTATGGTCAATTAAAGTTCCATATTTGGTATCTTCTTTGGCAGTACTGTCATGCATGGTGCGTGATTTAACGCCTTTAACCGCCTCAATACCCGTTGCACCCGCATTAATTCCAATTACACCATTTTGGGAAAATACCCAGTCAAACATGTAATCGTAGTTTCCAACCGTACTAATCCAGCGCACGACGAGTTCACGGCGTTCTTCACTGGCATCTTGATTGCCAAAAATTTCGTGATGTTTATATTCAGGTCCGGCATATCGTTCAAACACAGCAATGGCATTTGGAATTACTTGAGGCTGGCCTTTGTAGTCTGCAATCACGGCATCAAGTAAAACAGCGTTGTCGGGTGCATCTGTTCCAGGAAGAATAGATGATGTGAGTGTTCCCATACCATATTCGCCAGAGTCCAAATAAGATTTGAAGTACCAGCCAATATCAGGGTCACCATATGGAACCACCATTCCACCCAAGTTACCTTCATACATGACTTTACGCTTCACACCTTTATCTTTGTAGGTCACGGTTGAAAGCTGTAAGCCAACACGAGAGTCTAACGCCACATGCAAACACCAGTTCCCCCAATGTATGGTTTGACCGGTAATGCTAAAGTTTTTGCCCTCAGGTTCAGTAATATTGAGTGGTTTTAGCTTACTTGCTACGGGCTTATTCGACATATAAGGTCGATTTGCCATTGGCACAGGAATGATTGCGCCTTCATCAATCTTGATAATTTTTTCTTTATCTAAATCGACTACAGCAACTAGGTTCTCAATAGGATGTGCCCAGTAGTTCCCATCTCCTACATCGAGGTAAGCGACGACTTTTAATATATTGAGTTGTTTATCCAGACCATCTTTACCGCCAAAATATCCAACAGTTAGCGGAGTAGCAATCACTTTCTTCACATCAGTAATGCCACGTTTGCGTAACGCATCTTGATATTCTTTACTTGTCTCAATTACACGTTGTACAGCTTCAAAATTATCTAGCAGCACCATACCGTGAGTATCTTTAAGTACATTCCATTTTGTGACCTGTTGAGTATTAAGATTAACTTCACCTTCAATCGCTTGATTACCCTTTAATAAAATAAATGAGGCAATACGATCTTCTTTAAATTCTTTGTGATTAATGAAGTAATCCCATACTTTGGCTTTTTCAGGTTCTTTAAGCTTTAACTCGGCAAAACGCATATTTTTATAAGCGTATTTCGAGCGGTTAATCACATCAAATGTCTTTTTGATTTCGTCAGAATTTAAGCTATTGAGCGGGTGAAACGTATTTTCAATTTTGAAAGTTTGATCTAACCCCGACTGGAAGACTTCATTAAAAAAATCTTTTCCAATAACAGGTTTACCATCTTTAATTAATAAAGGCACACTGAGTTTGAAAGGTTTGCCATTCACCAAAACCTGATCCGAATTGGGTTTGGCCCGAACTACCATAGAACCTTTGGTGATTGTATAGGTATTGGTAAAGTCATCTTTAACAACTTTAGCGCCTTGCTCACTCATGTTTTGATAAAGTGAGACCATTTCGGCATGTCCACCATGCGCAAACGCTTGAGTATTGAATCCCCAAAAGCTTGCAGCGATTGATAAGTTAAGTGCCAGTATTTTTTGTATGTCATTCAATAATCGTTGTTTACGCATTGGTTTCATCCTTTTCATCTATCCCTGAACTATCTGAATCAGACAGTTAAAATGCACTTTCCTGTGAGTAAAGTTCATTAGACCAACTTAATAGTTCTATGGTTATTAAGCTTATCTAACCTGCTCTAATGAATTTAATTTCAACACAGTTACATTGGGCTAGCTTGTTCAAGAATGACGTCGAACTTGTCTAAAAATGACATTGAGAGTTAAAAATTTAAACTGACATACCCTCTCTAAATTCTTTAGGAGAGATACCATAAGTCTTTTTAAAGATCTTTGAAAAATGAGCACCGTCCCAAAAACCCCATTTCAAGGCAATTTGGGTAATTGAGCTTTGTTTGTTCTTTTTATCAAGCAAATCCGCTTTGACTTTTTCCAGGCGTTTGAGCTGTATATATTTATTAATAGATAAATTTTCTTGAAGGAACAAACGGTAGAGATGACGTAGCGATACTCCAATATGCTCTGCAATTAATTTAGGTGTTAAATCGGGTTTTGCTAAGTTTTCTATAATATATCGCTCGGCTTTTTCCATCAGGTTATTGGAGCTATTTATATTTTTATAATTAATTGTGGGTTTGATTAAAGCAATTAACGCATCTTCAAAAGCATTCCCATCTTCGGTTGCGTACCAAAGTTTGATGTTTTCAGCAGACATATTTTTCAAAATATTCTTGAGTAAAAAACCACTCATATTTTGCGTAATCAGTTTTCCAAAATATTCAGTACTAATATTTTCTTTAAGTAATTTTTCACGCGACAGATGGACTGAAATCTGGCTTACTAATCCTTGCGGATACATCGAAATAGTTTCGACTGGGTCGACCAAAACAATATCGCCTTCATTCAGACTTAGAGTCTCATTTTTATACTCGAGCAGCATTTTTCCCGAATACTGCAAAATCAAAAAACAAAAACGATTATTCACTCGATCGATTTCATCGGCTTTTCGGACAATTTTATTTGCATTGTTTTTGATAAAAGCAATTTCGGTATCGCCCAATAAAAAGCACTGAACTTCACCAATGAATAAATTACGGGTTCCATCAAAATCGGTTTCAAAATTACCGCACACACTTTTAATATGGTGCGTCCATGTGAGTAATGCATCGCTTACATATTGGTTCATCCCTTACCTCTCTATACATGTGTCACCGCTCAAAATTTTGTGTTTGTGGTGGTGCACTGTCTTGGCTTATTTGCAATCTTGTTTTATTGATAAACAAATTGTGTGCCAAAAATTCCTTATCCTTGGAATTGTTTTGATGATAGTCAGCTAGATGTAAAGAAGCTGATAAATCAATTCAATTTATCAGCTTAATGGGGCTTATGCTACTCCCGCGAAGTCTCGCAGCATGGTAATAAAAATATCTTTTTGTTCCTCAGAATACTTTTTAAACACTTCATTTTGGTGGCTATCAGCAATATCAAACAAATACTGCGCTGTTTGTTTGCCTTTGTCGGTCAATGCATACAAATTATCGTGATCGACCAGTAACCCTTCAAATTTTAAAATTTCAGCCGACCTTTCCACTTCTTGCATTGGCATAGCAATATCTCTAGGTAAATCTTCTTTACTTGAGGCAGTACCACTGGCTAAAACAAGCAGGAGACGTGATTCACTGGTACGGAAACCCGAAGCCATTTGCTTTGGAATATAGTCGGTTTGATAAGCTTTAAAAGCACGGCTCATTAAGTAGCAGACATTATTATATAAATGCCCATAATGTGTTTGGTCTACACCGCTCTGTTCAGTTTGTTTAACTTGAAGGCTTGGATGTGGCATTACACAAGAATATGCACCTTGATGGTAAACCAGCGGGCTTCGGCCTTGATCATGGAAACGAACCACTTTACCAATAATAATCCAATGGTCACCACCTTCAATCACTTGATAACGTTCGCACTCAAACACTGCAGAACAATTTTCTAAAATGGGTGCGCGTCCTGCGCCAAGTTGAAAATTTGTGTCAGCAAATTTATCAATATTGCGTCTCGAAAACTTATTAGACAGCTCAATTTGCGTGCCTGATAAAATATTGACTGCAAAATGTGTTGCTTCTTCAAATACTGAAAAACTTGACGATTTTTTATCAATACTCCACAAAATAAGTGGTGGATCGAGTGACACCGAGTTAAAACTATTTGCAGTTACACCAACTTTCTCACCTTGTGCATTTTGTGCAGTAACAATGGTAACGCCTGTCGCAAAATTTCCTAATGCCCGTCGGAACTGTAATGGATCGACCGTAAACTCATCTATTTGTTGTAATACATTCATCATCTTTCTCCTAAACCTTCTCTTACATCCATATAAATCGCGAGAGCATTAGATATCTAAAACTAGTCTCGGTGTTTTAGAGCGTGAACAACACACCAAGATTTGTTCATTGCTGGCTTTTTCTTCATCAGTAAAATAAACATCTCGATGATCAGGTTCACCTTCAATCACATCGCACATGCAGGTTCCACATACGCCTTGCTCGCAAGACATTTCAATCTCAATGCCTTCTTTAGCCAAAGCCTGCAAAATGGTTTCGCTAGCTTCGACCATAATGATTTTTCCGCTACGCTCAGCCACCACCTCAAATGAATCTCCCGAGGTATCAGTTTCAACTTGGAAATATTCTTTGTGGATTTGCTGTTCAGGGAAATCATGAGTCGTGGCGAGGTTAATCACCCAATCCATAAAACCGACTGGACCACAGGTATAAATATGGCTCTCAAGGTCAATATCTTTAATGGCAGATTCAAAAAATGCTCTGTGGCTTGCCCCTTCGGATTTAAAATGGAACGTTGTATATTTTGCTAACTCACCATTTTTAATTTCATCAACAAAAGCACATTTTTCAGGGCTAGTACCACAATAGTGAAGCTCAAATGATGCACCTTCATGTGCAAGTTGGTATGCCATCGTTATTAACGGCGTAATCCCGATTCCACCGCCAATTAACACACTGTGTTTGGCTTTTAAAAGTGGAAATAAATTTTTTGGCTCACTGACCTGAATTTGCATGCCATCTTTAATTTCATCAAATGCAGAAATCGAGCCGCCACGTGATTCAGGATCACGTAAAATCCCAAGGCGAAACTTACCTTCGTCATTTGGATTTTGGCAAAGCGAATATTGGCGCACCATACCATTCGGTAAGTGCACATCAATATGTGCACCAGGTTCAACCTTTGGTAATGCAGCAGAAGTTGCAGATTCAAACTCCATAACTGCAATATTTCCACCTTCCACATGGCGATTTTTAACGACAACATCATAAAGTGTAGTCATGATTTAACTCCCTTTTCATGCCTAAGCTTGTGGCTTAACGCATGAATAAACCACCGTTAATATCCCATGTTGCACCAGTCACAAAACTTGCATTTGGACTCGCAAGCAACCCACAAGTTTCAGCAATAAAATGCATATTTCCTAAGGCTTTAACCGGAATATTCTGGATGAACTGTTCCATTTTTTCGTCTGGCACCACACTATGAACGATTGGTGACTCCATTGGTCCCGGTGCAATCGCATTGACCGTAACACCTTTTGCCGCAAACTCTTTGGCAAAGATTTTGGTTAACGTCACAATGGCACCTTTGGTTGCCGCGTAGTGTGCACCCGTTGCGGTACCGCCGTTTTGTCCTGCTAACGAGGCCATATTAATGATGCGTCCGTAGCCTTTTTTAGCCATGTATTGACCAATAATTTGACAAGCTTGAAAGGTGCCGCGTTGGTTAACTTGGGTCACCCAATCAAAATCGGCTGCGGTAATTTCTAATACGGGCGTTGCTTTGGTGACGGTGGCATTGTTAATTAACACATCAAGTTTAGAAAATTTCTCTTCAATCCATTGCACCGCTGCATGAAAATCTGCCTCGACCGAAATATCTAGCTTTAAAGGAAACATATTTTGGGCATATTGACTTTGTGCCTTAGCATTTTCGGCTTTTTCAAGCGTACTTGCCGACAAAATCACTTGATGACCTTGGCTCGCAAAATATTCAGCAATCACATTACCGAGTCCAGAAGCAGCACCTGTCACTAAAACAACCTGTTTCATGTTACCGCTCCTAAAGAATGTAGCTAATACCAGCCAAGGTATCGGTTGAGTTAACCAAGTTAATAATTTTACGGTTAATCTTAAAACCAGTATCGGTATCACGAGTTAGATGGTACGTAATATCGGCCGTGTAATGCTTGAGGTTTTCTTTACGAAATTCACGTAGGTTTTGAGCACAGCGTAAAACGATTTCATCATCTTGTTCTTGAATCACTCGTACTCGTGAAATGCTGCGTACCGTATTCGCTTTCGGTGCCGTAGAAATTGCCTCACCATTTTCGAGTCGTTCTACACGTAACTTACGCATATGATTATCGTCATAGGCATAATTTAAGTTGTTTTCGTAGTCTGTGAGGTTCGGGTCAATCGGAATGATATAAACGCCCTTTTCATTCCATAAATTAAGCCATTCACGGTACTCGCTGTGGTCTAACATATCTGCTTCAGCCCAGATGAAAGCAGTGACTTCATTTAATAATTGCAGATTCATATTCATTGCTCTCTCCTTAAGCTGTCATCATCTTTTTCCACTGCTGATATGCAGCACGCATACCTGTTTCAGCACTGACATCACTTTTTAAGCCATCTTCAGTTTTGACTTCGCCCGGTAAACCGCGATTGAGCATGATCCATAAATCATTACCGGCATTGGCACCGTGTTGTACGCGTTCCCAAGCCTCAGAGTCATCTGGCGTACCAAAACCAAATGGGCCTTGGAAATGTTCATGCAAACGTAAGCGATATTGATTGGCAATTTGTGGACCGCCATCCATCGTAATCACCGAGTGATGAATTTCTGTTTCAGCAACTGAAATTGGCTGTAACACACGGAAGAACGCCATTGAACATGCAATATTCGGAAATAAATTTAAGTTAAAGCCAGAACCACCAACTGCTCGAACAATACGGCGTACTTCTAATTCTTCATGGCCTTCGTCACGCAAAGCTTGGGCTAAGTCTTCGAAACGCTCTTGAATTGGTCGCTCCATTAAGTCTTCTTCTAAATCGACCAGTTCAGGAATCATCACCATGACACTGTGACCGTTGCCTAAGTCTTCAACAAAGCCCGGCTGGTTTTCAAAGTTAAAGAGTTCTTCGGTTTTTTCATCTACAGAACTTAAGAATGACTTGTGTACCAACGGGAAGTGATAAGCATCGGTGGTATTTTCAAGCTGGATTTTCCAGTTACCCGGAAAACGGAAGCGGTGTTCACCCAACACTTTAATTGGATAACCCGCACCTTGTTTCATAAACAGGTCAATCCATTTTTTCGCAGGCCCAAGGAACTCTTCAAGCGGTTGAATGTCTTCTTTAAATGAAGCGAAGATCATGCCGTTATATTCTTCTACCCGTAGACTCACCAGCGGTAATTCTGACTTATCTAAACAATCGCCGTAACTTTCCGGAGATGGCACACCACGTAAACTACCATCAAGTGCATAACTCCAACCGTGATATGGGCATACAAAACTGTTAGTTTTTCCTTTTTTATGTTCACATACGGTTGCTGCACGGTGACGGCAACGGTTTAAAAGTACATGGACTTTCTTTTTACGGTCACGCACCACTACAACAGGCTGTTTACCAATATTAATGGTTTTATAGCTTCCGCCTTCCGGAATTTCGCTGGCATGCGCAACCCACACCCAAGTGCTATAAAAGATTTTTTCCATCTCTTCATCAAAAATGCGTTCATCTTTATAAAGAGAAGTATGGGCACGGTCACTTTTAACTAAAGCATCGTAATCAATGCCAATGTTATGCGTTGGGATAATACTGTTCATATCAATAGTCCTTTTAAATATGTCCTGGGTCATTCCTGGGAAGGTACCGGCAACTCGGCTTCACTGTGCCAATGCGATACCGGACGACTGAAAATATTCTGGGTTTGGAAATGTTTAATTTTCCATGTTCCATCTGCTTGCTTATGAAACTTCACCTTGAGCTTTGCCGCATTCAGATGACTACGGCCATCTTGAAAAGTTGAAGTTTGCAACATCAGCCATGAAGCATTTGCATCATTTTGATTTACATAAATTTGTTCTGAATTTACAAAGTGTGCATTCATGACAAAGTGAGATTCTTTTTGGGTATAGCTTTTGAACATGTCATAAATCGACTGCCAAGAATCATAACGACCAAAGGATTTGGAATATTTGTCACCAATACCTTCCCAAATACAGTCTTGATCAAAAAGATTCATCAACTCATAAATATCTGTATTTGCATTGAGCTCGTCGCAGATTTCCATATAACGGTTTATGCAGTTACGGATAGCATTGTGTGCTTCCAACTGTTCTAGCCGTTCTATGATTTCTGCAATATTCACTTTGTCAGTCATTGCGGTCGCCTTAACGTTGAATAATCAATTCACGCCCAACACGAGCTTCAACTTTGCAATATTTCCAAAGTTTGTATGGCCCTTCACCCACCACTGTCGTTCTAAACAAGTTGCAAGCCGCGTGTACAGTTTCAATATCCGGAACATCAGCAAGCAAGTAGGTTGTCCAAGGCCAACCCGTACTTGCACCCACCATGCTTTGGTCATCATCAAGATTCCCAAAAACATGCACGCCCGGTAGGTCATGAATACCATTCCACATTTCACCAAATGCTGCCCAAACCGCTTTTGCTTCAGCAGGTTCTGCATCAAAAAAGTTCTGGTTAATACCCATGCAAAACAACACGCGTAATGGTTTTTTAGCTTCCATCTCAATATTCCTTTTTAAAAATTTAAACTTATAGATAACCTGGGGTTGGCTTTAACCCGAAACTGACCAAACCTGCATTTTGTAAAGTTGCATCCCCCATAAAGGCATGCTGGGTCACCACGTTGGTGTCATTCACAAAACGGCTAAATGGGTTGTTGGTATAAATCGCTGTCATGCCCGCGAGCATTTGCATTTTTCGGGTCACTTTGGCGCAAACGCGAGCTGCATGCGTACATGCCAGACGCATATCGCTAATCTGTTCAGCAGTTGCTTCACGACCAGCAATAATTTCATTCCAGACAAGATCCATGGTTTGATAAAACCAAGACTTTGCAGCCTGAAACTCTGCATCAGCTTGAGCAAACTCATATTGAGTCACTGGGCGGTTGGCAATTTCGGAACCACCCGTAATAGATGCTTTACCCGGTGCTAATTTTTCAAATTCTTCTAGTGCAGCAGCTGCAACCCCAATACCCACCACGGTTAAGACTTGAGTCGCTAAAGACAGTGACGGATATTTAAAAAATGGCTCGCTGAGTTTTGAAGGTTCACCACGTACAAAGGTCCATTTCTTTTCGACCAATACATCTTCAACCACCAAATCATGGCTTCCGGTACCTTTTAGGCCAACAGTGTCCCATGTCATTTCGATTTTGGCTTTGTTGGCAGGCATCACGGCCATACGTGGTAAACCTTGCATTTCATTGTTTTTAAGCGGTGAAATCCCCACGCCGACAATGTCAGCGCCCATACAACCACTTGAGAATTTCCAACGTCCACGCACCACCACACCTTCATCGGTAATTTCGGCAGGCTGAGGTGGGAAAATACCCCCGGCAAATACGACATCTGGCCCATTTTGGTACAACTCTTTCAGCGTTTCTTCCGGCAAACTTCCTAAATACGCAGGGCTCATACCGAAACTAGCCACCCAACCCACTGAACCATCGGCTTTAGATAAAGTTTCGATCAACTCACAAAACTGCCGTGGTGACCATTCCTCACCACCAAAACGTTTAGGCACCAAGGCACGGTAAACACCAATTTTTTTAAGTTTTTCGATAATGTCTTGGCTCACATAGGCCTGATTATCAAACTCACCTGCACAGGCACGCTCACGAATTTCTTGACACAAAGCATCTAAGTCAACTGCTTGGTCTTGAGAAGCAAACTCCATTTTAGACAACTTATTCATCATCTAACTCCTTGTAATTTATTGCATTGCATCAACACAAAATTTTGCTATTGCACATAATTGCTCATCTTTTTGATGCTTTGATACGATCTGTAAGCCCACAGGCAAACCTTCACTGGTTTCAAGTGGCACTGAAATAGCTGGATGTCCTGATAAATTAAATGGTCGAACTAAACCGGTTAGGTTCAAAAAAGCGACCGTGTTTTCAGCTTCAGAAACTTTTGGTGGAATTTGCGGTAGTGTCGGTAGGATCAATGCATCATATTTGTCTAATAGTGCATCGAGTTCTTGGGTGAGCTGTGCTTTCACAACTTCTGCTTGCTTTACTTGCTCTAAAGTGGTGTGTGCCGCTTTTAATAACCGATTATTTACATCAGAACCAATTAAGCCCGTTTGGGTTAACTCACCAAAAGCTTGCCAGTTTTCATAGTTAATAATCTGCATGCCTGCATCATAAGCTGCTTCAAAATGTTCAACTTTTTCTAAAACGGTCTCTAAATTTGCTTTTTGAAGCGCTTGATAAATACAGTTCCAAACAACCTCATCTGCTTTGACATCGAGCACTGCAAGTTTTGGTGTACGAGTGCATTCAGCCCGCTTAAAAGTTGGATCAATAATTTGCATGGCTTTTTCAATCATCTCGACTGAATTTGCAAAAGGACCAACGCAATCTAAAGAACTTGACGGCGGGTATACGCCTTTGCGACTTACCCGACCGAAAGTCGGTTTTAAACCATAAACTCCACAACACGCAGCGGGCATACGAATAGAGCCGCCTGTGTCTGTCCCTAAAGTAAAGTCAGCTTGTTTTGCTGCAACTGCCGCGGCTGAACCACTCGAAGATCCACCCGGAATAAGTTCAGGATATTTAGGATTGATAGGTGTACCAAAAGCGTGATTAATGCCTGTAATTCCAAAAGCCAATTCGTGCAAATTTGTCTTGCCAATAATTTCGCAATCAGCTTTTAAGATGTTTTTAACCACCTCAGCATCATCGTTCGCGGGTTCAACTTCTAATAGAGCTTTACTGCCAGCAATGGTTTTTAGACCTTGAATATCTATAGTGTCCTTCACCATCACCTTAAGTTTGCCGCTTCCTTTTTGCACACTTTGGCTAATAATATTCATTCACTTTTCCATGTATTTTTACCCATTAATTAAAATATCAGAAAATTTAATGGAATTGTCAAGTAATTTTTCTAATGTGTGTTCAGGGAAATATGCAAAATTTTGTTTATAATAGGATTACCCTTTTTTTACTAAGTTATTGCTTAGCTATGCTTGATCATTTAGAACAATTTCTTCCCAATAAAGAACCGTCGAGTATTCAAAACTTCCCCTTTTTCTGGGTTTCCCAGGTTAATGGTAAATATTCACAACTTATTGAAAAATCTATAAAGAAACTTGGCATTGATAATACTCGCCGTAAAATTATTTTAAGTACCAATGCACTTGGGGAAGCCAGTATCACTGACATTGCCAATCTTTCTACTTTAAAACTCACAACAGCCACAAAGGCTGTATATCGTTTGGTAGAAGATGGAATTGTGGAAGTCTACTCTTCTACTTCCGATGAACGCATCTCGATGGTGAAATTAACGGCCAAAGGAGTTGAGCTGGTTGAACAGATTAATCAAATTAGTGTGGTTACCTTAGCTGGGATCCTCAATGCTTTTTCAGAAGACGAGCTACACAATTTAAATTCTCAGTTAAAAAAATTATTTGATCTCATGCCATCAAGTTAATTATTTCCATCGACACTAAATTAACTTGGCTCTAGAGCAGTTAAAGCTAGTCATTCTTTAGCTGCTTACTATAAAAAGTCCGATCCTAAAAATAAAAACAAGTAAAATCATATTTTTATTTAATTAAATTCTTCCAGTAGCTCAATTAACATACTTTTTAGGTATCTAAACATACTCAACAAGTAATGGAATTTTACATATAAAAAGAAAATAATAATTCAATAATCTAGTCAGCATTACTATTTCCGTTTGTGTTAAGTCACCTTCTTCAAGGCCCCTTACCAAACCAAATTCAATCATTTCTAGCCGTTTCATTATTCATTTCAAATGGGGACATATCAAAAATTTTGAGGATGAATAGAAGCTAGAAATCAATTTCTTTAAAGTGTTTTATACATAAGGATTAAGTGTATGAACCAAAGTAATATCGCTGTTGAAAGGATACAAAAGAAAACCAATGCATATGCATGGTATGTGGTCATACTTTGTATGTTGGCCTATATATTTTCATTTATTGACCGTCAAATTCTGGCGTTGATGATTGAACCCATCAAAGCAGACCTTCAACTTTCAGATACTCAATTTAGCTTGTTACATGGCCTTGCCTTTTCACTATTCTACGCTGTGATGGGCTTACCATTAGCCTATATTGCCGACCGTTTTTCCCGACCAAAACTGATTTCAATCGGAATTATTGTCTGGAGCTTGGCAACGGCCACTTGCGGTTTAAGTAAAAACTTTATTCAACTGTTCTTAAGCCGTATGGCTGTGGGCGTTGGTGAAGCAGCTTTATCACCGGCAGCTTATTCAATGTTTAGTGACATGTTTAGTAAAGACAAACTAGGCCGCGCTGTCGGGATCTATTCAATTGGCGCTTTCTTAGGTGGAGGTATCGCCTTTTTAGTTGGCGGTTATGTGATTAACCTGCTTAAAGGCGTGACACTCATTGAAGTTCCTTTATTAGGTGCACTCAAGGCATGGCAAATTGCCTTTTTAGTGGTGGGCTTACCCGGCATTATTATTGGTTTGTTATTTATTTTGACAGTTAAAGACCCTACACGTAAAGGACAGCAGCTCAACCAAAGCGGACAAGTTGACCAAGTTAAATTCACGCAGTGCCTTCAGTTTATCAAGAAACATGCAAAAACTTTTGCTTGTCATTATTTAGGTTTTACCTTTTATGCAATGGCACTCTACAGTCTGACTAGTTGGACACCAGCATTTTACATTCGTAAGTTTCAACTCGCACCGACTGAAACAGGCTATATGCTCGGCACTATATTGCTGGTTGCAAATACTTTAGGCGTGTTTTGTGCAGGATGGCTAAACGACTGGTTTATTAAAAAAGGACGCCAAGATGCACCGATGTTCACGGGTGTGATTGGTATTGTTGGCCTGATTATCCCAATTGCATTTTTTACCCAAACAGATCAACTCTGGCTTTCAGTAACTTTGCTCATTCCTGCAATGTTCTTTGCCTCCTTCCCCCTTGTGATCTCGGCAACAGCATTGCAAATGTTAGCACCCAACCAATTTAGAGCACGCCTTTCTGCCCTATTCCTTTTGGTGAGTAACTTAATTGGACTAGGTGTTGGTACAACATTAGTGGCAATTATTACAGATAAGGTTTTTGGCAATCCATTAATGGTGGGTTCTTCTTTATCTATTGTGGGTGGTTTGTCCTGTGTACTGGCTTTGGCTCTACTTTTTAAAGGCTGCAAATCCTTTAGTGAAAGCATGAAGCTTGAAAAATTACATTAATTGAAGCAACAGCCACTAAAAACAGGAGTTCCCTTTAAACAATTTAGGGAACACCACACCAATATTTCACAATACGTAATGCCGAGGACTGGCATATATCTTGGAAATGGATTATGGAATTATTTCACCGCTTTCAACCACATACTTTAGCTGTTGCCACTTTAATACTTATGTGTAGCAGCTCATGGGCTGCAAATCCAAATCAGCAACCTGAAGATGAATGGAAATTCACTTTAAAAAATGCCTATATCAACCGCGATTTTGATAATGACGCCCTTAAAGATACCGGTAGTTGGTCTCAGGCAGCATCTTTATTTTATAAATCGAAAATGCATGACACTCCGCTAGTCATAGCAGATAAACCGATTACGATTGGGGCCGATGCTTCCGTTCAATACGCCGTGCGTTTAAGTTCTGACAAACATGTCGCAGATACTGTTTTGCCTTTTAATAAAGAAACGCAATCTCAAGCATCTGACTATCTAAAATACGGTGCGACCTTAAAACTAGGTTATGACAAAACACTTTTGAGTGTTGGTGAACTCTGGCTAGATTTACCTGTAACAGCAGTCGATGCTAGCCGTCAGTTACTCACTTCGTATTGGGGAACCAATCTTAAGTCACAGCTTTCAGATCAGCTCTATGCAGAAATTGGTCGAGTTGAAAAAGTCTCGCCACGAAATGAAGAAGACTTTAAAAAGTTTTCTTTCACATCCAATGGAATTACTAAAGAATCTGATGGCTTAAATTATATTGACTTGCGCTATCAATTCACGCCGTCTTTAAAAGGTGAATATTACTTTGGTAATTTAGAAGATCTGTATAACAAACATTATGTTGGACTTGAGCATACTTGGAAACAGCCTAAATTTGCCCTCACCTCTAAGTTTAAATACTTCAATGCGAAAGATGACGGTAATACTTTTAATATTGATGCCCAGAACATAGGCTTACTTGAAACCGTCAAAGTAAAAAATCATACCTTTGGTTTGGGGTACCAACAAATTATTGGAGAGTCGGCTTATCCGCTACCGGATGGTTTCTTACCAGAAACCTATTTCATTAACTGGAATGCCACAGGCTTTTTCAAAGAAGATGAAAAATCTTACCATGTCATGTACGGCTATGACTTTAAAGATTATGTACCCGGCTTAAACGCGATGGTGAAATATGTTTACGGCCATGATTTTAAAGCAGCCAATGGTGAGAAAAACCATGAAACCGAATCAAACATCATTCTGAACTATGCCTTTCAGCAGCCTTTCTTAAAAGGCTTTGCCCTGCAATATATTCGTATTGACTACAACGTTAAACACGGCAATGACTTTGGCGAAGATCGTTTATTTGTCAATTACACCAAAAAATTCTAAATAAAAATTACCCCCTAAATTTTGGGGGTATTTTTTATCCTAATTTATTAACCAACTTTAACGGCAAAACTTTCATGGCAATACTCATTGGTAGCCATGGCCATTGTGGTACATACGCTTTGACAGGTTGTTTTTCAATCGCTTTGACTAAAGCTTTACATCCTGTTTTTGCGTCAACTTCAAAAGGTAAATGTTTTGCACCTTCGTTCAATTCAGTACGAATGTAACCCGGAAAAATGGTTGAGACTTTAATTGGAGTATCCAGTAACTCAGCGCGAATACCTTCGGCCAAGTGAGCAACTGCAGCTTTGCTTGCTGCATAAGTCGATAAGTGTTTTGGTAACCCACGCATCGCACTCATGGATGATATCACGACCAAATGACCTGCATTTTGCGCTCTAAAAATTTCAATCGCTGCCTCACACTGCGCTAAAGCAGAGATAAAGTTTGTTTCGGCCGTGGCTCTATTAATTTCAAAATTACCTTTACCAATACGGCGACCATTTCCGACTCCGGCATTTACAATAATTCGGTCTAAATAGCCAAATTCTTGTTTAAAGGCACGAAAAACTTCAAAAACTTGATCGTAATTGGTAACATCCAGACTTTTCGCAATTACCTTAATACCGTACTCATTTTCTAGTTCGGTTTTTAAAGACTCTAGTCGGTCTAAACGGCGTGCACAAATTGCCAAGTTATAACCTTTGGCTGCAAATTCATGCGCCATACCTGCGCCTAAACCAGAACTTGCACCTGTAATTAAAATTGTCTTCGCCATGCTTTTATCCTTATTTTAAATCCATGTCAGTAAATCTGGACGCTCAGCTTTTATAAAATGATGTTCATTTAAACTTAAAACCTGAGCTTCGTTGCCAACTAAACGTAAAGTGGTGAGGCTTGTATTGGTAATTGCCCAATTCAAAGCAAAAGTTCGACTAGGGCTCAGTTCAAGCAGCTTGCCAATTGCTACGGAAATCACCCCACCAGAGGTAAAAACGATTGCATAACGAGGTTTGGTTTTTGCTAACTCATCACAAAGTTGCTGTAGCGCCGTTTCAACTCTGCTTTTAAAATGCGGCCAAGACTCATCATATTCATGATGAAAATCGCCGTCGGTCCATCGTTCAATCGCACCTTCAAATATTTTGGCAAGATACGCGCGAGGGTTATGCTCTTTTGCGACATCGGCTTTTAACAGTTCAGGCTGTTCAAAACGTGGCTCATAACGGGCAAAAACCTGTTGATGGTTAAACTCATTCCATAAATTATTATGATGAATTACCGCATCTGGAAAACATTCTTTTAGTGCGAGCTGTGCAGTTTGTTCATGGCGCTGCATAGTTCCTGCAACTACATAAGGTTGTTCTTTCAATATTTTCTTAAAATATTGGCCTAATAAAGTCGCTTGAGCTTCACCATTTTCAGACAACTCATCATAGTTACTTTTACCAAATGATGCCTGTCCATGTCTTACCAGATAAATTGTGGTCATCTTCTTAAAATACCCTGTATTTTTTGTAGAGATTGCTGAGCAAATTTCGATTCTTGCAATTTTTGCTGCGCGATAAGTTTTAAAGCTCTCATATGTAGTGCATGGATCACGATCCAGAAATCTTTAAATGCAGGGTTTCGGGTCTGTTTATGGTAATAACGGTAATAGATTTGCTGAGCGATCACTGCTAAACGGAATACACCGAAGACTTCATAAAAAGTCCAGTTTTGAGGTTCCAGACCAGTTTTTTGCAAATAATAGTCAACGACTTCTTTGCGAGAGAACATTCCCTTTAGGTGAGTAGGCTGACGGCGTGTTGATCTGAAGATCATATTATCCGTAGGCTCAACCCAATAAGCTAAAGCACTACCTAAATCCATTAATGGATCACCCAAGGTCGCCATTTCCCAATCCAGCACCCCAATCACTTCTGTTGGATGCTCTGGATCTAAAATTACATTATCAAAACGCCAATCATTGTGAATAATGCAAGTTGTAGAGTCTTGAGGAATATTATCGTTTAGCCATTTTCGGACATATTTAAATGAAGGAACGTTAATTGTGCGGACTTTTTCATAACGTTTATCCCAACCTTCAACTTGTCTACGGCAATATCCTGTACCTTTGCCAAGTTCAGCTAAAGGTGTGTTCTCATAAGGAACTTGATGCAGCTCAATGAGCTTATCAATAACATTTACACAAAGCTCATGAACATCTTCTTCATTAAAGCCAAGCTCAGGCGGCAATTTTGCACGAGGAATAATTCCTTCAATGCGTTCCATGACATAAAAATCACAGCCAATGACCGATTCATCCTGACAAAGTGCCACCATTTTAGGAAGTACTGGATAATAAGGTGCAAGGTTTTTCTGCACTGTATACTCACGAGCCATATCGTGGGCTGACTTGGCTTTTGTTCCTTTTGGTGGACGTCGTAAAATTAAATCCGTATTTTCATACTTTAAACGATAAGTCCAATTCGAGGCCCCGCCCGTATATTGAGTAACGACTGCTGGGCCAACCAGCTCAACACCTTGCTTTTTTAACCAGTTTTCAACTGCCCCAATATCAAGTTCTTCACCTTCACGTACTTCACCGCCAATATCAATTACCGACATATTCTCTTCCTTTAAACTTATACTTTCTTATGACGACCATAACCACGTTTGGCCAACTCTAATTTGGCAATCATGCCTTTATGTACTTCATCTGGACCATCAGCTAAACGTAAACTGCGTGCTTGAGCAAAGAAACCTGTTAATGGTGTATCTCGTGAAACGCCTGCACCGCCATGTAGCTGAATTGCCATGTCGACTACTTTTTCTAATACCCTTGGAGCCACAACTTTAATTGCAGATATTTCTGTTAAAGCAGCCATGTTTCCTAAAGTATCCATTTTATAAGCAGCATACAAGGTTAAAAGTCTGGCTTGATCTATAGCTACTCGCGCATCGGCTACACGTTCGAGGTTCCCACCAAGTTTTAAAATTTCTTTGCCAAACGCCGTTCTAGACATGCCTCTATCAATCATAAGTTCTAGTGCTTTTTCAGCAGCTCCGATACAGCGCATGCAATGGTGAATACGCCCTGGCCCTAAGCGACCTTGTGCAATTTCAAAACCTTGGCCTGCACCACCAATAAAGTTTTCAAGAGGTACTCGAACATTTTTAAGGTGAACTTCACCATGTCCATGTGGTGCATCGTAATCACCAAACACAGGTAACATACGCTGAATTTCAACACCCGCTGTATCAATCGGTACTAAAACCATAGAGTGTTGGTGATGGCGATCTTTGGTTTCATCTGGGGTATGCGCCATAAAAATAATGACTTTGGCATTTGGATCACCTAAACCAGACGACCACCATTTTTTGCCATTTAAAACAATTTCATTTCCTTCGATGAGTGCAGTCGCTTGCATATTGGTTGCATCACTTGACGCAACATCTGGTTCAGTCATACAAAAAACAGAACGAATTTTTCCGTCCAATAAAGGCTGTAACCATTGTTGTTTTTGCTGTTCACTGCCATAGCGCCATAACACCTCCATATTTCCCGTATCTGGTGCATTACAGTTAAAAACGGTTGGTGCCAATAAACTGCGGCCAGTCAATTCAGCAATATGTGCATATTCTTGAACAGTTAACCCAGCACCTAGCTTTTCATCGGGTAAAAACATATTCCAAAGGCCTGCCTGTTTGGCTTTAGATTTTAGAGTTTCTAAAAGGTCTGGCCATTGCCATTTTTTCCAGTTTCCATCTGGATTTAACTCATGAACTTCTTCCCAAAATTTTGCTTCGACAGGTTCTATTTCTTCTTGCATAAATTTTTTAGTTCGCTCAGCAAAATCCTGAGCTTTTTTTGAGAGTTCAAACATTCTTTTTCCTTTACATCATTATCTGGTCTTTACATCAACATAACTTGAAACTTAATATGAATGAAATGATTTTATTAAATAATGTCTCATGAATAATATTCATAACCTACATGGCCTAGACTTAAGTTTTTTTCACCGAATTGATATCAATTTATATCCGCTTTTTATCGCGATTTATGAGCAAAAAAGTATTTCAAATGCGGCAAGTAGTCTCAATATTACACAATCGGCAGCAAGTCATGCTTTGCAGCGTTTACGCCAGCAACTTGAAGATGATGTATTTATACGTGTAGGTAATAAAATGTCTGCAACGCCTTTTGCAGAACAGATTTATCCAACTGTTAAGCAAGCACTTTTAACCATTCAAAATATTAGCCAGCAGAAACATGTGTTCGACCCAACAAGTTTAAAAAGCTTAAAAATCGCCGTGCATGACGAAATTGAGCCAATTATTCTCCCAAGGCTTGCTCAACATTTTCAAAATCTTAATTTAGATTTGCAGTTTGTCAGTATGAAACTCGATCGAAAACATATTATGGCGGACTTGGCTACACAACAGCTCGATTTCGTAATTGACCTAGAACAATACTTATCTCCAAAAATTACTTTTGATCATTTGGTAACAGATGAGTTCGTCATTTGCAGCCAACTTAAAGAAGTCGATTTATCTAGCTACATTAGTGGTAGACACATTGGTGTTTCATCACGCCGTACAGGTGCTTTACTTGAAGATATTTATTTAAACCAACACCAAAAAATCTCTAGAAATATATTTATGCGTTGTCAAAATTATTCAACGGCGTTACAAGTTTTGGGAGCTCAAGCCGACGCAATACTCACTATGCCGCGAATGATTTTGCAGCATTTATCTTATAGCCCTGATATTCAGCTACATTCTCTGCCTTTTGAGATGACCAATATTAAAATGGGTATGTTTTGGCACGAAGATTTGAGGGATAATTTAAGGCATCAATTTTTGCGACATGAAATTATTAAACTTTTTCAGTAAAGCAAATTGATCTACTAAGCTTCTATCGTACAAGGACCAGTAATGAGTAAAGATGAACGGATAATCCAGAATCAGGACAACAAAAAAACGATTCGTCATGAAGATTACATTGCTGGCATTGGTAAAGGCATGGCGATTTTAGATAGCTTTAGTAGTAATCAACATCGTTTAAACATTTCTATGGCGGCTGAAAAAACAGGACTCACCCGAGCAGCAGCAAGACGTCACTTATTAACTTTAGAATACTTAGGATATCTTGAGTCAGATGGTCACTATTACTATTTAACTCCAAAGGTACTCAAATTTTCAGGAGCTTATTTAGGTGCAGCTCAGCTTCCAAAAGTATCTCAACCTTTATTAAATCTTCTAACTAACCAAACCTCTCTCATTTATTCGGTGATGGTACTTGATGGTTATGAAGCGATTACCATTGCCCGTAGTGCTGCCCACCAACAAACTGACCGTGTAAATCCATATGGTTTGCACTTGGGTAACCGCTTGCCTACCCATGCAACTTCGGCGGGTAAAATTTTACTGGCACATTTAAGCCAAGAAGAACAATTGGACTGGCTTCAAAAGTATCCACTTCAGCGTTTAACTAAATATACGCATGTCGAAAATGATAAATTTTTAGAGTTACTAAAAGAAATCCGAGAACAAGATTGGTGTTATTCGCGTGAAGAACACGAATTAGGTGTTCATGCGCTCGCCGTACCAATTTATGGACAAGACTTTAAAGTGGTGGCTGCTTTAAATATTGTCTCTCCAACCATGAGAACAACTGAAGAATATTTAATTCAACATATTTTACCGTTATTGCAAGAGACTGCGCGGGATTTAAGACAAGTCCTTTAAATCTTACTTAGGCTATTTTCATAAAATGAATTTTATTTGCTTAGGCTATTTGAGAACCTAAAATGATCGGAATGAATGCTTAGGCTATTTCTAAAAGTAATTAAATGGGATTTTTAAATAGCGGATACCATTTGCTTCAGGTTCCAGAAAATTTCCACCGTTCATATTAATTTGAATTGAAGGCAGAATTAATTTTGGCATTGCCAAAGTCGCATCTCTTTCCTGACGCATTTTTATGAATGAGTCTTTGGAAACTCGTCGATTTAAATGGATATTGCTTTGTTTTTGAGTTTTTATATCAGTTTGACAGACATATTCATCACGACCTTCGGGCTTATAGTCATGACATAAAAACATACGCATATCGTCGGGAAGTGTGTAAAGTTTTTGTACCGAATCATAAAGTGCAGCAGCACTTCCTTTAGGAAAGTCGCATCTGGCCGAACCATAATCAGGCATGAATAAAGTATCACCTACAAAAACAGCATCACTGATCACATAGCTTAAGCACGCGGGTGTATGCCCTGGTGTAGGGATATTATAGGCTTCTATCTCCCCTATTTTGAAATGTTCATAATCTTCAAACAAATAGTCAAAGGGCTGATTTTCATTAAATTTCTTAAAATCAAAATTATAAATAGTCGAAAATGTTTCTTGTACAACTGAGATTTTTTGACTAATCGCAACTGTACCACCCAATTTAGATTTTAAATATTGAGCCGCAGTCATATGGTCGGCATGTACATGAGTTTCTAAAATCCATTGTACTTTGAAGTTTTGCGCCAAGACATAATCAATAATTAAATCAGCATTAGTCGTTTTTGTAGTGGCCGACGCGGGATCATAGTCAAGCACACTATCAATAATGGCGCATTGACGAGTCGCTAAATCCGCAACAACATAGCTAAAAGTATTGGTATTTTCATCAAAAAAATCTTTTACTAGAGGTTGTTGCATATCTTTAATTTCCTTTATTTAAAATTCGGAAAATAAACATTCCTACTAACATCGCGACAATAAAATAAAGTGCTTCAAAATGTCCTAATCCAACAAGAGTTAAGGCAGGCGCTGGACATATACCTGCTATTCCCCAGCCTATACCGAAAATAAAAGCGCCTACAATTAACCTTTGGTCAATCTGTGTATTCGTTGGTAATTGAATTTGTTCATTAAAAATCGTTTTTGGTTTTTTAATAGCCCTTTGAAACGGAATAAATGCCACAGCAATTGCACCTAGCATCACAAACATTAAGCTAATATCCCATTGCCCAAAAATATCTAGAAACCCTAAAACCTTTGCAGGGTTAGACATACCAGAAATCATTAACCCCAATGAAAACAAACCACCAAATATAAAAGCAAAGACATTTTTCATAAGATTACCCCAGCACATGGCGAATGATATAAACAGTCAGCATGCCAGCAAACATAAAAACTGCGGTCGCTATTATTGAGCGTTTTGATAGCCTGCTCATTCCACAAATGCCATGCCCACTTGTACATCCAGAGCCTAGCCGTGTTCCAAAACCAACAAGTAGCCCTGCCAGAATAAGTACAAATGAATTGGCTTTAATTTCGATTTCAGGCTGATAGAAATAACCATATATGAAAGGTGTAATCACGAGTCCTGCAATAAACCAGAATGCAGAACTTTTAAATATATCTCTAGATGGGCTAATGAATTGAGCAAGCAAACCACTAATTCCGGCTATACGACCATTTATATATAAATATCCAACTGTTGCGATACCGAGTAATAAACCACCCACAAAGGCATAGACAATACTTGACATATAAGCACTCTTAACAATATATGTTTTTATAATCTGTATTATACGCTGATTCTTTTAGAAATACTTAATATAAAACTTTTAAGTTTATAATTCTTCTTAACAAGAAAAAGCCCCAAGATTTTGGGGCTTTTATCATTAAATTAGATCTTTAATGCCTAATTGTTCAGGTAATTTTTCCATAACTTTATTTAATCTATTATTTGCTGGAGAGATACAACCTGTGTAATGGCTTAATTTTGTTTCTGTACCATTTGGTTGAATCCAAGTAATGTAATAGCTAGACATGTCAGTTGCAGTTTGCTGGCAACCCGCAGTTTTAGATTGAGTTCCTGTTTGAGGACGATAAGTTTTTAATTCATCAGCAAGTTTTTGATAATCTTTTACGCTACCTTGGATTTCTTTAACACCAAGTGTTTTTGTATATTGTTTACCTTCAAAACGAATTAAGCCTGTAGGCGCCACTTCTACTGAATAAATTGGACATGCGCCGAAACATGGACTAGAAGCATAACGAATGGTTTCTTGTGTATTAGGTGCTTGTTGAACAGAAGCACAACCCATTAAAGCCAAACCGGATAAAGTTGCAAGAACTAAAAATCTCATTACATCACCTATTATTATCAAGTGGCTTTAATCTAACAAATCAGATCCAAATTGTCATTAAAGACTCATTTTTCATATCTTTATTTAATAAGACTTAGGCTATTTTTAATTTTATAAAGAAATTGTAATACAAAGCACATAAAAAAAGGCCCATCTTTCGATGAGCCTTAAGCCAATTAAAGCTTAAATTCCTGAAATACAAATTATTACTGGGTAGTAATAACCTGCGCCAACCATTCTATAGTAATGCAATACATTATTTAAATATAATATAAGTATATATTTACGCTTGTTTTTCCAACAAAAAAAACATGTTTTTCAAGCCTAAAAAGCTAATAATGTTTATTTTTAATTAAAATTCACAATCTTAAGTTAAACAAAACTTAATAAACTTATTAATCTTATTTATAGGTAAAACATTATAAAAAAATGCTTAATAGTTCGGCTATCTCTAGCGTTCAGAATAAAACATTTATAGGTATATTTTAAGTTTAGCAATAACTTCAAGCACTTTTTTACTATTTGGTAAAGCTATCTCACTAAAATTATAGAATTTCCGCGAACACTCTAATAGAAAAAAGATATTAAAAAATAAGGGCAAAAGAAAATTTATCCTTTTGCCCTCTTTAATTACTTCTCTAAACTATATGCGATCACATAATCACCATGGTCCGGAGACTGACGTGCACCGCCCGCGGTAACCACTACATACTGTTTACCTGTTTTAGGTGAGACATAGCTGATTGGTGTACCTTGGCTACCTACTGGCATACGTGACTTCCACAGCTCTTTACCTGTAGATGAATCAAAAGCACGCAAGTAGTAATCTTGAGTTGCAGCAAAGAAGACTAAGCCACCTTGAGTTGCCATCGGTCCACCAATAGTCGGCATACCAATCGGTGCTTTTAAGCCCATCTTAATACCTAAAGGTCCAGTATCTTCAACTGTGCCAAGTGGTACTTGCCATGCAACCTGACGAGTTTTCATATCAATTGCAGTCATGGTACCAAATGGTGGTTTTTGACATGGAATACTTAAAGCAGACATAAAGCGGTTTTTATTCACTTTATATGGTGTACCTTTCATTGGTACAGCCCCCATACCTGTATTTACTTTTTCACCGCCACTCGCCTGAATCTTAATATCTTCAGGGGTTTGTTTAATGAGTTGAACCCATAAACCAAGACGCATGTCGTTTACGAACATGTAACGATGAGTCGGGTCAAAAGCAATACTTCCCCAGTTCATGCCACCTAAAGAACCAGGAAAACTTAATGAAACATCAGTACCCGGTGCAGTAAATAAACCTTCGTAACGCATTGACTTAAAGTTAATACGGCACATGAGCTGATCAAACGGTGTAGCACCCCACATATCTGACTCAGTTAAAGTCTGATTACCAATTTGAGGCATTTCAACTGAACGTGGTTGAGTTAAACTATATTGCTCACCCGGAATATTCGCAGCTTTCACTGGCTGTTCAATCACTTTAGTAAGTGGTTTACCAGTTACACGGTCAAGAACAAAGAATTGGCCTGATTTAGTTCCAATCACAACAGCTGGCTTAGTCGTACCATCTTTTAATGGAAAGTCGACTAGACTTGGTTGCATTGGTAAATCAAAGTCCCATAAGTCATTATGAACAGTTTGATATACCCACTTTTCTTTACCCGTTGTCGCATCGAGTGCCAACACAGAAGTATTGTATTTGTGATCTAACGGATTACGGTTACCACCCCAAATATCAACAGATGAACTCCCCATAGGTAAGAACACTGTATTCATTTGTGGGTCATACGACATAGCGGCCCAAGAGTTTGCCGAACTACGTTTATACGTTTCACCTGGTTTTAGAACATGGTTAGGATCAGGGTTACGAGGGTCAAATGCCCAGCGGAGTTTACCTGTAATCACATCATAACCACGGATTACGCCACCCGGCATATCTGCTGCCACGTTATCTGCGATACGGCTGCCGACTACAATAGTAGTACCTGCTATCGTTGGTGCAGAAGTCACTTCAAAACGTGGAGCTTTTGTTCCATCGCCTAAGCCTTCGAGCAGGTTAACTGTTCCATTCACACCAAAGTCAGCACAACGTTCACCAGTATCTGCATTGACTGCAATTAAACGAGCATCGGGAGTATTAGTATATACACGGCGTGGACATGCTGTGTTGGCCGCAACAGTAGTGACCGGAGTTGCACCAGCTAAAGTTGGTTGTACAAGCGTTTTTGTTGAATCAAAGTATGCAACACCACGGCAACGCTCCCAAGCATCGGCCTTAGAGTTCACCTCAGCTTTCCAAAGCTGTTTACCCGAATCAGCATCTATTGCAAAAATATTGTTATGCGGCGTACATAAAAAGACTTTATTTCCAACTTGTAGTGGGGTCATTTGGTCTTCAGCACCATTACCGCTACCCGTTGTAAAATCACCTGTTCTAAAGCGCCATGCTTCTTTTAACTTATGAACGTTATCTCGATTAATTTGATCGAGAGCAACAAAGCGACTACCGCCAGAATCATTACCATAATTTTCCCAATTCACCTGTTTTTTAGCAGGATCAACTGGCACTAAAGGTAGCTTTTGACCTGAGCTTGCTACTGTCGGGTGCGGTTGAAACATTTGGTAAAGCGCAATCAACATACCAACAACAACTAGTCCACCAACAGCATACGCTGAAGATGCTGAACCATTTTGAAATTGGTAACGTCGAATTGAAGGTAAGGTAAATAACAACGCAGCAAAAAGACCAGCAGGAAACATTAAGCGCGAGAATAACGGCCAAAATTCCCATCCAGCGTCAATCAGTGACCAAATTACCGTACCGATAAAAACAACTGCAAAAATCCAGACACCAAGTGCTTTTTTACGGAAGATACTAATTGCCGAAATGGTTATAAACAGTCCTGAGATAAGGAAATACCAAGAACCGCCGAGTGATACTAGTTTTCCACCACCTACAATGTAAAAAACACCGGTAGCCAATAAAACTAGACCTAGAATAAAACACCATATTTTGAATAAGATATGAAACTTAGAATCTGACTCAGACATAGATCCTACTCCACATATACTGAACACAAATAGTTCAAGCATTTGGGCCAGTTAAACTATGTCTAACCAGCCATCAATATTGTTAAAAATTAACTTTTACACTCAAACCCGCCACCCAAGCATCATCAACTTCTTTTACACCAGCAGGTTGATGGATATATTGAATATTTGGTCGCAGCATGACGGCCGGAGACCATTGATAGGTATAGTTCAATTCAACGTTTAGTTCGTCGTCCTGAATTGGAATATAGTTAGATGCGATCGGATCATAGCTATAATATCCACGGCTTTCATTTGTCGCGATCTGCTTATCTTTAGCACGGTCATTAACGACATAATTGGCAATACCAAAACCAATTGAATCATTTGGTCGGCTGTCAAATGGCCCCTTATACCAAAGTGCAAGTTGTTGTGTACTTTGTACAAAGGTCGTTGCTTTATCATTTACAACGCCATTAAAACTTACATATAAACCGCGTTTCGGATCTTGGCCGGCATGGCTAAGTTGTTGCTGCGCATTAATCCAGAAGCTTTGTTTTCCGTCATGAACTTTACCTGCAGTTTTAATATCATTTGCTTCTGCGGTTGAGTAAAGTGCACCTACTTTATATTCACCCGGTAAACCATTGAAAGCAGCAAGTTTTGGTTTCCATGCAAGTTCAACCGGTATAGTAGCGCCCTTGACGTTATTCATATCCAGATTAAAACCATCACTGTTTGATTCGGTTTTAATATTGTCTGGATTGACCTCATACACGCCAACACCTAAAGTCCACTCAGGTGCAAACTGATATTTAACGTTTGCAGCCCAAACACCAACTGGTGAGTTATACCAAATTGAACCAATTGATTTTCCTAACTGCCCACCACAAAGCAATAAGTTCTGAAACTCACATTGAGAACTATTAAAGTCCTCTGACATTCCCATACGACCAGCTTTGACTTGTACGGTATTATCAGCAAAGCCTTTTTTTATCCATGCTTGAGATAAACGCCAGATTTTGCCACGACCATAAATCTCTTGTGCGTTACCAAGTTGGCTAGAGCGTGGGTCTTTAATACGCTCTAAAGTAAGCGCATTACCGTCACGTTTAGTCACAACTAAGCTCGCGGTTGTATCTTTCCATCCAGCAATTTTGTCTAAATCGAAAGTTGCACCCAAAGAAAGCTGCGCAGCATTCTCAAAAGTATTGCTGTCGTTATACCCACCATCTAAATTTGTGGCAGCTTGGCTCATGATAGAAGCTGTAAATTTATAACCCTGTTGCTCTAATTGTTGACGCTCACCATTCCAGTCACCCAGTAACCATTGGCGGTCTTGTGACCAAGGCTCATTAGCAAGTGCAAATTGGCTACCTAATACAGCAATTGTTAATACACTCAGTTTGATTACGTTTGGCATTTCAAGTCCCTTTTATCTTTTCTAAAATGCGCCCCCTGTTTTGAGGCGCTTTATTTTTTTGTTATTTAACTTGCACAAACCCAAGCTCAGAAGTTGCACCAAAGTGATCCGTTACATTTGCTGTAATTGAGGCAACTTTGACTGTTGGCTTCCAATTGGCTTTTGCGTTGCCTTGTACGTCTGTGGCAACTGTTATAGTCCCTAAATACTGCTCAGCTTCTTTTGATGTCGTACTCTGGTTGCCAAAAAACTCAACTTGGTAACGTTGGTTTGGTAAACCATTTACCTCTATATTAACTGAACCTTTATTTGCTGTTAACTTAGGCGCTTTAATACCCTGATTCGGCTGCGCATTACAGCCTTGTTCATTTGGCTGAGTACATGTTTTTTGTAGTTTAGATGGCTCAATCACCACACCACCACCACGAGAACCAACAAATCCTTCATGCTCAAGCGCAGGAACTCCAAATACAATTGCACCTAAACGCTGATTTGGTACACATGAACCACCTGCTTCACAGCGTTTAATATCTTTACCGTTGTCCCAAATTAGGTTTTTCGTCAGTGTAATTCTTGCATTTGCATCTTTCTCTGAGCGAATGGCAACACCAATACGATTGCCATGCACTTTATTGCTATCAAGAATATTGCCATCACCCGTCATGTTAAAACCAATCGAGTTATTGGTCATTTCGTTGTAGGCAATATAGTTACGCTTACCCCAGTTAATCTGTAAGCCATCCGAATAATTTTCAAACTTGTTTCCAACTACAGCATTGTCATTGCCCCACAAGATTTCAATACCTTGTGATGGCTCTGGATTTACTTTGGTAGAAACAAAATGGTTATTTGCAATCAGGTTAAATGCTGCACCACGTGTCAGTTCTAAACCATCACCATTGTCTTGGAAAATGTTATCTAAAACTTTGTTGTTATTAGTCGTGGTTGCAGTTGGATTGCCTTTACCATCATCGCCCGTGATCATGACCCCAGCTCCACCATAGTTATTACTAATACGGTTGTGTTGAATGAGGTTATTGCTTGAACGGTTAACCAATACGCCAATGCAGAACCGGTGGATATCTAGGCCTTTTAAAGTCACGTTATTGACATCACGTAGTACAAAACCCGGTAAAGTCATAGTACGTACATTGGTACCATACTGCTCAGGATTTGCTCCCGGGCAAGCTTTTGCACCTTCACCTTTAATATAATTTGAACCATCAATTGCAATGTATTCACCAGTTTTATCCCATTGGGTACCAATAATTTTGATAGGCGCTTTAATTTCAGGAAGCGGGCTGTTTAATTTAATTGCATAAGGTGCTTTGCCTACTGCTTGAATCAAGATATCGCTAGCTTCGCTTGGGTTTGCATTGGCTTGTTCAATTGCCCAGCGTAAAGAGCCTTTGTTGCTATCATCTTGATAACGGTCAACTACATAAGTTTGTGCTGCAGCTACTCCTGAAACCATCAAACCTAATGCAAGAGTAGTTAAACGTAATGTATTCATTTCATCATATCCTTATGATTTATGGGTTTGTTGGTTGAACGGTTTGTAAAATCTGTTTGAGCTTAGTCACATCAATTTGACCCGGTGCAGAAGCCTGACCAATCATGCCAAAGCTATAACTTCCGCCCATATTGGCAGTTGCAACACGAGAAATCGTACCTAATTGGCCCATCGACATCGTCAATAAAGGTTTAGTGGTCTGCTGGCTTACCTTTAAAGTTGCATTCATTAAAGTGAAAACATCTTGTTTAGATTTAGGCATTACAGCAATTTTGAGAACATCTGCGCCCATTTGATCTTGTTTTAACAAGCGTTTTTCAATTTCATCTTGGCTTGGTGTTTTTTGGAAGTCGTGATTAGACATGACAACGAGCACTTTCTTTTGATGTGCTTTTTGAACAATTTCTGAAACTACTTTTTGATTACGGAACATTTCAACATCTAACCAGTCCATGAACGGATTTTTTAAGTAAGCTTGATAGGTCTTACCATAATCCGCATCACTAATTTCAAGCTGACCTCCTTCGTTTTTCGTACGAATGGTGGCAATCAATGGCTTGTTGCCTAAAATCTTTTTCAACTCATGACCTAAGGCAATGACTTGTTTTGTATCGCTGGCAAAGCTTAATAAATCGATACGGAACTCTGCCAAATCAGCATCTGCTGTGTTTGCAATCACTTGAGCCTGTGCCAGAGCTTGTTCTTTGGTTTTTGCGGTAATCGGAACAATCGTTTTAACAGCTGTAGATGCAGTTTGTGTTTGAGCAGCCAAAACGACAGGTTCAGCATTTGCCTGTGCTGTAAAAAATGGGACTACAAGCAAACTTAGGCTTAATAATGTTTTCATGTTCATAGAATTCATCCTTAAAAAGGCTACACACATCCTTGAATAATCAGGTGTAGCCTTAGGTGTTTCTTAAATATCAAAAAATACAGTTTCATCATCGCCTTGAATGCGAATATCGAAGCGATAAACAACTTCACCATTTTCTTCAAAACGTTTCGCAATAAGTGTTTGGCGACGTGGTGCCCATTCAATACTATTTAGAATTGGGTCGTTAGCATTTGCCTCAGCTTCATCGTCAAAATAAACACGTGTATGAAGACCTAAGTTAATACCGCGAGCGAAAATGACTAATGCAATATGTGGTGCCTGAGTTGAGCCTTTACGGCCTGCTGTCGCGCCCGGTTTAATCGTATTGAAGCTCCAAATACCTGTTTCAAAGTCTGCACCTGTACGACCCCAGCCGTGAAATGCAGGATCAGCTTTTTGCTCCCGTGTATCGGCATGACTTGGGTAGATACCATTTGCATCGGCCTGCCAAATCTCGATAAGCACATCACGTAAAGGTAGACCTAACCCGTCAAACACTTGACCTTCAAGACGAATACGTTCACCTTGAGTCTGGTCTTGTACTAATTGGTTATTAAAGTTGTTTTCAAACACTTCGATATTTGCTTGTTGTGGCAATAACCCAATATGAACGTAAGGACCACCTGTTTGAGATGGAGTTTCTTTTAATTCCTGAAAATTCCAGTTATTCATGCTCGTGCTCCCGATTAAGTCAATTCATTTTCGAAGTAAGTCGCTCGACGACCACGCAAAGTGATGTCGAAACGGTAACAACGGCTATCGGCTTCGATAAAGTTGTTTTTATCTTCTAGTGCAATCAATGCACGACGTTGATCTTCAGAAGGAATTGTTTTTAAGATCGGGCAAGTATCGATGAGCGTGTCGCCTTCAAAATAAAATTGCGAAATCAAACGCTGCGCCCAACCATCAGCAATTAATGAGAAATGAATATGGGCAGGACGCCATTCATTAATACGGTTACGCCATGGGTACGGACCCGGTTTAATGGTACGGAAAATATAAAAACCGTTTTCATCTGTTAAGGTACGACCACAACCACCAAAGTTAGGGTCCATTGCACCAATAAACTTGTCATTTGGATGGCGGTAACGACCAGAAGCATTGGCTTGCCATACTTCTAGAAGTGCATTTTTTACAGGACGACCAAACTGATCACGAACATAGCCATGAACAATGACACGCTCACCAATTGGCAAACCATCTTTGGCATAGTTCAAAATCAAATCGTTATCTTTTGGACCAAATAGATTTGAAGAAAAATGCGGTGCAGTAACTTCAGTTAAAGTCTCGTTAATAGAGATCAATGCATTTTTTGGCGAACGCAATACACTTGTTTTATAACCTGGCGTATACGCTGGTGGATGATCATCTGTATTACGTTGGGCGTAGGCACCCCAGCTATGTTGTGACATCTTTATCTCCTTAATCCTGTTCTTTCGCTGCAATTGGGTTTACTACTATTCCCAACTCTTTAAAGACTTCTTCAGCCATGTGCATTGCAGCGTTTGCAGCAGGTAAACCTGCATAGAGTGAACTGTGTAAGATCAGCTCTTTTAAATCTTCTTTGGTTACACCATTGTTGAAACAAGCACGTAAATGCATGCGTAGTTCATCTTCACGGCCCAGTGCCAATAAAATTGCGATAGTCACTAAACTACGTGTATGACGTGGCAAGCCCGGACGCGACCACACCTCACCCCATGCGTAACGGCTAATAAAATTTTGAAAATCTTGGTTAAAGTCATTTAGGTTTTGCAAAGACCGACCAACATGCTTTTCACCTAAAACTTCAGTCCGCAATTCAATGCCTTGTTTATAGCGTTGTTCATCATTCATTGTGATAGACCTCTATTAAGTTGCATCGGTATGCGCAACAAGTGATTTAACAAATACAGCAACAGCCGCAGCAGTCGCTGGAATTAGTAATAAACTGAGAATAGCGGTGAATGACCAATCATTACCGAGTAGCACCGCACCAATCCATGCACCAAATACCGCACCAAAACGTCCAATACCAGTCATCCAAGAAACACCCGTTGCACGGCACTGAGTTGGATAGAAGCGTGCACTTAACGCAGGCATCGAAGATTGCGCACCATTAATGGCGATACCCGCACAAAGCACTAATACTGCAAGTAAGGTTGAGTTGCCTAAGCTTTGACCGACCGCAATTGCAAATAGACCTGCGGCAAAGTAGAAAATGGCGATGACTCGGTTTGGGTTGAATTTGTCCATTGCCCAGCCAATGAACAATGCGCTTACCACACCGCCGAACTGGAACAAACCTCCAATAAATGCAGCACGCTCCATCGAAGCACCTGTTTCACGCATAAGTGTTGGTAACCAGCTTGTCAGCAAGTACACAACCACGAGTCCCATGAAGTAAGTTACCCAAAGTAAAATTGTTCCTTTGGCATATGGCTTAGAAAACATAATTCCAAAGACATTTTTCTTTTGAGCTGTTTCAGTTTTTTCTTCAGGAACGTGAAATGCAGTCGCATTCTGAATTTGTGTTGGCGCGATATGATTTAAAATTTTGCGAACTTTTTCTGGATTCTTACCTTTCACGATTAAGAAGCGGTAAGACTCAGGTAGCACTACAATCACTAAAATCATTAAAATTAAAGGTGACCAGCCGCCGAGCAAAAATAAGCTATGCCAACCATAAGTCGGGATAAGCCAGCTACTAATAAAACCGCCAGTAGCCATACCCAAGTTGTAGCCACAGAACATACATGTCACGAGTAATGAACGAATGCGGGTTGGACAGTACTCAGAAAATAAAGTGGTGGCATTTGGCATTGCTGCACCAAGGCCAATACCGGTTAAAAAACGTAAAACGACAAGGCTATTCAAGTTGGTTGCATAAGCAGATGCCAAAGTAAATCCACCGAACACAAGCATTGCCACAGCTAAAACAACTTTTCGCCCGAAACGGTCCGCTGTCGGACCAGAAACTAAAGCGCCAATAATCATTCCACCAAGTGCTGCACTCATCACTGGTCCTAACTGAGAACGATCAATTCCCCAGTCTTGTGCCAATGCTGGTGCAATAAAGCCCATCGCAGCTGTATCAATACCATCAGTAAAAATAATTAAGAAACAGATGATTGCGATCATCCATTGATATTTACTAAGTGGAGCATCATTAATCAGTGCTTGAGCATCGATGCTTTTGTTTGGTGTAGCGTAATCCTGAGACGCCATATTTGCCTCCTTAAGGCCAATTCCTTTTAAATTACTAAGCGATTAGATTTGCTGAATAAACCTAGTCAATTCCTGTGTAAATCTCTGTGGTTGCTCAATATTAGAAAGATGAGATGCTTCGAGTTTTGCTAACTGGCTGTTCTTAATTGCCTTCTGCATAAATTCGGCATCTGCTACTGTAGTTACCGGATCTTCTGTTCCTGCAATCAGCAGTACTGGAATTTGAATTTGTGCAATTTCATCTCTTAAATCGGCATACGCTAAAGCACGACATGCGTTGGCATAACCTTGTGCTGGTGTGTTTGCCAGACTTTGAATCGTCGTCTGTGCAACAATATTATGTTGATAGTCGAATTTTTCACTGAACCAGCGGGTATGCGTGGTTTTAACCAGCTCAGCTAAACCATTTTGTTCTACCGATTCAGCACGACTTAACCAAGCTTCAGTCTGACCAATTTTGGCTGCCGAGTTTGCAACTGTAATGCTATTAAAACGATTTTGATGATGAATACCCAACCAAAGCCCTGTAATTCCGCCCATTGAAATGCCACAAAAATGAGCTTTTTCAATATTCAAGGCATCTAAAATATCAACAACATCTTCAGCTAAGTTTTGCAATGTGGTATCACTAATTACATCACTTTCACCATGACCACGTGTGTCGTATGTAATGACATTAAAATGACTTTTTAACTCATTCAGTTGAGGTTGCCACATACGATGGTCTGTTCCTAATGAATTAGAAAACACAAGCACAGGAGCATCTTTTAGACCATCTGTATAAACTGCTAACTGTTTTCCTTGACGATTACGAATAGTCTGTTTCACTTTGACTCTCCTTGTGCTTCTTGCAAAACCGCATCAATCTGTTGCTGAATATTGCCTAAATAATTTTCTGGTTTAAAAATATCTCGTATTTCTTGCTGGCTAAACTGTCCTTTTACTTCATCTAGTTGGCTAACAACATCAAACAAATGCTGGTTTTGTGCTACCGCTGTCTTACATGCAGCTTCAACTAAATGATGAGCATTTAAACGGCCAATCTTGGGAGCAAGTGCCATCATCACAGCTTCTGCCATAATTAATCCGTTGGTACACTCAAGGTTCTGTTGCATATGCTCAGCATTAACTTCAAAACCTTGTAGAACTTCATTAGTACGGCTTAATGCTCCAGCACAAAGCTGAAAGATTTCTGGAACTGCTAACCATTCTGCATGCCATGCACCTAAACTCCGTTCATGTTCCTGTACCATGCTTTGATAAATGCTAGACATCAGCGCTGGTACACGATTCGCTGCTGCAAGTACTGAAGCTGCTGCGACTGGATTACGCTTATGAGGCATGGTCGATGAACCACCACGACCCTTTGCGGTTGGCTCAAACAACTCTGCAATTTCAGTTTGCATCATGAGTGACCAGTCGCGTGCCATCTTGCCCGTATTCCCGACAATCATGCCAAGCACACTTGCAATTTCTACAATACGGTCACGCTCACCATGCCATGTACTTGTTGGTACAGTCAGATTCAGTTGCTTCGCAAATGCGCTGACCACAAGCGAACCTTGGTCTTGCAAAGAAGCTAATGAACCCACAGCACCGCCTAACTGAGCAGTGAGCACACGTGATTTCATAGCTTGTATACGGTCTAAATCACGTTTAAATGCAGAAGCCCAACGAGCAAGTTTATATCCCAACGTAATTGGTAAAGCTTGTTGTAACCATGTACGTCCAATCATGACCTGATGGCGATATTGCTTGGCTTGCTGTAATGCAGTCGCATAGCATTGTTGAATTTGAGCTTCCACAATATTTAACGCATCACGGCATTGCAAAATACAAGCTGTGTCTAAAATATCCTGACTGGTTGCACCCCAATGCATATAGCGGGAAGCATCCTCATCCACATCTTTAACAATTGCTGTAAGCTGTTTTACAAATGGAATTGCGATATTCCCAGCTAAACCAGTTGCTACCGCTAAAGCGGAAAAATCAAACTTTTCTAGCGCCTGCTCACCTACTTGAGCAATGGTATTTGCTGCATTTTGAGGAATCACGCCAACTTGTGCCTGCGCTTGGGCTAACGCAACTTCAACCTGAATCATGTATGCGATTAAGGATGAGTCACTAAAGATGTCTATGACGTCTTTTTGGTAAAACAAGCTGGCATATAACTGACTCATGATTAGACTCTCTCAATAATCAAAGCAATACCTTGTCCCACACCAATACACATTGAACATAAGGCATAACGGCCGCCTGTTTGCTCAAGCTGGTTTAAGGCAGTGGTTACGAGGCGTGCACCTGATGCACCAAGCGGATGACCTAATGCAATTGCTCCACCGTTTGGATTTACCTTGTCAGAGTTGTCTGGTAAATCTAAATCACGAGTCACTGCCAAAGCCTGTGCAGCAAAGGCTTCATTGAGCTCAATTACATCCATCTGCTCTAAAGTCAGGTTGGCTTGTTTAAGTAATTTTTTAATGGCTGGTGCTGGAGCAAAACCCATAATACGTGGTTCTACACCCACTGCTGTTGAAGCAATTATCTTGGCACGTGGTTTTAAGTTGTAAGCCTGAACTGCATCATCAGAAGCAATCAGCAATGCGGCTGCACCATCGTTGATGCCTGAAGCATTACCCGCAGTAACTGTACCATCTGCTTTCACAACAGGTTTAAGTTTGCTTAAACCTTCAAGTGTGGTGGATGCACGTGGATGTTCATCAGTATCAATCACAACAGCCTCACCCTTACGCTGAGGGATTTCAACTGCCACAATTTCTTTAGAAAAAAAGCCTTTGGCTTGCGCGCTTGCGGTGCGTTGTTGGCTCACCAAGGCAAACTGGTCCTGATCTGCACGATTGACGTTGAACTGTTCAGCCACGTTTTCGGCAGTCTGGGGCATGGTGTCTACACCATACAATTCTTTAAGTTTTGGGTTAATGAAGCGCCAACCCATTGTGGTGTCTTCAATCTTCTGGCTGCGGCCAAAAGCACTGTCTGACTTACCCATCACATAAGGTGCACGGCTCATGCTTTCCACACCACCTGCAATTACCAGGTTTGCTTCGCCAGCTTTAATGGCACGTGCAGCAATAGCAATGGCATCGAGTGATGAACCACACAAACGGTTAATGGTGGTTGCCGGAACCTGATAAGGTAACCCAGCAAGCAGTGCTGACATACGGCCCACGTTACGGTTATCTTCACCGGCTTGGTTGGCACAACCATAAATCACATCATCGACCTGTTCCCAATCTACACTTGGGTTACGCTGCATAAGAGCTTTAATCGGCACAGCGCCAAGGTCATCGGCACGGATAGGTGCAAGGCCACCGGCATAACGGCCGAATGGAGTGCGGATGGCATCGATGATATAAGCGTTTTTTAATGTCATTTCCCTACTTCCTTACCCTTGAGTCGCATCAATCAAAGTCGCACCCGTTAAAGCCTGTAACTCATCAAAGCTAAGACCTTCAACTTTCTCAATCACCTTTAAACCATCTTTGGTCACATCAATTACACAAAGATCGGTGTAAATACGATCCACACAGTGCTTACCCGTTACCGGATAGCTCAGCTCAGCCACAATTTTCGGCTCGCCTTGCTTGGTGACATGGTCTGTAGTGATAAATACTTTCTTGGCACCAACTGCCAAATCCATCGCACCACCCACCGCAGGAATCGCATCCGGCGCACCTGTATGCCAGTTCGCCAAGTCACCATTGGCTGCAACCTGAAATGCACCAAGTACCGCTATATCAAGGTGACCACCACGCATCATCGCAAATGAGTCACCATGGTGGAAAAAGCTGCCGCCTTCAAGCATGGTCACAAACTCTTTACCCGCATTAATCAGTTCAGGGTCTTCTTCACCTGCAGCTGGTGGTGGGCCAAATGCCAATAGTCCATTTTCAGAATGAAGGAAAATATCTTTATCGTTAGGTAAGTAGCTGGCAATTTTAGTCGGTAAGCCAATGCCCAAGTTCACATAGGCACCATCGGGAATATCTTGTGCCACACGTTGTGCAATCTGGTCACGGCTGAGTTTCTGATAGCTCATGTTATTTCTCCTTATTGCTTACTGTGCGGGCTGTACTTGTACAACATGCTGTACAAAGATACCTGGGGTGATGATGTGCTCAGGGTCTAATCCACCCAGCTCCACCACTTCAGAAACCTGAGCAATGGTGACATCCGCAGCCATGGCC
>NZ_JFXL01000026.1:0-39352 GCF_000588255.1 Acinetobacter sp. 1424608
TTAGGTGCATAGCCAGACACTTGTAACAGAGCCAAGATCAAAGATGTAAACTCATGTCCCATTGGTAAGCCTGCAAAGAACACACGAGGCTGTTCACCTGCTTTAGCCACACCAAAGCTTGGACGACGTGTATTGTTACCGTCAAAACGTGCAGTCACTTTGTCAGAAAGCTCAGCGATTTCAGTTACTAATTCTTTAATTTGGGCAGCTTTATCTGATTCATCTAAAGCAGCAACTAATTCGATTGGACTTTCTAAACGTTCTAGGTAAGCTTTTAATTGAGTTTTAATGTTTTGATCTAACATCTGTTTTTACTCCAATGCATCCAAATTCTTTCAATAGATGCATAGTACGTGAAAACAATGAATAGGTAAAACAGTATGTTTTTATGTATTTGATCGGTTTTTTGAATGTTTGTTAGATTTAGGCATGTGTTGAAAATATTAAAAAGAGAATCTCATTCTCATTTTTACTTTTGCGGTATTTTAAAGTGAAAGTGTTTGAAAATTTATATATGTTATATGGCTGTAAAGATTTTTTGTCATAACATTAAAAGGTAGTTTTATGTCATTGCAACGCGGTATTTATCAGCATTATAAAGGTAATCTCTATCAAGTTTTTTCTGTAGCAAAACACAGTGAAACTGAAGAGGAATTGGTCGTTTATCAATGTTTATATGGTGATTATTCAACTTGGGTTCGACCACTTGCTATGTTTACTGAAACCGTCCAAATGAGTGATGGTAGTGTCGTACCGCGTTTTAAATTAATCCAAAGTACTTAACTAAAACAGCTGTCATATAAAGAAGGAGTAAAATAGATGCCAAATACTATTTTCTTACAAAGAGTTGCTGATTTATATGACACCTTTAAACAGCATGACTCACAGCAGTCTGATCGTTTACAGCGATATCGCAATATTGAAGTAGAATCTGCAAAATTACTCTCGCAATTTATTCGTATGCAGCAAGCCAAAACTATTTTAGAAATTGGCACTTCGACAGGTTATTCAACTTTATGGTTAGCTGAAGCTGCACAGGCAACTGGAGGGCAGGTGACCACAGTTGAAATCGATGAAAAACGAAGTGCAGAGGCAAAACGCCATGTAGCTGAGTTAGAGCTCAGTGAAATTGTTCAATTTTGGGTAGGAGATGCAGCCGATTACTTAAAAGAGGCAAAAGAAACATTCGATTTTATTTTGTTAGATGCTGAACGTGATGTATATGAAAGTTATTGGCCAGATTTAAAACGATTAATTAAGCCTAAAGGTGGTGTTTTAGTGGTTGATAATGTGATATCTCATGCAGCAGAAGTAAATCCTTTTTTATCTTTGATTAAAAAAGATGCAGATTTTATGAGTAGTATTTTGCCTGTAGGTGCAGGGTTATGTTTAGTGGTCACAAAATAGTTTTACTGAAATAATTTTATATTTCAGTCGGGCCTGTTTTGAGCAGGCCTTTTTTATAGTTGTTATGAGGCAATCACCAAAGAAAGTCGAGTAAAGTGCAAATTAAATTCTAAATATTTATGTACAAAAGCAGCTTTGTCTGTTGAACGTAATAAGTTGTCATAAACAAACTCAGGGACAGGATGATATAGATCTCCAGAACCGTCGCTATAAAAGATTTTTAAATGACGCGATGTAGCATTATATTTCCATGAAGTGACAACCGCTGTATTCACCATAAATGCACCCCTTTATTTCATATCAAACTTACTCAAAAATTAACCAGTTGTTTATTTGACATTACTCAATGTTTAAGTAACGGGGAAGGGCAGAATTGTAAAAGTATCAGTAGAAAATGTGATGTGCTTATTCAAAACAAAAGAACCATCCGATAAAGGATGGTTCTTCGAGTTTTTAAAATCTAAGAGAGATTAGATTTTACCAACTAGGTCGATAGATGGAGCAAGAGTAGCTTCACCTTCTTTCCATTTAGCTGGGCAAACTTCACCTGGGTGAGAGTGTACGTATTGAGCAGCTTTTACTTTGCGAAGAAGTTCAGATGCGTCACGACCGATACCGCCAGCGTTGATTTCAACGATTTGGATTTTACCTTCTGGATCGATAACGAAAGTACCACGGTCAGCTAAACCTTCAGACTCAATTAAAACGTCGAAGTTTTTAGAAAGAGTCCAAGTTGGATCGCCAACTAATGGGTATTGAATTTTCTTGATCGCGTCTGAAGTGTCGTGCCAAGCTTTGTGAGTGAAGTGAGTGTCAGTAGAAACACCGTAGATTTCCACGCCTAATTTTTGGAATTCAGCATAGTTGTCAGCTAAGTCTTCAAGCTCAGTAGGACAAACGAAAGTAAAGTCAGCTGGATAGAAGAATACAACAGACCATTTACCTTTAAGGTTAGTTTCGTTAACTTCAACAAATTGGCCGTTGTGGTAAGCAGTTGCTTGGAATGGTTTAACTTCAGTATTAATCAAGCTCATCATTGTCTCCATGATTGAGGTTTATATTTAAACTTGTTTACGAGATGTAGAATAAATAAAAATTCTTTATTGGGGAAATAGTATTTTTACATGACTAAAATCGGAAAATTGAATAAGTGGAAAATTTCCGATTTTTAAGTCCCCAAATACTGTATTCGATTTGACTGCAAAAACATGTAAATCAAATGACAGTTATAGTAAAAGAAACTTGCCTAACAACATGAAGTCTATCTAGATAAAATTCAAGGGTAAAATTTTAAAAAATTAAAAATATATAAAAAACCAACTGTTTTACCTGAGGGGCATTAAAGCGTAAAATAGAGGATTGTTGAATTTTCAGGAAAATTTATCTGTGCTGAATGGTTTAAATATAGATCAATGGGTGATGGCGAGAGATCGTTACCGTTTAAATCGTTTGCGTAAAGATAAAAAAGCCAATACTTCAGAGATTGAAAAATTATTTGAACAGTCTAATGCAAAAGTTAGACAGCGTTATGAACGTTTACCAAAAATCAAATTAAATCAGGATCTTCCTGTTACCCAATATGCTGACCGTTTAATTGAGGCGATTCAAAAGCATCAGGTCATTATTGTGGCAGGGGAAACAGGCTCAGGGAAAACTACTCAGCTTCCTCAAATTGCAATGTTAGCAGGGCGTGGTTTGACCGGTATGATTGGCCATACCCAGCCACGTCGTTTAGCTGCACGTAGTGTGTCGCAGCGTATTGCAGAAGAAGTCGGCGAAAAGCTTGGCGAGTCAATTGGCTTTAAAATCCGTTTCAATGAACAAGGTTCACAAGATTCGATTGTAAGGTTAATGACTGACGGTATTTTACTTGCCGAGTTAGGCAATGACCGTTTTCTGTCCAAATATGACACCATCATTATTGATGAAGCGCACGAGCGCTCACTCAATATTGATTTTATTATGGGCTATTTAAAGCAATTGTTGCCAAAACGCCCAGATTTAAAAGTCATCGTGACCTCGGCAACTTTAGATGTAAATCGTTTTAGTAATTACTTTAATGATGCGCCTATTTTTGAGGTAGAAGGTCGTAGCTATCCGGTCGAAGTACGTTATCGCCCAATTTCAGAGATGAATATTGGCGGTAGTGATGATGACGAGTTCGACGATTTTGAAGAAAATCTTCCGCGTGCAGTCGTACAAGCTGTAGAAGAATGCTTTGCCGATGCTGAAGAAAAAGGCCATCCAGAACATGCAGATATTCTGATTTTCTCAAGTACTGAACAAGAAATTCGAGAATTACAGGAAACTTTGCAAAAATATGGGCCAAGGCATACCGAAATTTTACCTTTGTATGCACGCTTAGCCGTTTCAGAGCAACAAAAGATTTTTAGCCCAAGTGGAAAGGGCCGCCGTATTATTATTGCCACCAACGTTGCAGAAACTGCATTGACGGTTCCTAATATTCGCTATGTGATTGATAGCGGCTTTGCACGTATATCTCGTTATAACTACCGTTCACGTGTGCAACGCTTACCAATTGAGGCAATTTCGCAGGCTGCGGCCAATCAACGTAAAGGGCGTTGTGGTCGTATTGCTCCGGGCGTTTGTATTCGTTTATATAGCGAAGAAGATTTTTTAAGCCGTCCTGAATTTACCGAACCTGAAATTAAGCGAACCAATTTGGCATCGGTAATTCTGCAAATGCAGAGCTTAGGCTTAGGTGAGTTAGAAAACTTCGATTTCATTGAGCCGCCAGATTTCCGTCTAGTCAATGATGGTCGTAAGCTACTCATTGAATTAGGTGCGCTAAACGAGAAGAAAAACGAACTGACTAAAGTCGGTCAAATGATGGCCCGTATGCCGATTGACCCTCGACTCGCGCGTATGATTGTGGGCGGTGCTCATTTTGGTGTACTCAAAGAAATTTTGGTGGTGGTGAGTGCACTTGCAGTGCAAGACCCACGTGAGCGCCCAGCCGATAAACAGATGCAGGCTGACCAAAAGCATGCCTTATTTAAAGAGGCAGATTCAGATTTTCTGTTTTATTTAAAACTTTGGGATACTCTAAATCCTAAAGGTGAAGCAGGGATGTCGGAAAACAAGCGTCGTCAATTTGCTAAGCAGCATTTCTTAAGCTGGTTACGGTTACGTGAATGGAAACAGACACACCAGCAGCTAGTCGAGCTGGCCGAAGGTTTAAAACTTAGTTTTAATGAAAAACCTGCAAACTACGAAAACTTGCACCGTGCGTTGCTGACCGGTTTATTATCGTTCATTGCCAATAAAACTGATGAACGTAATACCTTTATGGCGGTGCGTCAGCAAAAGGCTAAAGTTTTCCCTGCGAGTACGTTGCATAAAACCAATACTGCGTGGGTGATGGCTTTTGAGATGGTGGAAACATCTCAAGTTTATTTGCGTACATTAGCAAAAATTGATCCTGAATGGATTTTACTTGCTGCACGTGACCTACTGAAATATCACTATTTTGAGCCGCATTGGTCTAAAAAAGCCGGTATTGTAAATGCCTATGCACAAATCTCATTGTTTGGTTTAATTATTGAACCGAAGCGTTTGGTTAATTTTGAGAAAGTTGACCAACCTGCTGCCCATGAGATTTTCTTACGTGATGCATTAACCACAGGAAATCTGGGGACAGTTCCACCATTTTTAAAACACAATTTGCTTAAACTTGAAGAAGTAGAGCGAGTTGAAGATAAATTGCGTCGCCGCGATTTAGTGGTCGATGAAGAAACGATTTATCAGTTCTATGCCTCTAAAATACCTGAAGAAATCGCAAGTCGCCGTAGTTTTGAAGACTGGCGTGCAACGGTAGAAGCAAAAAATCCGCGTTATTTATATGTAGAAGATGATGCGCTTTGGCTCAATGACCGTCCGACCACGCAGCAATTCCCTGATCATTTACATAATGGCCAGTTACGCTTGGCAACGACATATCGTTTTGACCCAAGTCATGATGAAGATGGCGCAACGGTTCAAATTCCGGTACAGGCATTGCCGCAAGTTGATGAAAACATCTGGTCTTGGGGTATTCCAGGCTGGCGTTTAGATTTAATTGAAGCGCTATTAAAAGCTCTACCAAAAGATAAACGTCGTAATGTAGTGCCTATTCCTGACACAGCTCGTAAGCTTATGCAGGGCATTGATGCGGTACATTTGCGACAGCATATTTTTAGCTATCTTGCATTTGCTTTACGCGGTGAGCAAATTACCGATAAAGATTTTTCATTTAAACGAATAGATCCGTATTTGGTGCCTTTTATTAAGGTCATTGATGAAAAAGGTAAATTAATTGCCAAAGGCCGTGATTTAGCTGAGTTGAAAGCTCGCTGTCGTGTTGAAACTCATCGTCCAGTAAAACAGCAAAAAGGCGAGTTTAAAACTTTCCCTGAAAACTTTACCTTTGAAGCTTCACAAAAGGTGACAGGTGTTGTTGTTAAACAATATCAAGCTTTAGTACCAACCAAAACTTTTGCTGAACTTGAAGCGAAAGATGAGTCCGGTGTGGTTATACAAACCTTTAATGATCAGTCAGAGGCGATTAAACAGCATCGGGAAGGTATTATTCGTCTGGTCCATATGCAGCTTGGTGATTTGGTTCGCCAGTTGAAAAAGCAGATTTCAAAACCACTTGCGCTTGCTTATTCACCTTTAGGCGATAAAGCTAAGCTTGAGCAGATGCTGGTCTATGCAACATTGCAGATGGCAATCAAGACTTTGCCAATTAATGCTGATGAATTTAATCAACTTGTAGAACAAGTCAAAAAGCAATTTTTGAGTTATGGTCAGCAAGCACTTGAGCAGTTAAGTGATATTTACATTCAATGGCAGCAAATTCGTCGTCAGCTTTTAGTACTTGATCCGGATGTGTTTGGACGCAGTATTGATGATATTGAAGATCAGTTAGATCTCATGTCACTTGGTAACTTTGTTTACTGCCAACCAGTCGATCTTTGGCAGGAATATCCGCGTTATTTAAAAGCGCTGCTATTGCGTTTAGACCGATTGCCAAATAATCTACAGCGAGATCATGCCGCTATTGATGATGTCGATCCATGGATGGACAAGGTATTTAAATTCAAAAATGATTCAAGAATCAAAGAATTGTATTTGATGTTGGAAGAATTTCGCATTTCTTTATTTTCTCAGCCGATGAAAACCAAGATGCCTATTTCGCCAACTCGACTGCAAAAGTTATGGGATCGTTTGGGAATCAGTTAAGATAGATCGGGGTTTGTTTATGCGTTTGTTTAGCCTACAACGCAATTTATAAATGAAAGATTAACAGACCCTATTCATTTTTTTAGGAGTTTTACATGGGCATTCGTATCACAGGTACTGGGTTATTTCACCCAACAGAAATCATTTCTAATGAAGAACTGGCCGACAGTTTAAATGCTTATGTGGAACAATATAACCAAGAGAATGCAGAGAAAATTGCAGCAGGTGAACTAGAAGAATTACGTGGTTCTAGTGCTGAATTTATTGAAAAAGCTTCTGGTATTAAGCGCCGCTACGTTGTTGAGAAATCAGGTATCCTCGATCCAACGCGTTTACGTCCGCGTTTGTCTGAACGTTCAAATGACGAACTTTCACTTCAAGCTGAATGGGGGGTAATTGCTGCAAAAGAGGCAATGGAAAATGCAGGGGTAACTGCTGAAGATATCGATGTTGTAATTTTGGCCTGTTCAAATATGCAGCGTGCTTATCCCGCTGTAGCAATTGAAATCCAGTCAGCACTTGGTATTCAAGGTTATGCCTATGACATGAACGTTGCATGTTCAGCTGCTACTTTTGGTTTAAAACAAGCGGCAGATGCAATTCGTTCAGGCGCTCGCCGTGTTTTATTGGTGAATGTCGAGATTACTTCTGGTCACCTAGACTACCGTAACCGTGATTGTCACTTCATTTTTGGTGATGTTGCGACCGCTTCTATTATTGAAGAAACCACTACTAAGACTGGTTTTGAAATTTTAGATATTCATTTATTTACTCAATTTTCAAACAACATTCGCAATAACTTCGGTTTCTTAAACCGTAGCGAAGATGCAGTCGTTGACGACAAGTTATTCCGTCAAGATGGCCGTAAAGTCTTTAAAGATGTTTGTCCATTGGTGGCAAAAATCATTAATGCCCAGTTGGAAAAAATGCAGTTAACTGCAAACGATATTAAGCGTTTCTGGTTACACCAAGCTAATGCCAACATGAATGAATTAATCTTGAAATATGTGGCTGGTAAAGATGCAGATCTAAGCCGTGCACCCATTATTCTAGATGAGTTTGCTAATACCTCTTCAGCAGGTGTAATTATTGCTTTACATCGTACAGGCCATGAAGTAGATGATGGTGAATATGGGGTGATTTCATCTTTCGGTGCTGGCTACTCAGTAGGCTCGATTGTTGTGCAAAAGCACGTTGCTTAAGTTACTAGATTCATTAAAAACGCTCGTAAGAGCGTTTTTTATGGTTCAAAAATAATAAAGCGAACCAAAATTGGCCCGATTAACTTAAATCAAAAATAATTAAAACTTTTTAGTGTAGTTTACAAACAAGCGATCTTCACCAAAGTCATTGCCATGTTTAACGTTGTAATCAATTCGAATGTATTGCAGGGCAAGACCTTTTAAGAAAGGCTGCTGAAATGCATAGTTTAAAATTACATTCGATTCAGTTTCATGGTTTTTCTCGCCATTTGCTGCTTTAAAGTCATGGCCATAGACATATTTCACCATTGCGTTTAAGCCCGGAACGTAATCTTTAAAGTCGTAGCCGTACATAACGTGGTAAGACTTTTCTTCTTTTTTAAAGAATCCCGTGGCATTCCAGTTAATGAAATAAGTCTCTGGTAAAAAGCCATCCGGTAAGGGATAGGCTGACTCGCCGATAATTTGCTGGTAACCCAAACCAAAGGTATGGTTTTTTACTTTAAATGTTTCTAATACTCCAATGTTTTGCGCATCAATATCAAAAGTATTGCTGTCATTTTTTGCATTGAAGTATTTAAACTTAGAGGTGAGGGCAAAATTAGGTTGTTTCCAATTATGCTCAAGTCCTACATAGTGTTTATTGTAGAGATCTTCCAAATTACCAAAGTAATATTCACCCTTGAGTGACGGCGTAAATTGATAGCGCAGGTCAATGTAATTTAAACCATGAGATTCTTTGGTAATGCCATTTGAAGTGAAAGAAAACTTTTTAAAGTCTTCTTCATTTCGTGGCGACACTTTTTCAACCCGACCAATTTCAGCGTAAAGCTGATCTGAAAGTTGTGACTTAAGATTGGTTCCCCAATAAGAAGCAAGTAATTGACGGCTGGCATCCACAGCTGTTACAGGTAAATCTAACCAGAGTTCGCCTACACTTAATAAAGTTTTGTCATAACCCAGCTTTAAAGTTGCACCGTATTTTAAGAAGTCGGATGCTTGTGATTGAGTTTCTTTATTAAAAGGCAAAACCGTGTCCGCAACGGGTTTGTCTGAACTTAAACGCACGGCATATTGAACAGAAGCATCAGCTCCAATGGTTATAGGCTTATCTGCTATGACTAGTGGAGTGTCATGCATTTTCGATTTATAAAATAATGACGCTGCTTGAGACCAGCTACCTGTGTCTTTGAGAGTGTCATTGTCAAAATTACGGTTGATATAGGCATTTTTTAGCGTGAACTTCCATTCATCTTCACTTTGTTGAGTGGTGTCTGCTGCCCATAAACTTGAGCTAGTCAATAAACCTAATAATGTGGCTATTGTTAAATTACATGGTTTAAAGCGGTGTAATAATTCCATAATCCATTTCCAAAAAGATGCGCCAATCCTCGGCGCATTTGTGTTTACTGCTGGGTAAGCGTGTTTTGAGGGTTAAACGTGGATGGCGTTTGTGCGGTAACAGAGACTTTTAGATTGACCATAAATATTGCAAGTGCAGCAATCACACCCGGAATTGCAATTGCTAAGAAATTCATTTGGTGAGGAAGCTCAAGTGTGAGTAGCGCTCCAGTTAAAACTGGTCCAATAATCGCACCGATACGGCCAATTCCAGAGGCCCAGCCCATGCCAGTTGAACGAAGTGCCGTCGGATAGAACTGGGCAACGAAAGTGTAGAGTAAGATTTGAGAACCAATTGTGCCAGCACCAGCAATCGCAATCAGGCTATATAAAATAAATTGTGGACTATTAATGCCAAGCAGAATTAAAGCTGCCGATCCCACAATAAACATAATGGTAATAACAGGTTTTAAATGGAATCTGTCTGCTAAAGCACCACCACCAATTGCCCCAACCATACCGCCAATATTGAGTGCAAAGAGGAATAACATGCTTGCACCTAATGAGTAGCCCGCTTGCAGCATGAGTTTAGGTAACCAGCTTCCTAAGGCATACACCATGAGTAGGCACATAAAGAAAGCAATCCAGAACATAAATGTGCTGAAGGTACGACCTTGTTGGAAAAGTGCAAGGACAGGGGCATCGGTTGCGGTGCTTTCATTTAATACCAGTTGTGTTTTGGCGTTTACCTGAATCTGAGGTGCAATTCTACCGACAATACTTTTCGCCTGTTCGCTATGGTTAGATTTCACTAAAAAGGCGAGAGACTCTGGCAAAAACTTCCAAATGAGCGGGAGCAGCAACAGCGGAATACCTGCAATTAAAAACATGATTTGCCAGCCCATATCTTTTACGAGCCATGCACCGAGTAGAGCAGATGTCATGCCACCAATTGCATAGCCACTAAACATAATTGCAACTAATGTACTGCGGATTTTTTTCGGTGCGTATTCGGTCATAAGTGCCACAACGTTTGGCATAACGCCACCAATCCCAAGACCTGCAATAAAGCGCAAAATAGCAAACTCAGTTGGTCCTTTGGCAAAGGCACCTATAAAGGTAAATCCGCTAAATAAGGTGACACAAATCAGGATAGTTTTTTTACGTCCCAGTTTGTCTGAAAGTGTGCCGAAAATCATGGCACCAAACATCATGCCGAATAGAGCGGCACTGGCGAGTAAACCAGCTTCAACAGCAGTTAATGACCATTGCTGCATTAACAGAGGAAGAGCAACTCCATAAATAACTAAATCATATCCATCAAAAATAATAATAAGTAAGCACCAGATTAAAACTTTCCAATGAAAAGGTGTAAAACGGGCTTTATCAATTAACTCATTAATATTAACCTTGCTCATGTCCATTTTCTTCACCTCCAATTTGTGAAGCATCGCGTTATTTTTTAATAAACTATTTTGTTATTGGAATAGAGTCAAAAACCTAATTGATATATCTTTATGTCTTTAAGGTATTGTGTTTTTAATAAAGTAATGTATTGAAATATATAATTTATTTTAATAATTTTGGTTGTTGCTTCTTTTGTTTTTAAAATAGGGTTAAATATTATATTGTGAGAATTTTAAAGTTTTTATAGATATCTTTTTATAGATTTTATTGCTGAGAATCACAGCTAGAAATATAGCTAAATTTATATTAAGGGGTGAAGTGGAAATAAGTAAAAATATTAAAGTCAATTATTTTAGAAACTCATCTTAAAAATGAAATTTAATTTATATTAAATAAAAATTGCCAAATTAGGAATAGCGGATTATTTGTATCCTGATTTGGCATTTGAAGCTTTATTTTAGTGCTGGGTGCTTAGATAAAAAACTAATTAGTAGCTGGATTTGAGCGTGGTGTGAGAATGAAATGGGCGATTACACCAATACAAATGCCCCAAAAAACTGAACTTAATCCAAGAAAATGCATGCCTGATGCTGTCGCTAAAAAGGTAATAAGTGCAGCATCACGTTGATTATCATTTTTCATGGCAACAGAAATATTGGTGGCAATCGCTCCAAGCAAGGCTAAACCTGCCAGTGCTGCAACTAATTCTTTAGGAAGTAAGCTAAATAGCATGACAATACTGCCAGCAAATAAGCCTCCTAAAATATAAAAAATTCCGTTGGCAATCCCTGCAATATATCGTTTTTCTTTAAGTTCATGTGCATCTTTACCCATACATAAAGCAGCGGTAATTGAGGCAAGCACAATGGTAATACCACCGACACAGGCAACGGCTAACGAGGCAATACTGGTGACAGTAATAATGGGTTTGGCTGGGGTGTCGTAACCGCTGAGTTTCATTATCGCCATACCCGGTAAAAATTGGCCGGTTAGGCTGACTAAAATGAGAGGAACAGCGAGGTTGAGTGTTGAGTTCCATGTCCATTCTGGGCTAATCCACTGTGGGATTGCTAAATTAAAACTCACATCAACCGGATTCATTTTGCCTAAAAAGAGGCTTAATAAAACTCCGGCAGCTAACACCCAAATCATGGTGTAGCGCGGCATTAAACGTTTGGCAATTAAAAAGACAATGAGCATGCTAAATACAATAAAAGGCATGCTATCAGATGCAGTAAATAGACTAATACCAAATTGAAAAAGAATACCTGCCATCATGCCCGCAGCGACGTCTTGCGGAATCCATTTTAGTAATTTGTCGAAGTAACCTGTAATACCAATTAAAAAAATAACGATGGCAGAAGTAATATAGGCGGCTACTGCTTCATTCAAGGAGATATTGGGAAATAGGGTAACTAACAGGGCAGTGCCCGGTGCAGACCACGCGGTGATGACAGGAGTTTTATATTTAATCGAAAGATAAATACCTGAAACGGCAGCACCAATTGAAATTCCCCAAATCCATGACACCATCATATCGGTGGACACATGGGCACGCTGAGCAGCTTGGAAAAAAATAATCAGTGGGCCTGAGTAAGAAATTAAAACTGCAAGAAAGCCCGCAACTGTTGCTGATATGGACCAGTCATTTTTTAATGTCTTGGACAGGGTTGCCATGTGTGATTGCCTCCATGCAAATCATGTTATTTATCCAAACATATAAAAAGATCAGGGTTAACCCTGATCTCCACCTCCGACCGGAATGACCGATCCCGTCATATACGATGCGTCGTCTGATGCAAGAAATAAAATTGCATTGACTTGTTCTTGAATTGTGCCATAACGGCCCATAAATGTTCGATCTTTTGTTTGATCAACTACTTGTTGCATCCAGTCTTTTTCATTTTGACTTAACGGGTTGGCATTGCGTGGTACTTTGCGAGGCGGTGCTTCGGTTCCACCCGTCGCAACGGCATTGACTCGAATTCCATCTTTGGCATGTTCAAAAGCAAGCGATGCTGTTAAAGCATTTACCCCACCTTTAGATGCCGAGTAGGGAATACGATTAATACCACGGGTTGCAATGGAAGATACATTTACAATAACACCCGCTTGTTGCTTAATCATGGCAGGTAACACAGCGCGGCAGCACCATAAAGTTGGAAACAATGAGCGATTCACTTCCTTAATGATCTCTTCTTCGGAAAACTCTTCAAAAGGTTTCATCCAGATCGCGCCACCCACATTATTAATCAGGACATCGACCCGACCATAATGTTCAATCGCTTTTGCAACAACCGCTTGTGCATCTGCATAGGTTTCAAGGTCGGCATTAATCGTGACAGCATCGCCAGCTGCACTCTGAATTTCTTTGAGAACCTCTTCAACATATTCAGAGCGGTCAGCCATGACGACTTGTCCACCTTCAGCTGCGACTTGTAATGCCACGCCGCGACCAATACCTTGAGCACTACCCGTAACAATCACGACTTTATCAGTAAATCTTTGACGGTTTGACATAGATAACTTCTCCACCTTGAATTAGTTTGCAGAGAATTTTTCAAACAAGAAATTAGCAGGTTTGATATTTTCAGTTTCTAACCAGCCACGTACCGCTTCTACCATTGGCACTGGGCCACATAGGTAAACATCGACGTCGCCACCGTTTAACCATTCACTTTCAATATGACCAGTCACATAGCTTTTGCGTTCATGGTTACTCTCAGGGCTTGCGACCACAGTTCGATATTCAAACCATGGGAATTTCGCCTGCAACTCGTTGAGCTTTTCTAAAGCAACCAAATCAAAGTCATTGGTGACACCAAAAACCAATCGAACAGGTTGTTCTGAACCTTTCTCTTCGAGTACTTGTAGCATTGACATAAATGGGGCAATGCCAGTACCGCCTGCCAGCATAAGCACTGGACGCACTACATTACGCAAATAGAAGCTACCGAATGGTCCGGTAAAAGTCATTTTGTCGCCAGCTTTGGCATTCTTACTTAAGAATTCGCTCATTTTGCCATTCGGTACATTACGTACCACAAAGCCCGTTAAGCGATTGCCCGGTTTTGAGCTAAATGAATATGAACGGGTTTCGCCAGTTTCTGGAATGGCAACATTCACATACTGACCTGCAAGAAAATGAATATCCGGTTGGCCTTCATCAAGTTGAATATCAAAAGTGATGGTTGAGTCTGATAAATTTTCAACCCGGGCTAAGGTACCTTGAAAGCTATGAATTTCTGTTTTGCAGACATCTGATGAGGCTTGAATCTGAAATACGGCATCTGAAGTTGGGCGACATTGGCAAGCAAGAATATAGCCTTGTTCAGCTTCTTCCGGGGTTAATGCATCTTCAATATAGCTTTCTTCTGGCATGTCATAACTACCGGACTCGCAAAATGCGCGGCAAGTTCCACATGCACCATCACGGCAATCCAAAGGAATATTGATTTTTTGGCGATAAGCTGCGTCAGATAGGGTTTCGCCTTGAGCTACGTTAATAAAACGTGTAACACCATCTTCAAATTGAAGTGCAACATTGTGGTTTGACATGGCATGTATCCTACAAAATATTTGAAACTTTTACCCTCAGCCAACAGTCCGGTTAACTGAGGGGGTATGTCTTAAAGGTGGTAGATATCAATGACTTGATTGATGTAGTCATTTTTCAAAACGACATATTTGCTCAAGATTTTTGGTTGATCACCTGAAAAATCGATCACATAACGTGACATACCGAAATAGCTGTAATTTGTCTTGTAACGGAAACTCAAGGTATTCCAGTTAAAGCGAACAGTAACTTTATCTCCATCGCGATCGAGAACTTCAACGTTGGCAATATTGTGGCTTGTGCGTGTGTCCGGCATGGTTGCAGATGAGCGTTCGGTTTTAATACGGAACACTCGATCTTCTAAACCTTGACGGTCTGGATAATAAATAAGTGAAATTTCAGATTGAGGATCTTCAGTTAATTTGTCGTCGTCATCCCAAGCTGGCATCCAGAAAGAAGCTTCCGGTGCATAGCATTCAAGCCAGTCATCCCATTGTTCATCATCTAAAAAGCGAGCTTCACGATAAAGAAACTGAGCAATATTTTCTAAAGTTGCTTTGTCTTGAGTACTCATGCTGTTTCTCCCTGATCAGCAATTTCTTTCTCTGATGCAATCGCATGTTTCATGGTTTTTAACCAATATTGATGCTGGGCCAGATACAGGCCTTCATCTTCAGTTTTAATCCCACTTAACATGGGTTTTAAACCGATTTCGTTTGCTGCATCGTCCGGTCCATAAATCCAATGTTTTGAACCACGGCACATGTCATTCCATTCAAGTGCAATCCCTGCATAGCCTGCCTGACAAGCACGGAACTCTTCTAAATCGTCTGGCGTTGCCATACCTGATGCATTAAAGAAATCCTCATATTGACGGATACGGCGTGCACGGGCTTCAGGTGCTTCGCCCTTAGGCGCGATACAGTAAATAGTGACTTCAGTTCGATTGACCGAAAGTGGACGAAGTACACGAATTTGCGAACCGAATTGATCCATCAAATAAACGTTTGGATACAGACAAAGATTACGTGAACGCTCAATCATCCATTTCGACATCGCTTCACCGTATTTTTCGGTGTATTCGTCTGCTTTTGGGAAGTTAGGACGGTCTTCTGGGTTTGCCCATTGTGTCCAAAGCAACATGTGACCATTTTCGAAGCCATACGAGCCACCGCCTTGTTTACCCCAAGAACCTGCACTCATGGCACGAATGCTATCGGCAGCTTGAGTTTCTTTACGGTGCTGAGTCGTTGCTGCATAGTTCCAGTGAACAGCAGAAACATGGTAACCATCGGCACCATTTTCAGCAGTGAGTTTCCAGTTGCCTTCGTAGGTATAGGTAGATGAACCACGTAAAACTTCCAAACCATGTTCAGACTGGTCAACAATCATGTCGATGATTTTGGTGGTTTCACCCAAAAATTCTTCAAGCGAAGGAACATCGGGATTTAAGCTACCAAATAAGAAGCCTTTGTAGCTCTCAAAACGAGCTACCTTTTTAAGGTCATGTGAACCGTCTTGGTTAAAGCAGTCAGAGTACCCTGCGTCAGTTGGGTCTTTTACTTTGAGCAATTTACCTGAGTTATTAAAAGTCCAGCCGTGGAAAGGGCAAGTATACGTTGCTTTGTTACCACGCTTGTAACGGCAAAGTTGTGCTCCGCGGTGTGAACACGCATTGATCATGGCATTAAGTTCGCCGTTACGGTTACGGGCAATGATAATCGGCTGACGACCAATATAAGTCGTATAGTAGTCATTATTATTTGGAATTTGGCTCTCGTGTGCCAAGTAAACCCAGTTACCTTCGAAGATGTATTTCATTTCGAGGTCAAATAAGGCTTCATCAGTAAAAACTGAGCGGTGAAGTTTAAATTCACCTGTATCGATATTGTCTACAAGTAATTCATCAATACGGTCAAGATGGCTGGTATTGATTACAGGAATACGTGGCATGTCCGTTCTCCGACTTTCCAAAGGGTGGAAGTCATCAAGACCTTCGCTACGATTTAAAAGGTCTTGATATCCTAATATGTCAATGAAGCGCATAAACGCGTCGGGTGTTTAACCGCGAATGGATAAAGATAGATAGATCGAATGTTGGCCAGTATGATTTCAATCGGTGCTATACAAGTGATCTATAACTTCATCGGGTTATTGCTTGTATATACCTTAAAAGAATGGTTAAACTGTGTCTAAGACTGAATTTGCATTTTAATATATCTTAAAGGTATGGAAACCTGATGGAACTAAGACATTTACGGTATTTTGTGGCTGTTGTAGAAGAACAGAGCTTCACCAAGGCAGCCGAAAAACTATTTATTGCTCAACCGCCTTTGAGTCGGCAAATCCAAAATTTGGAAAGTGAGCTTGGCATTCAACTGTTTGAGCGTGGAAGCCGCCCTTTACAAACCACACCAGCAGGGCATTTCTTTTTCCAGCATGCCGTTAAACTTTTGTCGAATGCTGAAGAAATAAAAAGTATGACCAAGCGTATTGGTCTCATCGAAAGAAGTATGACCATTGGTTTTGTCGGGTCTTTACTTTATGGGTTGCTGCCTCGAATCATTTATTTATTTCGTCAGCAGCAACCCCATCTGAATATTCAGCTCATGGAATTAAGTACTACTGAACAGTTACAGGCATTAAAAGAAGGCCGTATTGATGTCGGTTTTGGGCGTTTAAGAATTAGTGATCCCGCCGTGAGGCGTATCCTTTTACGTAAAGAGCGTTTGGTCGTTGCCGCGCATACCAGCCATCCAATCGCACAGCGCACAGAAGGGGTATATCTGGCCGACCTCATTGATGAAAAGATGTTTATGTATCCCACTTCGCCAAAACCGAACTTCTCAACCCAGCTTTTGAATATTTTTGCCGAGCATAGTTTGGTTCCAAAAAATATGCATGAGATACGAGAAATTCAATTGGCTTTGGGCTTAGTCGCAGCGGGAGAAGGGATCTGTATTATTCCGGCAAGTGCCGATACCATTCGATTTCCACACTTAAACTATATTCCGATTTTAGATAACGGCGCGGTCAGTCCAATTTTTATTACTGCAAGGGCAATGGACCGAAGTGAAGATTTACAGTCATTATTTGATTGTATTTATCAGGTTTATGACTTAGAAGGGATACCTTATCAACGGACGGTTTTCACGCTCGATCAGAACCCGATAGATGATTCAAACGGTATCGATTTTTAAATAAAGAGAATGCATAGCTTCAAAGGTTGAAGCTATGCGTTAAATGGTTCTAGAAAGCCCAAATCAGTTTTAGCCAGCTGGTATGGCCTTCGGGACGATATTCGACTTCGGTTTCTTTTAAAAATTTGGCTTCGATAGACCAGTTCTTATCGGCATATTGAATGCCTGGTCCAATTGCAAAAGCCTGTCCTTTAAAACCAATGTCATTTCCGTTTACTTTGTCATCTGTGGTTTGTTTAAAAGCATAGCCTTCAACTGCAAGTTTGAGTTTGGGGTTAATGCGGTAACCTAAGCTATAGTCACCCGCAATGTATTGGCCAGACTTATAGTCGGTCGCGTCATTACGCGTATTCCAGCTATAAGACAGTTTAATTGAAAGGTCTAAACCTGTCGTGTTGGCATAACTATAGGCAATAATCGGTCGAATGGTGTGATAGTTTTTCCCGAGATTGGCTTCAACTGGATGTGTCGTACTTGGAGTGTCGTATTCACCTGTTCCCAGTACGGTTTCTAGGGCTGCAATCCAGTGATGATTTCCTTGATGCCAGCCGAGCATGCCACCCAAAATCAAGTCTCCGAGACCTTGGTTTGAGTCAGGCATTCCATTTATTTTTAGTCTTAGATCCACCAATGGCTGGGCTGCATAAAACCCGAGTTGTCCATCCATAATTTTTTGATCGGTCATCCAGACCAAACGAGGAACCACGGCGTTGACATCAACATGGAACTGATCGGGACCATTTTGAAACTCTGATGTGTGATAATTTTGATAATAACTAAGTAAATAGACACCAGCAGGTGGTACGGCACCCGCCATCATACCTTCGGCACCTAATGCAAAAGAGTCTGAGCCATTTTCTGTCGCAAATGCAGAAGGAAGGTAAAGGGTGCTGATAACACCACATATGATTGCAGCAATTTTGTTATTCATAGAATGTCCTATTCTGTGTTGTTTGGCTTGTCACTAAAAAAACGTTATTCCTTAACGGTCTTTAAAAATTTGAGTCTGTTTAACCTGTAAATTTTGAATGCAGAACTCCTGTGAGCTTTGTATTGGCTTTCTAAATTGCAAATACAAAGCTCATTTGAAAAAGTAGATTGTTGAATGATTTATTTTTAAATATGTTTGAATAAAGCTGAACGTGACTGTCCAGCAGCACCATCCGCTGCACTTAAGAACCGTTCAGTGTGAATGTCTCGTTCGAATAAGCGGCTTTGCATGAGTGTTGAAATTGCCGAGTCGATCATGATGGGGGGGCCGCACAAATCCGCTTTGTGCCCGCCACATCGATTTTCAAAGTAATCGGCAACAGCCTCATGCACGAATCCGGTAAATCCAGTCCATTGGTCTTCTGGTTTTGGTGCATTCAGGGCAGGGATATAGCGGAAGTTCGGATAGTCTTTCACAAGTTGTTCAAACAATTCTCGGTTGTATAGCTCTGCTAAGTCTCGTGCTCCTTGGAAGAGGTAAATCGTGCGACTATCTCCAGACTCAAGTAAATCTAAAATCATTGATTGTGGACTTGAAAGACCTGAACCACCTGCAATGAAAATGGTATTTTGATCATCTGACTTGCGTACAAAAAATTGACCATAAGGGCCTGAAATATCAAGCTGATCGCCTGTGGCAAGTTGTTCATGTACATAAGTCGTCGCTGCACCACCTTCAACTTTACGAATATGCAGCTCAACGATGCCGACTTCACTTGGTGAATTGGCAATTGAAAACGCTCGAGTTCCTTCAATATCTGGGAACTGGACATTGATATATTGGCCAGCTTGGAATTCGATTGGACGATCTAGTTGTAGACGAATCCCCTTAATGGTTGGCGATAGGTCTTTTATTTCAATTACGGTCGCTTGATAGTCTTGAACCAAATGACCTAAGAAATCTGGGTCTTCATCAACATCGGCTTCAATGACCATGTCGGACTGTGGTTTGCAGCAGCAGGCAAGCACCTTATTTTCATCACGTTCAATATCCATGAGCGCAAATGGCGAGGCTTCACCGACATCATAAAAACCGTCGGTGACTTGAACCTTACATGTCCCGCAAGTGCCATGACCACAGGCAAAGGGTAACCAAACACCTTGACGTAAAGCGGCATCTAAAATTGTTTGGTCTTCTTCTACTTCAATCGTTGTTCCGATCGGCTCAATGGTGACTTGATAACTCATGACACACCTCCGAATTAAACGTAACTGTCGTTATAGCCATTTAATTCTGGCGTAACGAAACGAAGTAATGACTTATGCCCAAAACCAAGCTCTGCCAAGCTTTGTGTACTCTCTGGGCTAATTGTTTGGCCATCTAAGGTGTATTGCACTTTTGACCAATCAATTTTGGCAAAATCTGGATGTTGAGCAAAACCACCTGTAATTTGTTGCTCAATCAACTGTCCCAAAGTTTGTTGAGGTGAGGCAAGCATGGCATGTGCCGAGCAAAAAAGGGTGTGATGATCCCAACCCACGTAAAGTAAGAATTGATCGCCATAATTTTTTTGCAGATCCAGTGGTTCAAATTGATAGTTGTTATGTATCGCGCGAACAGTCATGTTCAATCTCCTTATTTCCTATCAGGCAGCTTGATGACTGCCTGAACAATTCCTTGTGCTTAAGCTGCGTTGCCTTTCCATTTTTTCCAGCGCTGTTGGTCTGGTGAACCTTCAATATCCAGATTGTCGGCACCCACATTCATGCGGTAATAATCACGGAGCATAGTTTCGAGGTCACCGCCACCACAGTTACCTTGCAATATTTGATTTACAGGTAGCCATGCTTGTATATATTTTTCAGGCTCGCGTTCGAAAATGTCATGACAGCCATCTGAACAGGTGTGGTAGCGTTCGCCTTGGTAAATGCTATGGCGATAACTAAATTGAATCGGGTCATCGCCCATTTCGGTAAAGGTCATTGGAATCTGACAAACCTGACAAAGCTGTGGTAAACCTGCGCTGTAGAAGCGTTTACCTTCGGCTTCCATTTTGCGAGCCAATTCCCATTTTGGACGGTAGTATTTATCGAAAGTGTCTGGATATTTAGCCGATAACCAATCCATTTCTTCGTCGGTTGGAATCCATGTATGGAAACCGGCAGCATGACCAAAGTTATAGAAAATCCACCATGCCTGATGTGAGACATGCTCTTTTTCTTTCACAATGACATCGCTATATTTCGGCATGCGAATGCCATAACGGCTCAAATCTTTAAATAGCGCGCCGCCTGCCTGTTCAAAATAAACCTCCCAAGCTTCTTTCCACGACATCACTTTGTTTGGCAGCATGTAATCCATCATCATGCCCACAATTGAAAGCAGACGAGTTCCACGCCAGAACCATTTATCAATCCATTCCTGCACAATCGGCACGTTGTCTTCATGTTGTTCGAGCAAGAATTTTACGATTTCAAGACCGAGTGTCATGTGGCGTGCTTCATCTGACTGTGCACTAAAACCAAAGGTTACTGTTGCCATATCGCCGTTATAAGCTGCTCCCGACATAAACGGCACAAATAGCAAGTTGGTAAGTACATATTCAAAAGCAAAACTAATCGCTAATAAAAACTCGAAAGGTCCAGCAGAACGGGCATCTTCAAAAAATGATTTAGGCACAGACAAATACCAAACACGGTCATGCATATGTGCCCAGTCCTGAAAACCATCAAAGAACTTGTTGTAATGGCTCATGGCATGAATTTGGGTCTGTACATGACGCAGCTCATCAATCGACTGCATCTGAGAAGCAATACGTGCTCCAATACCACTAAACTGGCGACCTACATGGGCATAGCCTTGATAAGCTTGATATTCAAGTGGGGTCACCGCTGTTAAAAAGAGTTTGATCGCATTTAAGTAACGTTCATTGCTGACATTCATCTGACCATTGTTTTGAGCAAAGGCATCAAAAATGGCATACAGTTTTTTCTCTTTTTCTGCCTGATATTTCCAGTAAGCATCCATAGTTAAACGGAATGGATCTTCCCATTTAGACCAGTCCGTAATTTTGATGCCTTCAAATTCTTCATAAGGGAAGGCGTCTTTACGGTCAGCATAGGAAAAGTCCCAGTCCAGATCACGGGTTAATGCGCGGTAACGATCTTTAGCATTTAACTTTTTGCTGGTTTCTTTCGTTTGAGTTGTCATGATTGATCATCCTTAAATCTTTGTTAAACAACGTCTATGTTGTGATTAATTCCAGTGAAGGCGGAAAGTATCGTCATCTTCTTCGACATTGCCGCCCAGCGTAATCATGTTGAGTTGTAACGATTGGATGTCCCAATCTTGGCCTAGTTTTTCAGACACGGTTTCGGCTTTAATCACCAAATCAGTTTCACTTTCAATTCGAATCATGGCGGGGAAATACTGAATTGAAGCTTCAGGGTTATCTTCTTCAATCGCCTCGAGGATGTAGCGTGATGTATCGTTGTCTTGTAATGCGAGATAGACTTTAGACATGTTGCTTCTCCTTAAGCATTTGTAAGTGGTTGTAGGCCGAGTTTTTTTGCGCGTTCAATAACGGCATGTTCTGCTTGATCGACTGCATCTGCTGTTAAGGCTGCTGATGCCCAAGGTGTAAAGACTGCTTTCACTTGAGCTAGAGACTCAGTGAACCATTCATTTAATAGTTGTTTATTATGATCGGATTCCGCTGCGGCAGTTTTAATGACGGTGTCTGACCACTTACGTAAATCACCTAAAGTGTCTTTCATAAACTCAGTCAGCATGGCTAAGTCGCGAGCATTTTGAGTGACTAACCACTGATCAAACTGTTGATAAACAAGCTCTGTCACAAAGCCGTCAATCACAAGGTTCTGTAATAAGAAAAGTTTGAAGTAGTCCTGCTCGGTGAGGCTTTCTTCACACAGACGGCGTAAGCCTTGCCATGCAGGATGTTGCATCCAAGCCTGTTTTGCCTGCTGTAGTGAGTCGCCGCTATTGCCATCTAAAGCTAAGCCAATACGCGAGATGTACTGCGCAATTCCTAAATGATCCATCGCGGCATAAATACAAGCTTGGGTAAGTACGGTGCCATAACCATAGGCACTACCAGACATCATGTGTAAGTTTGCAGTTTGTTCAACGTGGCGAAATGGCAATAGGCATTCAATGACCTTAGCTTTGACTTCATCAGACAAATGTTCTGCAAGCTGACGTTTTTCAAAAAAAGCAAAATTACTTTCGGCGGTGTCTTGTAAACGTGCACGGTGTTGAACATAAGTTCCATAATAGAATTGACGTGGATCTTTAAATGCATACCAATCTTGCATTTGCAGAGCAGTATGGGTTTTATCATTTAAAGTCTTTTCAGGTTTCCACAAAGGACGATAGTGAAAGTTAGTTTCTGCCTGTACATCGAAGCTTACTTCTTGATATCGAGTTGCTGGCTTACTACCAAATCGTCTTTCGATATAGGCGTAGTTCTGGCGGATAGGTTCGACATTTGACGTTTTGATTTCTAAAGTCATGGCTTTATCTCCTTATATTTTTTACATCTGATCATCGTGATCGTTGCTATTACGTTGCGTTCCGACTAAGGTTGCTTCAGTGCCATAGCGCCATTTTTCTTCCTGAGCATCATTAAAAGCTTGCTGTTCTTGGGTCATTTCAACCACTTGATTGGTCTTACAAAAATCATTAAATGCATGTTTAGGCAAAACCAGTTCCACAAATAGACTTGGGTCATGAATGGCAAAATCGAATTCGATAAACTCTGCGTTTAAGTCACCAGTGACCCGAATATATTTGGTTAATGCTTCGACTTGAGGTTGCGTCATGCTGTACTCCATCAAGACATGGTCTTGAAATTGATGAATGCTCCTTGCTCTCGCTATAAGCTTTACAAAAGCTATGCCAACTTTATTTTTATAATTAAAAACAATTGCTTAGTATTTTTATTGAAAGTGCAGCATTTTTAAATTCACCTTTTCATGAATTTTTTTGAATGGTGAAATAGAGATATTCATGATTTGATGAACAGGGTCGTAAAATTTCTTTTTAGAATGTTTGAGGCTTTAAAAAGGAGAGATTTAGAAATACTTTTTTAGTATGAAGTTATGTCTTTAAGGTACTAGGACATTTATCTGGTTCTTCGATAAGATGAGATAACACCCAAATGTATTTAATGGATTAAAACAGATCACTCATGGCTCGAGTAAAATACGATACAACGGGACGATACGCAGATCATCCGCAAGAAATTCACGATTTGCTGTCTAAACTGCACTTTGATACTGCCCACGGCCAAATCTGGTTTGATGAATATCGGATGCTACTTTTACACACCAGTATTATGGGATATTTGCGTAAAGATTTAGCGCACATGATTGGACTTGAACGAACTAAGCGTTTTTTTATTCGTTTAGGGTATCAAGCTGGGTTAAAAGATGCAGAAGTTACAACAAAAATACGTCCCGATTTAAATGAACACGATGCTTTTATGGCAGGCCCACAAATGCACGCTATTCGTGGAATGGTGCAAGTACAGGCCAACCAGCTCAATTTAAGCCACGATAAAAAACAGTTTTATGCCGATTTAAATTGGCTTAACTCTTTTGAAGCTGATGTGCATTTAGAGCATTTTAGCCCAAGTGATGAACCTGCATGCTGGATGCTTTTGGGTTATGCATGCGGCTACAGTAGTTTTGCGACGGGCATGACTATTATTTATCAAGAAATAGAGTGCAAAGCCTGCGGCGATGAGCATTGCCGTATTATCGGTAAGCCTTTAGAAGAGTGGGAAAATGCAGATGAGCTGATTCAATTCATGTCACCCGAACCTATGGAAAAAGAACTGATTGCGTTGCAGGCTGAACTTTTTGAACTAAAAAAATCAATTTATAGCGACAGTGAAGCCGATTACCAATTATTTAGTTCTGTGGGTAAGTCAGCATCTTATAAACAGGTCTGTGCATTATTAACCAAAGCAGCAGGTTCGAAAGTTTCTATTTTGCTACAAGGCGAAACAGGGGTTGGTAAAGAAGCTTTTGCACGAGGAGTTCATGAAAATAGCCAAAGAAAAGACCAACCTTTTGTTGCGGTAAATTGTGCAGCGATTCCACCAGAGTTAATTGAATCTGAGCTATTCGGCGTAGAAAAGGGTGCCTACACAGGGGCACATCAATCTCGCTTGGGTAAGTTTGAACGAGCCAATGGCGGTACGATTTTTTTAGATGAAGTGATTGAGCTTTCTCCTCGTGCACAAGCAGCACTATTACGCATTTTGCAAGAAGGTGAATTCGAGCGAGTAGGAGACTCACAAACTCGTATTTTAGATGTCCGTGTAATAACAGCCACCAATGAAGATCTTGAACAAGCTGTGAAAACAGGACGATTTCGGGCAGATTTGTATTATCGCTTAAATATTTTTCCAGTGCAGATTCCGCCTTTGCGGGAGCGCCGTGAAGATATTCCGTTACTGGTTGAACACTTTCTTCATCGCTTTGAAAAAATGTACGGTAAAACCATTCAGGGTGTAAGTGAAAAGACCAAAGTTTTTATGCAGCAATATGAATGGCCGGGCAATATTCGTGAGTTGGAAAACTTATTAGAAAGGGCGGTTTTATTAACGGACGATCAGCAGTTGATTAAGTTAAATGCCATTTTCCCACAGATTAAGCATGACCCAGAGCAGGCTGTAGCTGTTGAAACTGACTTTGAACAATTGTTGCAGGCAGAGTTTAATTTAGAAGAACACGAGAAGCAGTTAATTTTAATAGCTTTAAAAAAGGCAAATCATAATGTGTCTGAAGCAGCACGCTTATTGGGACTAACTCGGGCAGCACTGGATTATCGAATTAAAAAATTTCAGCTTTGAGTCAATATCAACAAGCTAAAAAATAAAGGCCTAACTTTAAAAGTTAGGCCTTATTCACTATTGCACTTTCGCTGGGAAACCATCTTCTTCCAGTGCTTCGGTAATTTTATCGACACTTTCACTGCTTTCAACAGTCACGATTTTGGTCGCTAAATCTACATCTACTTTTGCATTTGGATCGACATCTTGAATCGTTGCTGTCACACCGCGTGCACAGCCACCACAAGTCATATTTTCAATAAGTAGTTTCATGTTCATACTCCATCAAGAATGAGATGTTTGTTTGGATAACATTGAGTCTAAACCTTGTCATGATTGTAAGGTCAAGACCAAATTTTTAAAAAAATATGCTTGACCTTCCCATGATGGGAATCTGTATGCTCAATACAGAATATTAAATTTTGTAGATTTGCAGAGGTGTTTGATGGACTCAAAAAACACAAAATTGCCAGCATATAGTGAAACACTCTCAATCGAAGGCATGACTTGTGCCTCCTGTGTAGGACGTGTCGAAAAAGCACTTAAGAAAGTTGAAAATATAGAAGTTGCTAACGTTAATTTGGCAACAGAAAAAGCTGTTGTTTATTCAAGTCAACCGATTCAGCGTGAAGCACTGGTTAAAGCAGTTGAACGAGCAGGTTATGATGTTCCAAAAGCTGCGCCAGTGGAGTTGTCTATTGAGGGCATGACCTGTGCATCTTGTGTTGCACGTGTAGAAAAAGCCCTAAAAAAAGTAGACGGCGTTCAAGAGGCAACCGTCAACTTAGCAACAGAGCAAGCTTGGGTGCAGGCAGATAATTCAGTCAACGTCGAAGACTTAATTCGCGCTGTTAAAAAAGCAGGTTACGACGCGAAAGCATCTGAAAAAAATCAAGATGAACAATTCGATAAAAAAGCTTCAGAGTTAGATCAGCTTAAAAAAGATTTGATCATTTCGATTGTATTGGCCTTACCTGTGTTTATTTTGGAAATGGGTTCACATCTCATTCCAGCTTTTCACATGTGGGTCATGCATACCCTTGGTCAATACAATAGCTGGCTTTTACAGTTTGTTTTGACCACATTAGTACTCGTTTTTCCAGGTCGCCGTTTTTACCAAAAAGGGATACCAGCTTTATGGCGTTTAGCACCAGATATGAACTCGTTGGTCGCTGTTGGAACCTTGGCTGCCTACAGTTTCTCAGTCGTAGCTACCTTTATGCCGCAGGTTTTACCACAAGGTACCGTCAATGTTTACTTTGAAGCGGCTGCCGTTATTGTCAGTTTAATTTTACTCGGACGTTATTTTGAAGCCAAAGCTAAAGGACGTACTTCACAAGCTATTCAACGTTTAGTAGGAATGCAGCCAAAAACGGCTCGTATTCAGCGTGACGGTCAAGTGGTTGAAGTTGCTGTTGCCGAAGTGGTCAGTGGAACTATTGTAGAAATTCGTCCGGGTGAACGTGTACCTGTCGATGGTGAAGTGGTTGAAGGGCAAAGTTACATTGATGAATCTATGATTACGGGTGAGCCTGTCCCTGTTGAAAAAATAGTAGGGCAACAAGTAGTTGGGGGTACAGTCAATCAAAACGGTACTCTAAACATTCGGGCAACTGCCGTTGGTTCTTCGTCTGTACTTTCACAAATTATTCGCATGGTTGAGCAAGCCCAAGGTTCTAAACTTCCAATTCAGGGTTTGGTCGATAAAGTCACTATGTGGTTTGTGCCGGTAGTGATGTTAATTGCTGCAATTACTTTCTTAGTTTGGTTTATTTGGGGGCCAGAGCCTGCGCTGACTTTTGGTTTAGTGAATGCTGTTGCGGTACTCATTATCGCGTGTCCTTGTGCGATGGGACTTGCAACACCAACTTCTATTATGGTCGGTACTGGACGTGGTGCTGAGCTAGGTGTCTTGTTCCGTAAAGGTGAAGCTTTGCAGCTTTTACAAGAAGCACAAGTGGTTGCCGTTGATAAAACGGGAACACTCACCGAAGGCAAACCGACACTGACAGACTTTAATGTGGAACAGGGCTTTGAACGCAAACAAGTGCTGACTTTAGTTGCTTCTGTCGAAGCCAAGTCTGAACACCCAATTGCACTAGCGATTGTTCAAGCAGCAGAAAGTGAAGGTTTAAACTTATTGCCAGTAATAGCATTTAACTCGATTACAGGCTCAGGTATTGAAGCAGAAGTTTCAGGTCAAAAAGTACAAATTGGCGCAGACCGTTATATGCACCAACTTGGTTTAGACACCAGCTCATTCCAAGCGATTGCTGCTCAGTTAGGTGAAGAAGGCAAAACCCCGCTATACGTTGCTATTGATCAGCAACTTGCAGCAATTATTGCTGTGGCAGACTCTATTAAAGAAACAACCTATGCTGCGATTGAGGCCTTACATCAGCTTGGGTTAAAGGTTGCCATGATTACAGGAGACAATCGTCATACGGCGCAAGCAATTGCCAAAAAGCTGAACATTGATGAAGTTGTGGCAGAGGTTTTACCCGAAGGTAAAGTAGATACAGTTCGCCAATTGCAAAAACAATATGGTCGTTTGGCCTTTGTAGGTGATGGCATTAACGATGCACCAGCCTTGGCACAAGCAGATGTTGGTTTGGCCATTGGTACAGGCACAGATGTTGCCATCGAAGCAGCTGATGTTGTGCTGATGTCAGGCAGCTTAAAAGGCGTACCGAATGCAATTGCATTAAGTAAAGCCACCATGCGAAACATACGTCAAAACCTGTTCTGGGCATTTGTATATAACGTAGCCCTAATTCCAATTGCAGCAGGTGCGCTATATCCAGCATTTGGCGTTTTACTCTCGCCAATGTTTGCAGCAGGTGCGATGGCACTTTCTTCAGTCTTTGTTTTAGGCAATGCATTACGTTTAAAACGTTTTCATGCGCCAGTAGAGTAAGCGTGCTGAAAATCAACTTTTAGTTTAAGATCATGACAGCAGGTCTTAAACCAAATTTAATATTTGAGGTGTGAGATGAATATCGGTCAGGCATCCAAACATTCGGGCATTTCGGCGAAAATGATTCGCTACTATGAAGAAATCGGTTTACTTGAAGCAGCTCAGCGTTCAGCTTCTGGCTATCGAATTTATTCAGAAACAGACCTTAAAACTTTAAACTTTTTAAAGCATGCTCGAGAGTTAGGTTTTTCATCTGAACAGATGAAAGAGCTTATTTCACTTTGGAAAAATACTGATCGGCATAGTGCAGAGGTGAAAGCCTTAACAGTAAAACACATTGCTGAATTAAAGCAAAAAATTGCTCATTTACAAGAAATGGTTAATATTTTGCAGGCTTCTGCCGATGATTGCTGTGGTGACCAGCAGGCTTCGTGTGCGATTTTAGACCACATTGAAAAAGGTGTAGATGTAAGTTAAACCTTATAAAAATAAAAAAGGAAAAATCATGGCTTATACAGCTTCTTGTCTTTGTAATGGCATTCAACTCCGTATTAATGCCGAATTAGAACCCATTATGGTTTGTCATTGTAAACAATGCCAAAAAGCCCAAGGCGCTGCTTTTGCGGCCATCACTCAAGTACAAAAAAGTGACTTAAATGTGGTACAGGGTGAAAACCTTTTACAGGCTTATTTTGCATCGAATAATAAAAAAAGAGTATTTTGTAAAACTTGTGGCTCACCTGTCTGGAGTGAACGTTTAGATAAACCAGAAGTGGTGCGTTTAAGAGTAGGGCTCATTAATGAAGACATATCGACGCGAGTTATCTCTCATGCTTTTGTCAATTCACAAGTGAAGTGGTATCCAATTTGTGATACGGCTCGCCAGTACCCAAATGGCGTCGAAAACCCTTGAAATATGAAGGTTTGAAAGTATTTTGTTCATTTGTAAAAAAACGTGAACAATATTAGTCATGAATAAATAATGTGCTATAACTGTACCTAAGGTAATCGTAATATCTCCTCGATCCACAGGGAAACTTGGGACAGGGCAAAAGATACGATAAGACCTTACATATAGCTAGCAAAGAGCATGTAAGAGATGGATAGACACAAATCTTAGATTGCTCACCGTTGCAGAAAAGCCCGTGAAACGGGCTTTTTTAATGCTTGTAAAAACTATTTCTTATTTGGAAAGATTATAGTTTTTTAAACTATTTATGAAAAAGTAATGTAAAAATAACAAAATATTTTAAATATACAGACTATTCTGTATTGCAATTTGTTTTTATTAAGGGTACATTTAGTCAACGGTTTAAAGTTCAAGCTTAATAATGAACTCATGGTCGTTGTGGGAGATCTAAGAGCCTGCATTTTCCCCAAGATGCGGGTTTTTTTTATGCCTAAAGAAAAGTAGTTTTTCATCTCATCTAAAAACTTTAATTTTCTAATTGTTTGTTCTTTAAATATTTAAAACCCACGAGCCTAATAGGCCGTAGGTTTCTACAATAAAACTAGAAGTTAAGCACGATATGCCAGACAAGCTTTAGCACATGCTAAACAAGCTTTGGCACAAATCTGACAATGCTCATGTTCGTGTTTGCTACATTCAGCTGCACAAAGTTGGCACGCGCTGGCACATAATTGCATGGCTTGTTCAGCAAGCTCTGAATGTCTTAATTCTAAAGATGTGCAAAGCTGACAGGTTTCGACACAGGTTAAACAATGTTTAATACATTCACGCATCATATGCACATGTTCTTCTTGCAAACATGCTGAGGCACAATGTTTACAAGCAAACATGCATTCAATGCAGGCTTGAACTGAAGTAGATGCTTGATTAAACAGAGATTGATTTGGTTCTTGTGAGCTATTCATTCTAATATTCTCCTTTTGAAAGGCTATTATTAAAAAATCGAATATTGTTATCTTTTTTCATTTTATAAAATCATTTTTCCTATTGGGCACTTTGAAATGAAAGGTCTACAAATGCTCAATAAGGAATTAACCTCGTATAAGAATGTTACAAGTGCTTTTCTAATTAAATTTTTAAAATGTAAAAAATAGATTGCTCAAGACAAACTACAAAATTTATTTTCATATAATACTTTTGGCTAATTTTTTTATGGATGAAAATTAGGCAAATTATCAGTGTGAACTTTAAGGGCACACGTAATGGAAAACATTGAACAGTACGCTCACGGAGCTGAGCATGAAGTCCACGTACACTGCAAACGATCATTAAGTACATTAATACTGAGCCTGTTTGTATTAATTGCGACTGGTCGTTAAAAGAAAAAGCACCCAAGGGTGCTTTTTCTGTATCTATTGACTATTGATAGTTTTGTTTAAGAGCCTGTAAAGCCGCGCCGTTTTTTATAGGCTTTACGATCATAAGAGGGAATATTGGACTTTTGAAGATCAATAGCCAGTTGTTTTTTGCGTTGAAATTGCACTTCACTTAAAAGTACATCATAAATTTTGGAACGATCAGTTTTAAACTTTTCTACATCCAATGGAATTTTACTTTCCTGTTTAACAATATACAAAACAGAACCAGTGGCATTAGTTTCATATATTGTCCAACCAACTCTTACAATGTAGAGGCCGGTTTTTGCATCCTTTCCTAAATAAGCTTTAAAACCATCGGGATGAGGGCGAACATAAGCATTCATCATGCATCCTCCATCAACTATTTAATTCGATGAAAGCGGCGATTAATGAATTGATGGGAACGATACATCTATTCAGTAAAATCACGATTTTCATGTGTATATATATTGATCAATTTGGTAATTTCAAGGCGTGTGATATTTGTTTTTTTGCTATTTAAGAAGTGGGAAGAATGGCCTAAAAAATATATAAATAATCACTTATTTTAAAAAAAATATATGATTTTGGAGTTTAATATCTTTTTAAGTTAATGCAGTGTTTTTTTATAAATGTGTGACGCATTTTGCAAATTTAAAATTGGAACAAATTTTAATGAATATAAATTCACTTTTTATTAAATTATTAATTTTAAAAAATAAAAAGTATTTGTAATATTTCTTGTTACAACGATTTTGTCGACAATAGATGCTCATTTTTGACATATTTCGCCTAGCGTAATCAATCGAGTTTTTGGCCTATGGTGTCATTTTTATTTATTGGACTTGTGGTCACTATTTTGTTGACTCCAGGACCAACAAATACATTATTAGCCTCGGCTGGCTTGCAAGCAGGGCTAAAGCACTCTCTTAAGCTAATTCCGGCAGAGGTAATAGGTTATCTGATCGCGATTACCTCATGGGGTGTTTTACTTGAGTCGGTATCTCATTTTATTCCATGGCTTCCTGCTATATTAAAATTGATGAGTGCGAGTTTCATTCTTTATCTCGCTTTTAAACTTTGGATCACTTCAACCGAAGATATTAAGTTAGATCGCCCACTGATTACGCCAAAAGCTTTATTTCTTGCAACACTTTTAAACCCGAAAGCTTTGCTCTTTGCTTCGGCGATTTTTCCACATGCAGCGTGGGAAGTTCCGCATTTGTATTTTATTCACATTGTTGTCTTTTTATCTTTAATTACCCCAATTGCTTTTTTATGGATTATGTTTGGAACTGCCCTCATTTCAAATAAAGTAACTTGGTTAAATCAACGCAATTTACAACGTACAGCTGCATTTATTTTAACTTTTTTTGCTATGCCAATCGGCTATTCTGCGATTAGCTCATTTTAAACTTAACCCATTATTTATATTAAAAATTTATTTTTCAGGAGATTTTTATGAAAAGATTAAAAGTAATTATCAAGGACCAGTTTGATAAAGAATCAATCGCTTTGGCAAAAGTTAGACCAATGAATGACCATGCACTTGAACTTCATAAAAGTGTTGAACATATTGAAATTAATGACGATATCATTTTACCAAACATGGATTTGTTATATGAAAATCCTAAAGACGGCAAAATTTATCAATTAATTGGTCCATTCAGTGAGGAATAACCCTTAAACTAAATTTAACAATAAGCATCAGCAGAGTTTGTGTTTTCGATGGTCTTAGATGGTGGAAATTAAGCCAAACTAACGTATAGACACAATTAAAATATTGAACATCGCAGGTCGTTATGGGACTATGTTTTTGCAAAAATGTGACCTAATCCTCATTTTTGCATTTCAGGACTAAGTGGTGTTCACTAAGCCCATTTCTTCAATGAGAAGTAGAAATGGGCTTTTTTTATGGAAATTTTATTCTTTAAAAGTCTCATCTAAAGCTTGTTGGACAGCTTCAATTCGAGATTTGCAAGCTTTATAAGCGCTAATAGACTCTTCAACAATTTTCATTAAATTATCTATATCAGGACTTTCCTGTGATTCTAACAATTCAGCATTTTTCTTCAAAATGTCATGGCCAACCTTAAAGGTTAACTCTTCATTCTTCATTTGGGACTACCTGTGTAATGTTGGCTTCAACTACGCCATCTTGCATTTCAATGGCAATGGAGGGGCTTGAAATTTGGTGTATAGAGCGAATCGCTTTTCCTTCGGATCTGACAATTGCATAGCCTTTAGCTTGAACCTGTTTAGGGTTTTGCAAAAGGATTTCTTTCATTAATGACTCGATTTGAGCTAAGGAAAATTTAACTTGTTGCTGTGAGCTGAACTGAATACGTTCTTTCATCTGGTCAAGTAGACGATGCGCCGAGTTAAGTTGATTTTGTGCAGAAGACTTAATGTGATGAAGCAATTGATCATTTTTGCTTTGATAAGTCGTGATTTGATGCTGAGAAAGCAGTTTAATCGTTTGTAGACTATCTACCGCTTCTTGTACACGTTCAACAATATGATTACGAATACCAGCAATCACTTTACTTGGAGTATCAAACGAACGATGTGCGATCTCATCAAGGATGGTACGGTCTTTTTCATGCCCGATACCAACCCAAATCGGAACGCTGCGTTTACAGAGAAGTGCGGCAAGCTCATAATCATTTAAGTAAGCTAAGTCATTTACAGCACCACCACCACGAATAATTACAATCAGATCTGGTGGAAAGTTATAACGATTTGCCCATTGCTTTAAACCTGTTGCCAAGGACTCCATAAGGCTAACAGCAGCAGTATTCCCCTGAAAGGTCGCACTTTGATAAACAAAATGACAAACCTTATTTCTTTCTAAAGCATCTGCATCTTTTTTAAAGTCACCCAAACCTGCAGCATTTTGAGGAGCAATCACTAAAACATTTTCAATATCAAAAGGGGTAGGGAGAAGTTTATTTTTATGAATCAAACCTTCTTGGGTTAAACGCTCTACAATTTGTTGATAACGTTTTGCAATTTCCCCAAGTGTAAAACTTGAGTCAATTTCTTCGATATTGACTGAAAATCCGTATTGTGGATCAAAACGCGCTCTAATTTTAATTAAAACGTTTAAATCACTTGCTAACTCAATTCCTGTTTCACGTTCAAACTTTAAAACAATTTTACTCGCTGAAAATTTCCAGATGGTTGCCTTACAACTGGCAATCACTTTATCGGTGTCAACATCTTTCTCTGCAAGTTCTAAATAGTAATGTCCACCTTTAATATTTAAATTCCGAATCTCTGCTCTAACCCATACCGGTTCGTCAAAGGTCAGGCGTATGACTTCCTGCACAGTGCCGAGATATTCGCTTAGAGAGAACTGAGGATCAGACATATAAACTATTAATAATGGGATGAAACTAGATAGTATAAAAGCTATCCAAGCAAGGCAATTGATGTCTATGAATATCGCGTTCTATTTAAAATAAATACAACAATTTAAAGAAATAAAAATTAGAAATTACGATGTCGATTTAGACTGAATGGTAAAAATAAAAAATTAATAAAAAGATAATTGTTAATAATTACAACCGATTAAAAAATAAAGTTTGCTTTATAAAATATATAGGCGTATAAAGCATACTTCCAATTGCGGGGTGGAGCAGTCTGGTAGCTCGTCGGGCTCATAACCCGAAGGTCGTTGGTTCAAATCCGACTCCCGCATCCAAAAAATATTATGCTCTGTGATGTACTACTTTTCATGATACGAACTCATGAAAAGCAATTAGCTTATAAATAACCCTATATCAAGCTAAATATTAAATTCTAGACGAACTGTCCATACCTTAAATCTAGCGTTCTAATTAAATACCGTTAAATCACATGAGCTCAGTAATGAGTGAATACGATTGTGAATATAGTAAATGAGTGGCACATTGCCACAGCCGTAAATGGCAATGAAATCAATGTGAGGATTATTCCTCATGTGCGTAAGCAAAATTCGCTTGATGGATATCGTTGGGTAGAAGTTGGAAAGAAAATTCAGCTTCAAAATGGTGAAGAAATTGAGCTAAACCAAGATGGAAAAAGCTTTTATGCTGGTTTTAATCAACTTTATCGTTTAAATACATATTGTTGATAACATCATGGTACTAAAGCAAGAAAACCTATCTCTTTTAAAGGAGATAGGTTTTTTTATGTCTCTAAGTTATATAAATAATTAAAATTATAAAAAAGTAAGAAATTTGAAAATGATAGAATTATTATTTTAGCTATATTTAATAACTCATTTAACCTGCTCGCCAGAACTGACGGCCCATTACTTTAAAGTTTTTCCCGTTCTCTTCAGTTACACGGCGGTCTCTAAATTTTTCATTTAAACTATGCAAAATTAAAGAGCCATCAGCTTCTTTAAAAATTTGTTTAATCATTCCCTCGCCAGCGAAATAAACAGCATAGATTTCTCCATCAATCACTTCTGTCTGAGAAATATCAATGCCGACCAAATCTCCATCTTTGATGTAGTCAGTCATGCTATCGCCCTTAGCTTTAATAATGCGCATACATTCCTGAGGAACGCGCTTTTCTTTAAAGAAAGAAGCAGGGAAAGGAATTTTTCCATTAATTGTATCAAAATGAAATTCGATTGATTCACCTGTACCACAAGAAAAACTTGCTTCAACTACTTCAATCCAGACATATTGATCTACTACATCACTGCTGACAACGGTGGGACTAAATACATCACTTTCTCTAAAAGAGTCTTCTGTGTTACCAGTAGTAAGCCAATAAGCGTCTACACCTAAAAACTGTGCAATGAGTGGAAGAAAAGCAGATTTTAAATTCTTTCCCGATTCTAAAGCTTGATAGGCAGGCTGAGACATTTTTACTGCTTCAGCAACTTCTGCCTGAGTTTTCTTAGCTTTAATCCTTGAATCTTTTAAACGGTCTTTAAGAGCCATAATGATCGCACCAGCTAACTTATCACAAATATATAACTAAAGTTATATCTAGTAAAACAACTATAGTTATTGACTAATAATAACTATAGTTATAATATCAATTATAAGAGCTCATTGATAGAACTAATGCAATATTTTTACTAGAACATATTTTTATTTTGTATCAATGGCTTGGTAAGTAGTGATCAGTATTCTGCCTCAATGGACGACAGAATATAAAATGGCGATAGTAAATCAGTGGTAGAGATCGGCTATCAAAAAATAAAAAATGAATAAAAAAAGCCCGATTCCGTGGATCAGGCTTAATGTTCGTCGATAAAGGGTATCAAGAACATGAAGAATCTAACAAAGAATTTAATGGCTCACAAAAGTTTCCGATATACGGCAGCGTGTTATCTCAACTTTTTGGTCAAAAAAGATAAGTCATATATGTATGCCAGTTTTAAAAGAAAAAGAACGGCTAGGCTAAGCACGGGTGTATAGCAATTTTTTATAAAAATATGAGAAATAACAATGTAGTAAGTACGATTATTTTTCAAATTTTAAGTATGAGACAGGATTGTATTATGGAAAATTTTTTAACATTAAATGGACTAGCTTCTATTTTTAAGCTGTATGGTACGGTCATGATGATCGCTTTAGCAGTAAGCTTAGTCGTAGCGGTGGTTTTAATCATGCGTTTCCCACGTTCGCCTCAAGAATGGGTAGTAGGTTTGATTTGTACTATTGTCTCAAGCTTGACTGGTGGTTCATTCATTATCATGAAATGGGACTTACATGAATGGGTGACCGATATATGGGGCATGATCACTTTAGGTGGATTCTTCTTTATTTGTGGCTTACCTGGTTGGGCAATTGTGAGGTGGATATTTAACTTCATTAATAAACAAGAAGGAAAAACTATTGTTGAAGTAATGAAAGACTTAAAAAAAGCAAAAGATGATATTCAAAGTTAATAGCTATCAGCGAGTTATATAAATGAGGACAGGCCCATGTATGTTGAACAATATCTAGATGCCCTTATAAAACGTGAAGGTGGTTATGTAAATGATACGCTTGACTCTGGACATGCCACCAAATTTGGAATTACTCAAACAGTTGCACGTAGCTATGGATATCAAGGTGAAATGGAGGATTTACCTTTAGAAACTGCAAGAGATATTTATAAAAAGCAATATTGGCTTGAGCCGCGATTTGATCAAATTAATTTGATTAGTCCGATCATCGCTGAAGAACTGCTCGATACAGGAGTAAATTGTGGTCTTGGTTTCACAAAACCACTTCTACAACGTGCTTTGAATTTGTTAAACAGACAAGGAAAAGAGGGATGGAGCGATCTTAAATTAGATGGTGAATATGGGCCTTCTACCTTACAGGCTTTATCACTCTATATTAAAAAGCGCGGTCAAGAAGGGGAAAGAGTGATGGTACGTCTTCTAAATATTATGCAAGGCCAACGCTATATTGAAATTACAGAGAAAAATCCAAAGTATGAACAATTCTTTTACGGATGGCTTGCTAACCGTGTGAGTTTTTAAAAAGACCAACTTGCTTGAGCTGAATACATATAGCAAGTTGGTCCATTCTTCTTTTTATAATACAAATTGTTTATTGAGTAATAAGTAAAATGGCGAGAAGAAAGAAAATACAACCACTCACTTTATTCAGTTTTGCAAAATTATTTCCGGCAAGCATTTTCTCTTTAAAAATTGAAGAAAAATTAGCATAAACTAAATGAATTAAAAATCCGATAAAGCAAAAGGTTAAAGATAAAATGAGAAATTGATTTAATATTTCTTTTTTAATATCAATAAACTGAGGAAAAAGTGCAATAAAAAAGACAATCGTTTTCGGATTAAGTAATGAAGCAAATAGCCCCTGATAAAAAAGTTTTGATTTCTTCACGATTTTATCGTTGTGTTCAGTTTCTAGTAAATCTTGAGTAGGAGATTTCTTTATAAAGTTTTTATAACCTAAATACATAAGATAAAAGGCCCCAATAAACTTTAAAACAGTGAAGATGGTGGGGTTACTGGTAATAATGAGACCAACACCACTTGCAGAAATCACAGCGATAATGAACATACCAATGATTAAACCGCTAATACCGAATAAAGCGGTACGTACACCATAATTTATTGAATTTGTTACTGTAAATAAAACGCCTGGTCCAGGGCTGGATAAGGTAAGAAAAGCAATGGTTATAAAAACTAAGAGACCGTTCACGTGGCTACTTCCTTTTTATCATCAATATGTTAAGCTGCAAACGTACTTTAAATCAGAATACATGAAGTGTATATATACAAGTCTGTATATTTTATAAAAAAGTAAAATATTTTAGTAAGATATTAAAGTAGTTTTAGAGCGTAAAGAGAGGCTTAATAATTTTCAAAAGATAAAATTTTATAGTATAAAAATAAGATATATTTAATTAATATATTGAAGTTAAAACAATTAACTAAATTAAAAAATAGCATTTAAAATCAATAGATAAGTGATCGTTAGAGACGCACAAATTGTGTGGAAAATCAATTAATCAAGATAGAGATTGCAATTCGTTAAGAAGCGTGTATAGTCGACATTAACTAGAAAAATATTCATGTTACCCTAAATCTCTCTTTTCGCAGTTTTATTTATAATCCTCCGTATATTATTAGATATTTAAGTAGAGTGTATATTTTTTAGTTCAATTGGAATACCCAATAACAAATGTTAATGTTTTTAAAATTAGGATTAATTTATGTCTAATGCTACTGGTACAGTAAAATGGTTTAATGAAACTAAAGGTTTTGGTTTTATTCAAACTGATGAAGGTAAAGATGTTTTTGCACATTTTTCTGAGATTCAAACACAAGGCTTTAAAGTTCTTCTAGAAGGCCAGCGTGTTCAGTTTACTGTGACACAGGGTAAAAAAGGCCCACAAGCTTCGAATATCACAATTGTGACGAATGCTTAAATAACATAATTTGATGATTTTATTTGATTTATTTTTTGGCCATTTGTTCAATTAAATAACATGAAATCATCTACGTAGTTAAAAAACCCACTTCTTCCTTTGTGGGTTTTTTATATAAAATATTAAATAAGTTGATTATTTGTTTTATATAATATAAAAATTAAATTTGTGTTGTATAAGTTAACATTATAACTGGTATAAAAATGGATATTTGTATTGGCGGTATTTTAAACGGTAAAGTAAGAAAAATTAATGAAGATAGTTTCTGTGTTGGAAACCCTCATTCAGATGATATAAATGAGTACTATAAGCAATACTTTCATTTAGGTGGAAAGCTTTTGTCATTTTGGGTATACAGCGAAATAAATTATCAGGAAGCATCACGAATAGCGGAAAGTTTCTTAAAAAAAGAACAAAGATCTTTAAGTGGATGTTAAATAAAACCACTTTAAGTCTGGCAACTATATTGCTTAAATCAGATAAGCTATAATTAATTTTTAATTACATATTTTTAACAATTTAGTTTAATTTGTTATTCATAACGTCATAAGTAATAGAGTAATCTTAGCTCAAAATAGAGTTTAGTTGTAAAATTAAACTTAACATTCATAAAAATTTATTAAATTTTTATTGTATTAACGGTCCATGACTTAAGTCATAAATAATATTTCTTTTTGTAGTATATCTAAAGGAAGGAAATAATTCTAAATGTTGAATATAGTACAACCAAATATTTGCTTCATCGGTAGTAGTAATTTGTCTTTAGCTTTAATTGGAGGTTAGAGGTGGATCAGGAAATTTGAACAACACTTATAAGTGATATTTTGCTCCCCAAATGATGTTATAAACATCAATATATGGAGTATTTTATGGCACGTAGACCAAGAAGAAATCATTCAAATGATTTTAAAGCTAAGGTAGCACTTGCTGCGATTAAAGCAGAAAAAACACTTGCTGAATTGAGTGCTGAATTTGATGTTCATCAAAACCAAATTATCGACTGGAAAAATCAACTGATTTCAGCTTCCTCGCAAGCTTTCGATCAATCAAAAGCTCCAACAGAACCACCCATCGATCTAAAAAAA